>CALWOV010000007.1 GCA_944383275.1 uncultured Clostridia bacterium
TCTATATAATCTAATACGCCATAGTAAAACTTTTGGTTTGGATATTTTTCTTTAAACTTTTTCCACTCATTATTTACCTTTGTTGAAATTTCATTAATGTTACATACAATAAAATTCCCATATAAACTTAAATTTGCAAAATTTTGAATTTTATATTCTAAATTAAAATTATCTGTTTTAAAATCATCAAAATTCAATGGCAAAACTGCGTTTAATTTTAAATTTTTTGAATTTTTAATATCTTTTGGCAAGATACCGTGAAATTTGTAAAACGCTCTACTAAATGATTCAGAACTGCTATATCCATATTATACTGCAACATTTAAAACAGTGTCAGTTTTTAAATCTTCAGTTGCAACCGTTAATCTTCTTTGTTTAATATAGTCGGTTATTGAAAAATCGCAAATTAAATTAAAAAAGCGTTTAAATGTATCTTCATTAATTCCAACCATTTTTGAAAGTAAACCAATATCAATATCCTCATCTAAATGATGTTCTATATAATCTATAACTTCATTAAGTTTAGAAAAAACATTCATAAATCCACCACTTTTAAAATTTTAAAATATCAATAAATAAATTTTATCATAAAATAATTAAAATACAAAATTGTTATGCTAAATTTAAGTTATAAATTATATAAAAATTTTATAGTAAATTTTTTTAAAAACAAGTTAATATGCTTACCTATTATTGAAAAGTCTGCTATAATAAATTTAGTTGAAATTAAGGTGGAAAAAATGTTAAAATTAAAAAACATTAAAAAGGTTTATGAACTTGGGAAAAAGAAAGACAAAAACTATCAACAAGTAGAATCTTTAAAAGGCATAAACATTGAATTTAGAAAAAGTGAATTCGTGTCGGTGCTTGGTCCTTCTGGGTGTGGTAAAACCACCCTTTTAAACATTGTTGGTGGTCTTGACAAATATACAAGTGGAGATTTAGTTATAAACAATAAATCAACAAAAGAATTTAAAGATTCCGATTGGGACAATTATAGAAACCACTCGGTTGGTTTTGTATTTCAAAGTTACAACTTAATTCCACACCAAACCGTTCTGCAAAATGTTGAACTTGCTTTAACTCTTTCAGGTGTTAGCAAAGCAGAACGCAAAAGGCGTGCAACTGAAGTGCTTAAAAAGGTTGGATTAAAAGACAAACTTGATGTTAAACCAAATCAGTTATCTGGTGGGCAAATGCAACGAGTTGCTATTGCAAGGGCTTTGGTTAATGACCCTGAAATTATATTAGCAGATGAACCAACAGGTGCACTTGACAGTAAAACAAGTGTTCAAATTATGAATTTACTGAAAGAAATTTCAAACGATAAACTTATTATAATGGTTACACACAACCCAGAACTTGCTGAACAATATTCAACAAGAATAGTTAAACTTTTAGACGGAAAAGTTATTGATGACTCTAACCCATATACTGCCGATGATGAAGAAAAGCAAAGCGAAAAGTTGCTTGGTATTGCTGATGACAGTGAACTTAATAAAAAACAACAAGCAAAAAAGAATAAAAAGAAAAGAATGTCATTCTTTACAGCACTTTCACTTAGTTTTAAAAATCTTTTAACTAAAAAGGCAAGAACAATTTTGGTTTCTTTTGCTGGAAGTATTGGAATTATTGGTATTGCCTTAGTTCTTGCTATTTCAAGTGGGTTTTCAACATATGTAAATCAAATTCAACGGGACACATTAAGTTCATATCCAGTTCAATTAACTAACAGTAATTATGATATGGCTTCTTTAATGCAAATTTTTGTAAACTCTAACGGCGGAAGCACTGAACACGGAGATGATAAAGTTTACACAAAACAAGAACTTACTGATATGTTAAGTAAGTTTAACGCATCATCAAGTTCAAGTGATTTAGCATCTTTTAAAAAATATATTGAAAATGAAGGAAAAGAAGAACTTGAAAAATATGCTTCTGCTATTCAATATGTTTATGGGGCAAATATTAATGCATATTACAACAGTTCTCAAAACGGGCTTATTTGTGCAAACCCAACCACAGTATTTTCTGATATAATTGCTGCCTACCCTGATTCTCACCCAGATATTATGACATCTCCTGATAAACTATTCAGATACAACCTTTTAGATCGTATGTTTGGCTCTTCAAGTTCATATTATAAAAACGAATTTTGGTCTGAAATGCTGGATAATCAAGAACTTTTGCAATCGCAATATGAACTTGTTGGTGAAGGCAGTAAATGGGCAACAAAATATAACGAAATTATGATAGTTATAGATGAAAACAATGAAATAAGTGATTATACTTTATATGGACTTGGACTTTTAAATCAAGAAGATTTAAATACTTTGTTAGATAACTACATTAACAATGAAGACCCAAAACCAATAACTACAACTTTTGAATATGCAGATTTATTGAATTTGGAATATAAACTTATTTTAGAATCTGATTATTTTGAGTATCAAAATGATGGAACATATTTAGACATTAGAACTTTAAAAACAACAAACCCAGAACTTTATAATGAAAAAATTCAAAACTTATATGACACCAAAGGAATTACTATTAAAGTTGCTGGTATCATTCGCGAAAAAGCCGATGCAAGTGCTACCACGATTGATACTTGTATTGCATATAACTCTTCCCTTACAGAATATATAGTAGCATTAAACAATCAACGCGAAATTGTTCAAGCGCAAATTAATAATGATACTACAAACATTATAACTAATCAGCCATTCACGCTTGAATCAACAAAAGAAACAGCACTTTCTCAACTTGGTTATGTAGATATGACTACCCCACAAGGTATTTACATTTATCCAAAAGATTTTGAAGCAAAAAACAGTATATCAAACTTTATAAGCAACTATAACGCAAAATGTGTAAGTGCTGGTGAAGAAAGCAAAGTGGTTACTTACAGCGACACAATAGGCACAATGATGAACTCAATTTCAACAATAATTTCATCTATCACTTATATATTAATTGCTTTTGTTAGTGTTTCATTAATTGTTTCTTCAATAATGATTGGCATAATAACCTATATTTCAGTTATTGAAAGAACAAAAGAAATTGGTGTATTGCGTTCGGTTGGTGCATCAAAACGCGATGTTAAACGCGTGTTTACTGCAGAAAGTTTAATAATCGGATTAACGGCTGGTGTGCTTGGAATTGTTATAACGCTTATATTAACAATACCTATAAACATAATAATTCAATCGCTTGCTGGTATAAGTGGAGTTGCCAAACTTCCAGCTTTGGGTGCTGTTATATTAATTGCTATAAGTATGCTTTTAACCTTTATTGCTGGGCTATTCCCTGCAAAAGTAGCATCTAAAAAAGACCCTGTTATTGCATTAAGAACAGAATAACTTAAAAGGAAAATTATGGAACAAAATAAATTTGATTGGGACTTAACAAAATTTTGTAAAGATATAAACGATTGCGAAAATAAACTTAAACAAATAGATATTAAATTGGAAGAATTGGTTAAATATAAAGGCAAACTTAACAATCCTTCTACTTTACTTGAATTTTGGAAAAAAGAACAAGAAACTGAAAGTATTTTTGAAGATTGCTATATCTATGCCCTAGCAAGTAAAGATATAGAAGAAACAGACCAAAGTTTTCAGCAATTATCACAAAAAGTTATGAATATGGGCAGTAAAATTTCTAGTAAACTTGCTTTTGTTTACCCTGAATTTAAACATTTAGGAAATGATTATTTGCGTTCACTATTGAAAGATAAAAATTTTGAAAATTGGAAACTTGAAATTGAAAAAATAATAGATGAAAATGAACATACTTTAAGTGAGGCTGAAGAACAAATTTTAGCTCAAGTAGGAAGTTTTTCTGTTGGTTTTAAAAATGTTTATTCAAGTTGTTTCTTTGGCGATGTTAAGTATCAAGATGCAACTGATGAAAATGGTGTTGCACACAAAATTACTTCTGGTGTTATTAATAAATATCTTTTTTCAAACGACCGTGAACTGCGAAAAAATGTGTCTTTAAGTGTTAAAGAAGCATATTTATCTTATCAAAACAGTATGGCAATTAATTTTATTTATCAACTTAAACAAAATGTTGTTATTTCAAAAATAAGAAAATATAAATCTGTTCTAGACAAATCTGTATCAACCTATAAAACCAGTCCTCAAGTTTACAACAATATAATAAATTACACAAAACAAAATATAAATTTTGTAACTAGATATTTTGGTTTAAAGAAGAAAATTTTAAATTTTAATCCTATGTTTACCTATGATATGAATATAGATATTATTAAAAATAATAAAAAGTATAGTTATGAAGAAGGTATATCTTTAATTAAAAATGCAATGAGCATTTTGGGAGAAGACTATGTTGCTTTAATAGATAAAGCCGTAAATGAACATTGGATTGATGTTTACCCTAAAGAACACAAACGAAGTGGCGCATACACTTGGGGAAGATATGGCAAAACCTATATAATTTTAACAAATTGGAATGATGACCTTGAAAGCGTTTATACCCTAGCCCACGAATTAGGTCATGCCATTCAGCACTATATAACCGAACAAAACCAAGAAAAACAAAACTCTAATTTTCCTATTTATATTGCAGAAGTGGCAAGTTTATTTAATGAAATTATTTTATCTAACTATCTTTTAAAACACAGTCAATCAGAAGATGAAAAAATTAATGTGTTATCAAAACAAATTAACGACATTAACAGTGTAATATTTAATCAAGTTAAATACTCGGAGTTTGAAGATTTTTGCTATAAAGCACTTGAAAATGATGAAAGTCTATCTAAGGAAATATTAAACGATAAATGGCTTCAAATTAACAAGCAAGGTCTTGAAAATATTATAGATTACAGCACATTTAACACATTAAGATGGGAAAACATTTTTCACTACTATAATGTAAGTTATTATGTATGGCAATATGCGTTAGCATTTATGATTGCAACAAACTTTGCAACTAACATTATTGAAAATAAAAAGAATGCAAAAGAAAACTATTTGCAGTTCTTAAAAGGAACAAACAAATATTTCCCAACTCAATTTTTACAATCACTTTGTATTGATATAGACGATGATAAATTCTATCAACAATTTTTTGAAACCATAAACAATAAAATTACAGAATTTGAAAATTTATTTAATAATTAAAATACTAAATAAAAAGCCACATTTGTTGTGGTTTTTATTTTAATTTGAATTTTAAATTATTTTTTAAAAAATTTTTTGTAATCATTTGTAAAAAAATGTTTTAATTTGATAAACTAATTTTAGGAGGTATATATGAATTTTAAAACATTATTACAAACAAAGAGAATAAGAAACTTAGTTCTCACTGTCCTTCTAGCATTCGGAATGATTTTTTCTTGTTTGTTTTTGTTTGCGTGTGGAGAACCTGGAACACACTCGGTTTTGCTTTTAGATGAAGATAGAAAAACCATTATTTATGCAGACACAGTGGAAACAGGCTCGTCTATAACACAAATTGTCCCACCAACTAAAAATGCAGATGCCGAATATACTTACACTTTTTCGGGTTGGGTTGATGAAGACGGAAATGATGTTCTTTTAGCATTTATTAATAAAGATATAACAGCATATGCTACATATGAAGCAAATAAGCGTGAATATTCTTTAAATATTATGGCAAATGGCAATTCAATTGCAAGTTACGACCAAGTTGAAGTTATTCGTGATGATACATATTTAACTACTGGTTCTGTTTTATATTATGGAGACCAACTTGAAGTTAACATAAAAGGAAGCGAAGGACACGAAATAACCAACACAAATTATTCTGGACTTGAAAAAGTTGAAGGAACCAACTCTTACTATAAAGTTATTGGAGATGTTTCAATATCATATTATGAAGAACCATATAAGTATTCTGTAAGACTTTTAAATTATGATGGAACTCAACTTTACTTAACAAATGTAGAACATGGAGATGGTGTAACCATAGATGTTATTCCAACAAGAGAAACAGATTTGCGTGCATCATATATTTTTGATGGCTGGGTTGATTCTAATGGAGATTTATTAGATTTAACAAAAATAACCACTAACATAACCGGTTATGCACATTTTAAAGAAAATTTAATAAATTATACCCTTTCTATTAATAACCCTTCAAAAATTTCCGTATTCAAAGATGATGTAGAACTTTATGATGGTTCTAAAATTCATTACAATGATATTTTAACAATACAAACCAATGTAACCGAAGGGTATCATATAAAATCTATTATTGCAAATGGTGATATTGACATATCAAGTGGAACATTTAAAGTAACAGGAAATATGAATATTGTTTACACTGAAGAAATAAATACCTATGTTGTTGCACTTTTCGATGAGAACAAAACAACAAGCCTATTTTCAAAAAATGATGTAACACATGGTTCAATTGTTTCTGTTGCAAACCCAAGCAAAACAGCAGATAAAACCTATACTTATGAATTTGTTGGTTGGTTTGATGCAAGTGGAAATGAAGTTGATTTAAATAATGTTACAAATAATATTACTGCATACGCAAAATATGAACCTACCTATATAGAATATGATTTAAATATGACAGAGCGTATAAAAGTAATTACTCAAGATGGAACTGTTTATACAAGTGAATCAATTGCTCCAACCCTGCATTACAACGATATTATAACAATTGAATACGAACTTGCAGATGGTTTTGAAGTTAATAAATTTAATGTAACAGGCGCATCACTTAATGAAGATAAATATATTGTTAACGATGATGTTAATATAGAATTTGCAATGGAAAAAACATTTAGTGCATTAAAGTATAAAAATTTACAACAATTTAATCATTTTAATTCAACAAATGGTGAAAATATAACTTCGGAACAATGCACTGATAATGAAACAAATTTCACATATACATATATAGGTCTTGAAGAAATTAACTATACTCCAATTTATGAAGACTTCTTAGCAATGAAACCAATAACGATTTATGAAGGTCAACCATCTTATACACCTAACTTTGATAATAATGTGTTTACTGCTGGTGGTATGTCTAATGTTGGAGTAATAACTACCCCATTATATAAAGGTATGACTATTGAATTTACAATTAATGAAACCAGCCTTCAACAATTTTTATTTGGAATTTCTACACAAGAATGGTTAGATAATGCTATTGAACACACAGGCTTGCAAAACTCTGCATATTATTACTCAGGAGAATATAATTATTGGTCATATAGTGCTAACACTACATTAAGTTATTTAGGTGTAAATACTAATAATACTCCAAGGCTTACAACAATTAATTCTGAATATAATATTTTTGGTTCTGTTAACTATACCATAAGACTTGTTTTAAATGACACATTAGAGCTTTATATTGATGGAAAACTAATTGATATTGATACAAGCAGTCAATATGTTCCAGATTATAATATTGAAGATGGCACAGCATATTATTTCAATACTTTTATGAACGGAAAAACTTGTAAATTAACAATAACTGATTTTGGCTATTACGAAAACACTAAAGAAGCATATCTTACTTATTTAAATGATAAAATAATAACAGTATTTGGCGACTCAATAACGGCAGGTTCAGGTGCTTCAAGCACTTCATATAAATATTCAAGTTTATTATCAAGTGAATTAGGAATGACTCTTGAAAATAAAGGCATAGGAAACACGGGATATTGCACTGGACGTAATTTAAATACCAGTGATGAAACCTTTACTGATGCTTCAAGAATAAATGATGTTGATTCAATATCTACAGATACAGAAATATTAATAGTGTTTTTAGGTATAAATGATATTAGAAACTCATCTGATATTTGGGGAAATTTAGGTGAAATTAATTCTACGGATACAACTACTATATATGGTGCAATTAATGTTATGTATTCTTCTATAGTTGAAAAACTTATAAACAGTAACACTTCTGTTTTTATTTGTAGCCCAACACCTACAACCAGTGATTTAGATGGAAGTTATGTTTATGGTGGTGGCTATACTTTGCAAGAATTTAGTGATATTCTTGAAGAACGTGCTCAGCATTACGGTTTTCAATTTATAGATTTACTAAATTTATGCAACTTTACTGCAGATACATTTAATGACTCCGTTCACCCAAATGATTCTGGTCATGCTAAAATTGCAGAATGTATTTATGATGCAATAATTGAATATGGTAGATATACATATATATAATTAAACACTATAAAATATAGTAAGATAAAACAAATAAAATATTTATACGCTATAATTTTGAACATACAAAAAAGAACTTTAACAAAATTTGTTAAAGTTCTTTTTATTTTGCTTTTAAAACAGCATTAAATTCTTTTGTTTTTACACAATTTGTAAATATTTTATTATATATTTAAACTACTTGTTTTTATTAAATTCATATTAATTTAAAACGGCATTAAATTTAAAAATTACAAAATAAATTTATAAAAATTATTTAAACTTTTAAATTATACAAAACGAATATAATCTTCTTTTCTTTTAGCTGGTATTTTAGGCTCTTCATTTGCATATCCAAGCAAACAATGACCTATGCCAACATAGTTTTCATCAATGCCCCACTCTTTTAAAAGCGCCTTTCCTTCTGGTGTTTCAAATTCTTCTTTTGCTCGATGTATCCAACAAGAGCCAAGCCCCAAACTGTGTGCTGCATTCATAAGATTTCCAATAACCAAACTTCCATCTTCAACATAAGTGAAAACTCGTTTATCTGCCATAACAATAAGCACTGTTGGAGCATTATAAAAAGGGTCAACATTTGCGCCTAAAATTTCAGCATTTATTTTAGATAATTGCTTAATTTTTTCTTTATCTTGCAAAACTATGATTATAGGAGATTGCTGTCCTTTTCCGTTGGCAGCATATGTTCCTGCTTTTAAAATTAAATCTAAATCTTTTTTATCTATTTGTTTATCTTTATAATTTTTACAACTTCTTCTAGTTATTAAACATTCTATAACTTCATTCATACTCCCCTCCCACTTCAATAATTTTAACATAAAAGCAATAAAATAAAAACTTAAAATACATTATTTTACAATTTACAAAAAAAGAATTTTAATTAACTAATTAAATGTGAATAAACCTTTTAAATCATATAATAATTTACATATAAAATTAATAATTTTATTATAAAAAAAGTATAAAAAAGGGATATTAGAAAATATTCTAAAATCCCTATAAAATGCCTTTGTAATGCGATTTTCTTTGGCGCGCTGTAAGGGATTCGAACCCCTGGCCTTTGGTTCCGTAGACCAACGCTCTATCCAGCTGAGCTAACAGCGCATATTAAATTTTTCTTATTTACTTTGTATGTATTATTCGGAACCAAAGTTCCTGTCTTAATATAAAACTCGCTTCGCTTTTCGTATTTCATACTAGTGTTTTATATTAAGGCGACTTCGCAAGCCCGATTTTCAAATGCAAGCGTTTGAAAACTCGTCTCCTTGCTTGTCTTAGACCAACGCTCTATCCAGCTGAGCTAACAGCGCATATTAAATTTTTCTTGTTTACTTTGTATGTATTATTCGGAACCAAAGTTCCTGTCTTAATATAAAACATAACAGTTTGAATACAATAATAATTATATAGCAAATAAAAACAAAAGTCAACATTAAATTAAAAGTTTTTAAATATAATTAAATGTTACTTATATAGACTTAGTGTTGTAAAATTTCAACAAGTTAACTTTTATTACAAATAATTTTATAATCATTTTATAAAGATAAAATTAAATAACATTTAAAAAATGTTATAATTTTAATAAAAAAATGCCAATTTTTTGGCATTTTTTATGTTTTTTATAATTATCTATCTTTCAGCGCGATAATTGTTAAAACAAACCTTAAAACTGTTAAAATAGCATTTACCAAACTTGCAACATAAGTAAGTGCTGCTGCTTTTAAAACTTTTTTTGCGCCTACAAGTTCTTCACCTTCTAAATATTGTTGTTCTGTTAATATATTTAAAGCGCGTTTAGATGCATCTAGTTCTGTTGGCAGTGTTATTAAACTAAATAACAAAGTTAATCCAAAGAAAACTATTGCTATCCACATAAAAATGTAGCCAATAAAACCGGTGCTTCCTATTACATTAAAAATAATAGCTATAAACAAAATTGGCCATAAAAGGTTAGATGAAATATTGATAAACGGAACCAACGCCAACCTTATTTTTGCTGGTAAATAACCTTTAGAATGTTGAATTGCGTGCCCAACTTCGTGAGTTGCAATACCTAACGCAGCAACACTTGAACTGTCGTGCACCCCTTCACTTAACGCAACAATTTTTTTCTTTGGGTCAAAATGGTCGGTCATTTCTCCAGGAGTTTTTATAACTGTTATATCATAAAGCCCATTTTGGTCTAGAATTTCTCGTGCCACTTGTGCTGCTGTTCTTCCTTTTTGTGTTGGAACATCTCTCCATTTGTGATAAGCACTGTAAACTTTGGATTGCGCAATAATAGCAAATATAATTCCAGGAATCATTACAATTCCCATTATCCAATACATTACAAGATAATCCATTAAATTATCAACCCCTATATTTATATTATTAAATGTTTTGTAAGCAAGTGCTATACACATTTGCAAAAAACAAATAACTATTTAAACCTTAATAACTAAATTTTTTGTGGTAAAATTATAAACTTAAATTACTACCAATTAAATTTACACCATATATTTAGTTTACGTAAAATTTATGAAAACACAAAAGCAATCATTGTATCTACATAAACTCTAATTCAAATTATGTCGCTAAAACTTAAGTTTTTTAAATTTAATTTACAGAAAATTAAAATTTAAAACTTACAATTTATAATTTCAAAAGCAACTTTAAAACGCTAAATATTTATTATTAATTTTGAAATAAGACTTTTTAATCTAATATAATTAAAACTATTTTAAATTAATAATAAAACTTTTTAATTATATTTATTACGCACTTTTGAAAATATAGTTTTGCGTTAAACAAAACTATATTTATTATACATAAAATTAAACATTTTATCAATCTAAATTGACTATATTATAAATCTTATTTTGTTTTATTTGAAATTCATAAACTTTTGTAGTTCTTGGGTTCCCATTATAAATTAAACACAAAGTTTCAGGCTTGTTTTGATATTTATTCCAAACTATCTCAGAATAATCTCCGAAATACTTACTGATATGCTCATCGCTAAGTATTCTGTTAAGGTCATCATCTAAGTATTGCCTTGCAAGTTTAATATCGCCTATATTAACTGCTTCCATAAAAGCCCAAGGTATAATGTTTCTATTGGTTGTTAAAAATGGTTTACCTTCTGTAAAAACAGTATATTCATCAACTAATTCAAAGCCTTTTTCTTTTAATTCATAGCGTTGAACTATACCGTGGTTTGCAATATCATATAAATTACTTAATGAAGAAATTTCATTTTCAGTCTTTTCAATTTTATCAGCAATTATTTCAAGATTGCAAAAATAATTGCAAATAACCATTAAATAATCTTTGTTTTTGCGTGTTTTTCCACTTAAAAAAACAAAATCTTTATTTCTTGATTGTAAAAATTCAAGTTTATGTTCAATTAGTTTCTCACTTACAGGAAAATTAAAGTGTAAATTTTCAGACCAAATATTTAATTCAAAATTTCCTTTATCAAGCAACTGTGCTGTTACACTTGGAGCAAGATGTTCAAACGAAACTATTTGGGCACTGTTGTTTAAATTTATTTGCATAGGACTTATATTGATTTCATAATGTCCATTATCAAAATCAGTTATAACAACATAATCACTAGAACTAGATAAGGTTTTATTTTCACTTTTTATTTTTGCAAAAAAAGGAATAAATTTAAAATTGTTTGAATTATCTATTGGATAAACTTCTAATAAAAAATCTTCTTCATCGGTCTCAACAGTAATTTTTTCTTCCACACTTTCTAAGATTCCTAATTCTTGTTTGTTAAGTTTTATAAGTGCAGGAAATGCACAAAAAATATGCAAAAATATACTCATAATCACCTTCCTTTTAGTTCTTATAAAACCTAAAAATAAATAGAATAATAACTTTTATAATAAATAAGTTCTAAAAAATTATAATGTCTTTATTTTAAGATATTTTATAAACTTTTTAATTATTCCAAAATATTTATAATAAATTTCATTTTTTAGTCAAGAATTATAGTAACAAACTAAAAAGGAGATAAAATGAAAAACACAAAGTCAAAAATATTAGGTTGGCAAATTTCACTTGCTAAAAGTTTAGTTAAATATATTGCAAACAATAAACATATTCCCCTAACAACTGCCTTTAATAATTGGGCAAAGGAAAATGGAAGACAAACTTTTAGTGTTAGAAATTATTATTATAAATTAGTTAAACTTGCAAAAAATAATTCTCAAATATGTGAAAAACTTGGAATAAATCAAAATGAATTAGTTAATGTTTTTTCTTCAAAACATTTTTCAGATAAGGAAGAAATTGAACTTTTAAAAGCAATTTTACCTAACGACCCACCTTGTTCTGTGCGTGCAGTTTGTGAAAAATTAAGCAATAAAAATTCTGAACTTATGATAAGATATCAAAATAAGTATCGCAATATTATAACTAAACAACCAAATTTAACAAAACAAGTTATGCAAGAACTAGAAAATAAGGGCATAAAAACGCGTAATCCTTATGCTAAAAAAGAAGTTGACCTTGGCAAAATAATTAGTATGCCAAGACAACAGAAAGGGCTTAAAGACTCTGAAATTCAAGCACTTTTTGCTGGTCTTGTTAGATTAGTAAAAATAAATGCTGAACAAGAAGTTTCAGAAAGTTTGCACCGAAAAACAGAATATGCAAACGAAACATTAAAGAAAGCACTTATTAATTTAAGAAAAAAAGAATTAATTATAGAAGAATTATCTATACAAAACAATAAATTAAGCACAGACCTTAAAGACACTCAACTTAAACTTGCAAGCAGTCAAACACAAAGTTTAAACACTTTAATAAAATTACAAGATATTGTTAAATCACAAAAAATGGAAAGTTTGAAAAATTTTTTAAATGAATTAAATAAGCAAATTAGTGGACAAGCAACACTGCCACCTAGCAAAAATTAAAACACCATTATTGGTGTTTTTTGTTTAATATTTTTTTGTTTTTACTTTGTATTCTTTTTGATTTTAACAGTTTTGACTGTTTTTTCTCTAATGTTTTTGCTTGTTTTGTTCCAACATTTAAACCTTGTTTAAGTTTTATAAATCTTTCATAAATAATTTTATCTAAATTTCCATTTTCTAAAGCATTCAAAACAGCACAATTATCTTCTTTTGTGTGTGAGCAATCTTTATATTTACATTGTTTTTCCAATTCTCTAATTTCATCAAAAATATCAACAGGGTCTGCTTCGGTTGTGCTTTGGATACTTCTTATTCCTGGGGTATCAATAACCCAACGCTCCCCTTCTATAGCAATAAGATATCTTGCTGTTGTTGTGTGCTTTCCCCTGTCGTCAACATCTCTTACTTCGGCAGTTTTTAAAATTTCTTTATCAAGCAATGTGTTTACAAGTGTTGATTTCCCAACACCCGAACTGCCCATAAATACTGCAGTTTCGCCTTCTTTCCAAAACTTAAAAATTTCAACGGCACTTGCTTTGTTTTTGCTGTTTATTGCAAAAATCGGTTCTGTTTTAAATCGTTTTTTTAATTCTTTTATATAAGTATCAATATTAGGGCATTTATCAACTTTTGTTAAAATAAAACCCACTTTTGCATTACCACTAACCCCTAGCAAAGCCAATCTCTCTAATTTTTCTAATTCAAAATCTTTATTTAAACTGCTTACCACAAACACAATATCAACATTTGCAACAAGTGGTTTATTAATGTTTTTTGAATATCTTTTGATTATATTTTTTCGTGGAAGTAAATTAATTATAAAATTGTTGCCCCATTGGTCTGTTATATATTCAACATTATCACCAACCAATGGCAAATCTTCACACTTATAACTATTGTTTAAAATTGCATCAAAAACGCATAATGAGTTTTTATCTATAATTTTCCAACAAGTTCTTGTTACTGATGCAACACAGCCTTTTTGTATAACTTCCATTTTCACCTTTCCTGATAAAATTTTAACAGCAATGCCCCAAAATGTCAAATATAAATTTAAACAAATAAATTAAAGTAATTTTAAAAAATTTTGCTATATTTTGATATACTTTTGCAAAAAAAATGATACACTAGTTATAGACTTTTATTTAGATAAACTTATAATATTTTTATATTTTACAAATTGCCATTTTTAAAAAAGAAAAAAATTAAAAAGGTGCAACCTATGATAAAATTAAAATATGTTTTTAATACAACATTTTATATAACCATTTTAGCCATTTTAATGTTTGGCTGTTTTCTTTTAATGCCAACAAATAACAACCAAACTTTAACAAGTGTTAATGCTTTAAGTAATGAAGTTTGGCTTGGTGGAGTTGTAACCAATGTTTCAAGCGAAAAAGGCTCGAAAAGCAACCCATATCAAACATTCGATGAAGCCAAATCTGCTGTTGCTGAAAATGGTGTTATTTTAGTTAATCAAACCATTGAGATAACAGACGAGCAACAGTTTTCTATTGAAAATGGTGCAATAGTAAAACGGGCAGATAATTTTACCAGAGCATTGTTTTTAATAAATGGTGGAACACTTACATTAACAAATATAACAATAGATGGTAGTAACTTTTTTAGTTCGGCAAGTTTAATAGAAATTGTAAGTGGAAATTTAATTCTAAATAATAATGCAATTTTGCAAAACAACTATAATGCTTACAATGGTGGTGCGATAAACACATCAAACAACGCTTGTAGTATTGAAATAAATAATGGCGCAAGCATTATTAATAACACTTCACGAAATTTAGGTGGTGCAATATATGCTGGCAATAAAACTAATTTGACAATAAATGGTGGAACGATAAGTGATAACTGTGCCAATTTCGGTGGTGCTTTATATTTAAACAAAGGTTCAATTATTATTAATGGTGGAAATATTAGCAATAACACAGCAAAAGCCTTTGCAAATTCCTCACCATTAGGTGCTGGAATTTATATGAATGGAAACATTACAATTAATGGAAATTTTGTAATGGAAAACAATGTTATAAACAATGAAGAACAAGATATTTGCACTATTATTGGAAACAGTTTTATAGTTAATTGTGAAATAAATCAGCCTATAAGTGTTTATTTACATCAAAACAGTTTAGGGTCTTCGTTGTTATTTAGCACAACATTATCTTCAAGCATAGAACAACTTGTTTTAAATTTAAACATTTTAAATAATGATTTGCAAACTTATATTGAAAATAATAATTTATATGTAACTAAACTTTACTATCTTATATATCACGCAAATAATGGAAGTTCGGATAAAATTGAATACAATAACATTACCGATGGAACGACAGAAACTATTATTAACAACCAATTTAAAAATCCTAGTGATTATGTTTTTTCTGGTTGGAGCACAACTTCAGACGGTCAAATTAGATACAACTTCGGCGATTTAATAACAATAAACAAAAACACTGACTTATATGCAATTTATACTAAAAATGTAACATATGATAATAATGGTGGCGTTGGTGAAATAAGCAAGCCACACAATTACTCGCAAAGTTACACAACAAGTTTGGGAACGGAATTTAGTAAAACAGGCTATAAACTTACCGGTTGGCAAACAAGCTATGGTGATATTATTGATTTAGGTGCTACAATAAACTATACTAACCTTTATCTTTCTAATTTCACTTTAACTGCAAATTGGGAAATCAACACATATACAATAAATTTTGACAGTGATGGTGGCACACCTGTTAGTTCACAACAAGTTGAATATAACAAAACAGCAAATAAAGTGCAAGCAACAAAACTTGGCTATAAATTTTTAGGCTGGTGGGAAACTGATAGTTATGGCAATTTTATAAAGCAATTTGACTTTTCTAACCCAATGCCTGCAAATAACATAAATTTAAAGGCTAAATGGGAAGCACTTTTTAACAATTCAGACACTTATGCAACTAATAATGTCTTTGAAATTTCAACCAAAGAACAACTTAACAATTTAGCAAAACTTGTTAACACAAATGCATATGGTTTTAATGGTGAAGAAAATATTTATTATAATACATTAAACTATAAAGTAATTAAAGATATTGATTTTGAAAATACAAAACTTATTCCAATTGGAATTTCTGATTATTTATTTAAAGGTGTTTTTGATGGTAATAAGTTTTTAATTAAAAATGCTGTTATTAATTCAACACAAACCTTTGGTGGCTTCTTTGGTTCTACCGTTAATGCTACTATAAAAAATTTAATACTTGATAATTTTACTATAACAGCAAATGGCTATGTTGGTGGAATTGTTGGAAGTGCAAATAACACAATTATTAAAAATTGTGTGTTTGATGGAACGATTACACAAAACGAAAATTCAACCGTTGGTGGAATTGTCGCACAGGCGACAAATGGAACACGCATATTAAAATCTTTAGTTGATGCTACTTTAAGCGCAGATATTTGTGGTGGAATTGTTGGAGAGTTGGTTTTAGGCGATTGCGAAGGTTGTGTAAGTATTGGGCAAATTAATGGAACAACTTATGCTGGTGGAATTGTTGCAAAAAATCAAAGTTCAATAAATGCTTGTTATGTTTTGGCAGAAGTTTTTGGTTCAACAAAAGGCTCGATAGTTGCGCTAAATGACGGCAATGTAAACTATTGCTTTTATAATAAGGTTATAAGTTCTCTTGGTGGTATTGCTGGCTTAAATTATTGGCAACAATCTGAAGGCTTAACAACAGGACAAATGGTTAGCACTGATAGTTTCGGTTTTGGTTTTTCAAATGAATTTGTAAATTATGAAATAGATAATTCTAATTGTTGGTTATATTTATCAAACAATGAAGATACATATTACTTCCCTGTTATTAATGGACTAGATATTGATTATGTTCTTAATAAACTTAAAACAACAATGTTAACAGTTACCTTTAATTTATATGATTCAGACTCTGGCGTTTCAACTTGGACACAACCTGTTAAAAGTGGAGAATATGCCCTTGAACCTGCTGAAATAATAGATATGTATTTGCAATGGTATTTACCTAATGGAACAGTTTGGAATTTTGGGTTTAATGAAGTTACCGAAAATATATCATTAATTGCAAGCACAACTGATGGTAAAAGTTATTTTGCTGGTGGGGACGGCAGTCAAGAAAACCCATATGTTATTGAAACAACAGCAAATCTTATTAATTTAGCAAATTTAATAAACTTATCATCAACATATTCGCAATACTCAAATAAATATTATATTTTAACTAATGACTTAAGTTTTGAAAACAACAATTTTGTTTGTATAGGTAAAGAAAGCAAAAAATTTACGGGCTGTTTTGATGGTCAAAACCATACAATAAACAATATCAACATTGATGGCAGTAATTATGTTGGTTTTATTGGTTGGAACGATGGCACGATTAAAAACTTAACTTTAAATGATATATCAATAAATGGCAACAATTATGTTGGTGGTTTGGTTGGTGTAAACACAGGCACTATTGAAAATGTTACAATAAATTCTGCTTCAGAATATGCAGTTGTGGGAAGCAGTTATGTTGGTGGAATTGCAGGAGTAAATAAAGGAAAAATTATAAACTCTACAAATAATGCAACCATACAAGGTGAACTTTATGTTGGTGGAATTGCTGGTGCAATTCAAAACAGTGAAAGCGTAATTCAACATTGTATTAACACAAACAATATATATGCAAAATCTTACTGTGGTGGAATTGTTGGTTATCAATATTCAGGGCTTGTTCAAAGCGTGTTTAATATGGGACAAGTCAACGCTAAATATGCTGGTGGAGTTGTTGGCTATCTACAATCAGGAACTTCAGAAATTTGTGTAAATTCTGCAATAATTTATGGAGAAAATTACATAGGTGGCTTAGTTGGGTTTATTGGTAATAATGGAATATTAAAAAATGGTTACTCAACAAATGCTACACAAAGTTTACAAAATTATGGTGCTATATGCTCGAATTTAAACGGTATCATTGAAAATTGCTATTTTGTTAAAAATAATTACAATAAGAATGCAACATACAACAGTCAGCAATTAAATGAATATGGGATTGCAGACGGATTGCTTTTAAGTTCTAACGGTTTATCTATGGCATTAAGTAACGAGTTTAGAACTGCAATTCTTGAAGATGGAAGTTTGGCTTGGTCATATCAAGCACCAATACAAAACAAGTGGTTCTATCCTTTACCTACTACACTTAAAAGTAAATTAATTCCTATATTCTATGAAACAGATTATATAGAAACTACTTTGTTCTATCCATATGAAAATGAAATTAATTCAGTTTCCATAATAACTAAAATAAATCTTCCAACTTATAAATTGCAAGAACTTTATCTTTCAAACACAACTTCAGATAACCAAGTTTTAAAATGGTATTCCGATGAAAGTAAAACTCAACAAGTAGCACTAGTTAATTCAACATATCTTTGGGCTAATTCTGAAAATGCTTTTAGTGGGCAAGGAACACAAGAAAATCCATATGTAATTGCAAATAAAGATGATTTAATGTTGCTTTCAAGTTTAATTAATTCAGATGAAACAAACGCTTACTATAAAGATAAATATTATATTATAGAGCAAGACATAGATTTAGAAAATGCCGAATTTACACCAATAGGCATCAGCACTGAATTATGTTTCAGTGGAACGATTTTAGGAAACAATAAAACCATAAGCAACTTCCAAATCAACTTACCTTACGAAAATAATATTGCCCTTTTCGGAACCTTAAGCAATGCTACTATTGAAAACTTAAAAATAAGCAACTGTTATATAAACGGAAATTCAAATGTAGCAAGCATTGGTGGCTATGTTTCCAACTCAAATATAATTAATTGTATTGTTGAAAACAGTCAAATAAATTGTAACAGTCAATATTGTGGTGGAATTGCTGGCTATGTAATAAGTTCAAATATTGAAAATTGTGCAAGTATCAGTTGTGAAATATACAGTTATCAAACAGTTGGTGGAATTGCTGGTGCAATTTTTGAAAACTCACAAATTAAAAGTTGTATAGCATCGGGTATTGTTTTTGCAAACTCGCAAATCGGAGGATTGGTTGGCGCAAGCACATTAAGTGAAATTATAAACAGTGCCAACTTTGCATCAGTTAATGGTGTTGAAAACATAGGTGGAATTGCTGGTATAATTATTTCTAGCACTAATGTAAATAACTGTTTTAATGCAGGAACTGTAATTTTCACAGATGCAAACAATTTTTCTGGAAGTTTAATTGGTAAAAACACAAATTCAAATGTTCAAAATTGTTATTATAATATAGAGAAAAACCCAAATCTTAAAGCCGTAAATAATCAGGACTTAATTGAAAATAATGTTTGTGGTTACAGCACTTACATAATGACTACAAGTATGTTTAATGATAATACTAATTATGCAACATTTAACAATAATGGAAGCACCTTCTATTACCCTCTTCCTATCAAACTTGCTCAATATTTACAAAGCGAAACTTTATATAAAATTCTAGAAATAAATAATGGCGCAGGTATTCAAGAAATTAACACTCAAAATGGTTATGTTTTAAGTGGAAAAACCTATAGTTTTAAAGCCATCTTTAACACTGAAAATTCATATATTGAAGACTCTTTAACCGTAACCTATACGGTAAATGATAATGAAAGTATTTTAACATCAGAAAATGGAATTTATACCACACCTGTGGTTAACAGTGATGCAATTATTGTTTTATCTGCCGACTTAGAGCAACATAGAATAACAGTAAAAACTAATCTAAATGAAATTCCAACAAAATATTTATTGGCTAATGATGGAGAAGATTTTGAAATAGAATTCACTTTACAAGATAATTATTATATAAGTAAAGTTCTAATAGATGGTGAATCAGTTGCATTTGAAAACAATAAAATAACATTACCTGCTGTAAAAGAAAGTCATACTATTGAAGTAGAATATCAACCTGAATACACACTTGTATCTAAAAAAGACGATAACTTAAATGTAATTGTTGAAGGCGAAAACATACGATATGACACAAAAATTGTTATTACCGAACTAAACAGTGATAATGAAATCTTTAATAAATTTAAAGAAAATGCTGAAGGAAATTTATTAGATGTTATTTCAGTTTCAATAACAAACGATAATCACCTTGCTTATAAAGACACTTTTAAAATTTACTTATATGTTGGAACACAATATAATGGACAAACTTTGAAAGTTCTTGTTTGGGACAACAACGAAGTTAAACAAATTAATTCATATGTTAGGGCTGGATATGCTTCAATAACATTATCAGAACCTAAAATAGTTGCAGCAGTAACACCAGCAAATAATTCAACTTGGATTGCAATTTTAGCCATAGTTTTCGCAATTGTTATTTTCTTTGCTGTATTTATGCTGATTAATATAAAAAGTTTCCGAATAGGTTCACATAAAGAAAAATCAACAGATGCTGGAAACATTAATCTTAATGCAATTCCTGCAAGAAATAATTCTTGTAAGAAAAAAGTGAAAGCACCTACACCACAAGAATTAAAAGAAGAAAAAGAAAAAATATCAGACCCAATTGAAAAGCAAGAACAAGAAGAAAAAGCAAAAAAAGCCCGTGAAAAATTAGGCAAAGGTAAAAATCAAGTTGAATAATAATAGTGATTGAACCGTTTTTTTGCTTACATAATTTAAACAAAAAATTCCAACAAATATATAACATTCTTTATGTTTGGTTTGTTTTATAAAAACTAGATATTAAAATAAAAAGCGTAAAAATTATTAAAATAAAAATTTAATATAAACAAAAACTTCTATGAGAATTAACTCATAGAAGTTTTTTACATTTGAGAACAACTCATACTTGATACATAGCCATTATATCTTTCATTTGTTTCATTAAAATCTTTTTTATAATATTTATATATTGATTCTACATTCTCTATAGCATCTTTTGTATAATTAACTGCTTCTTTTACAGAAATAACGAATGCTTTTGAATTACTAAACGCATTTTCTAATTTATCTACAGAAGAATTATCTTGTGAATTATTTATGTCTGCAGCCATAACATTAAGATTGCTGTAAATTTTTGAAAGCTTTGATTGTAATTTGTCAACATCACCTTTTAATTCTTTGCAAGTTAAAATATATTTTCTATAACTATCAAGCTCTTTTTTGGTTTTTATTTGAAATGGTTCAACTGCTTTTTTATATTGAGAAACAGAATCTCCAAATTCAATTTTTTGTATTTCTATGTTTTTTCTAAAATCTTTTAAATATTTTTCTACTTCATCATTTTTCTCATCAAGGATTAAAAAGATTTCAGATATTTCAAAAAATTTACTTTGTATTTGTTTCTTAATTTCTATTGCTTGATGTGCTAAATGCCCCATTTGTTGAAGTTTTTTATCTTTAACACGAATTTCAGAATCACTTGCGATAGCTTCATCAATAATTTTCATAAATTGTAATGCTCTTATCTTTTTATCATCACTCAATTGAGCTTCATCATATTCTATATTTAACTCTCCAACACCTTTGCTTTTCTTTGGTAATCTTTCCAATTCGCCAGAACCAATTTTCCTTGCAAAAATATTTGTTATAATTTCTTTATCTGTTTCAGAAAATTCTTGAATATCTTTATTACGATTTTTAGCATCTTTCTGAATTGCTTTTTTGAATTTTTGTTGTGTATCAGCTGCATAAAGTTTAAAATTTTTATTATTAGTTGTTGCTTTTTCCATATTTCCCCCAAAAAATGTGTGTAATATAATATTATCACAGAATATATGTTAAGTCAATATGTAATTTTTAAAATTCTATATTTTGTAACAATAAAACAGCCCCAAATAATAAAAATTATTTATAGCCTTATAGCGTAGCACAATACTAATATAGCACAATACAATATTAACTTTAACAGTTTTTATTGACTATTAATTTAAATAGGTATATACTAATATTTAGTATTTTAAAAAACAAATTTAAAAAATACTATTAAATCTTTGGAGGATAATTTTATGAACGACATTAATTCAATAAGACACTCGTTGTCTCACATAATGGCATATGCTGTTATGAAACTTTACCCTGATGTTAAATTTGCAATAGGTCCAAGCATTGACACAGGATTTTATTATGATTTCGACCTTGGGCACTCTTTAACCACCGAAGATTTGAAAGTTATAGAAGATAAAATGCACGAGATTTTAAAAGAAGATTTTGATTTTGAACAATCTTATATGAACAAAATTGAAGCAATGCAATTCTTTAAAAATCAACCTTATAAACTAGAACTTATTGCTGGAATTGATGATGACAAAGTAAGCATTTATAAAAGTGGAGAATTTATTGACCTTTGTGCAGGCCCTCATGTTGAAAATTCAAAAATGTTAAGAAGTTGCGCTTTTAAACTTACAAGTGTTGCTGGTGCATATTGGAAAGGTGATGCAACAAAACCTATGCTTCAACGAATATATGCTGCTGCTTTTAAAGACAAAGCAGAACTTAAACAATATTTATTTCAAGTTGAAGAAGCGAAAAAACGCGACCACCGAAAACTTGGTCCTGAACTTGATTTATTCTTTATTCACGATACTGCACCTGGAATGCCATATTGGCTTCCAAAAGGGCTTAAACTTTTCAACACTTTGCTAGAATTTTGGCGTGAAGAACACGAAAAGCGTGGATACCACGAAATTTCTTGCCCACAACTTAACAGCAGAGAACTTTGGGAAATTTCTGGTCACTGGGCACATTATAAAGATGATATGTTCTGCGTTGAAGGAAATGAAAATAAGCCATTTGCTTTAAAACCAATGAACTGCCCTAATGCTGTTTTAGTATATAAGCACAAAATAAGAAGTTATCGTGATTTACCTTTAAGACTTTCAGACTGTGATAAACTTCACAGACACGAAGCATCTGGAACTTTACACGGTTTACTTCGAGTTCAAAGTTTCACACAAGACGATTCTCATAACTTTATAAGACAAGACCAGATTTCTGACGAAGTTAATGCTATCTTGGATATTGCCGACTTATTCTATCATATATTTGGATTAACTTATAAAGCAGTGCTTTCAACAAGACCAGACGATTATATGGGCGAAATTGCTTTATGGGATAAAGCCGAAGCATCACTTAAAGAAATTATGATTAACAGATTTGGTAAAGAAAACTTTATTTTAAATGAAGGTGATGGTGCCTTCTATGGTCCAAAAATTGATATAATTATGAAAGATGCCCTTAATCGTGAATGGCAAATGGGAACAATTCAGTTAGACTTTCAACTTCCTTTAAATTTCAATCTTTCGTTTGCTAATGAAAAAGGAGAACTTGAAACTCCTGTCATTGTTCACAGAGTTATATATGGTTCATTTGAACGCTTTATTGGTCTTTTAATTGAACACTTTGCTGGCGCTTTCCCATTTTGGATATGCCCTGTTCAAGTTGGCATTGTTCCTGTTTCTGAGAATAATTTTGAATATGCAAAAAAAGTTGAACAACTTTTAAAAGATGCAAAGATTAACACCGAAATTAAACTTGGCGACTATGGTATGGGCAAAAAAGTTAACGAATTTAGAGTTGCAAAAGTTCCATATGTAGTTATAGTTGGTGATAAAGAATCAGAAGAAAACACTGTGTCTATTAAAATTCGTGGTGGCAAACAAGTTAATGATATAAAACTTGACAATTTTATTAAAGAACTTGTTAAACTTAAACAATCAAAAGCACTTGAACTTAAAGAAGATTTTTAGTTTTATTATCATAATTAAATAATCATTAGTTTTCATATAAATATCTAATTTATTTGCAAGCAAAACTTATGGTAATGTAAACTATGTGATGTTAAAATTTTACTAACATAAAATTTTAATAAATTCTAACGAATTTGCGTGCTTTGCCCACCATCACAGTTTGAATGAACATCAGTCTCACTCACATACTACTAATTTGTGCTTGGTTCGACTTCCGATAACATAAACTATGTGATGTTGTTTTGCTCACGATGTTCGCAAACCAATTTGCTAAACGCAAATCCGTTGTCCCAACGGCATCACTGTTTGAATTAACATCAGTTTTGCTTGAATATACACTCGCTTTGCTTCGTGTGCATTCAGATAAAACTTCCGATAATATAAACTATTAATATTATTAATAATTAAAAATTATAAAGATAAAATTTATAAAATAAAAATTAATTAGAATATATTCAGTATTATTATGATAATATTTTTATAATAAATTAGATTAATATTTATAATATATAATAAAAAATGCAACATAGTTGCATTTTTTTGTTGTTTACTCACAATTTTTATAACTATATAGTTAATTTTGTTTAAATCTATTATTAAAATTAAATAATAACATTATTAGCAAAATAAGATAAATCTGTATTAAAATACTATTTTAAACTTTTAATTTAATTTTATAATCTATATGATTCATTTTATTATAAAATATATTTTTAAAAAAATTATTTGAAATAGACTAATATATATTTTATTAATATATTTTATTAATAATTTCATCTAAAAATAAATTATAATTTAAAAATGCTTTAATTAATTTTTATTTTTATAATAATCTTCAAAAAATGGTCTAGCACTGTCGATTATCCAATTCAAATTTTCTTTAACATTTTTTCGTATTATTGTTGAACTTATATTGTAATTAACTCTATTCACATCTTGCAAACAATATTCACTATCTGGAAAGTATTGTTTATAGTATGGTGCATATCCAAGTTCACTTCCAAAAATAATATCAATATTTTCGCCAACAATTTTCTGAGTTCGCTCTGCCCACATTTTCCACCCTTCTGGATAACTTGGAATACCTGTTTCATCTTCTCCTAAAATGATTATATCTTTCTCGTTCTTAAGTTCTTTTTTCCACCAATTTATTTTTTGCTCCAACGTTATATACGGAATATTAGCATCACTGCATAATTTTTTCGTAACATTAGGTTCATAACCTATTACTAAATATAACTTATCACATTTTTTCTTTGCTTCTAGTATTGCAAATTTATGTCCTTTGTGTGGTGGTAAAAATTTCCCAACAAAAAGCCCAATAACCATATTTTCTCCTTTGAATTTTTAAATTTAATAAAGTATTTAAAATCAAATTTAAGTTTAACAAAAAAAGCATAAATTATCAATCAATTTATGCTTTTTATTGTGTATTTTTAGGCTTTATCTGTTTTAACTTGAATTTGAGTTGGCTCGGGCTCTTTTTCAGTTTTTATAACCTTTTTATTATTGGCCTTTGCCAATATCGCAATATAAATAAGCCCAACAATTCCAAATACAGGATAAACATAAGCAACAAAACTTGCAAATCCAAATCCAGACATTACCATTGCAAGTAAAGTTGCAGTTAGCGCAGCAAAAAATGTTCCACCAAAATAGGTTTTAAGCCAATTAGTAACTGTATAAAGCAAGGCTACTGCTGTGGTTAAAAGCCCAATCCAAACAACAATTAATACAAAGATAGAAAATGCATTTCCCATAGTTCCAGCAATCGCCACAAGTGGCATATCACTTGTTGTCCATTGTGGGTTTAAATTCAAAGTTACAGCCATTGCAACTAATGAAAGTGTTAAAAATAACGCACCAATTAAACTTCCTCCAACAGTTTCAGATTTAGAATAGTCTTTTCCAAGTTTTGCAAATATAAATCCAGCAAAAAACATATTGCTAGAAATAAATAATATACAATAAACCAAACTTTCTACAACATTTATTAACTTGAAATTATTAACTTCAAGATATGTTTGTGGGTGGCTTATACTTGCACAAAACACCACAACAAGAACAGCAAGCATAAGTGGAACAACAATTAAATTAACCTTTGTAATACCTTTAAAGCCAAAGCAAACAATAAGTAAAGTAATTATTGCTGTTGCCACACTTGCATAACGATAAATAGAATCGGGCACAACTATTTCAAATAAACTATTTGCGCCTGCAAACATAGAAGCAAGTAAAATTAAATTACAAAAAACCAATGCAAATTCACCTAATATTGCACCTTTCCCAAACATTGCTTTATTCATATCTTGCACACTTGAAACGCCCATTTTTCGACCAAAATTCATAAATAACAAAGCACAAAGAAAAAATGTTATTGCCGCAACACCAATACTTATATACCCCATTGTTCCAAAAGAAGCAAAATAATACCAAGTTTCTTTTCCAGATGCAAAACCTGCCCCAACTAAAGTTCCAAACAAAACAGAAGCAATTAAAATCTGATTACAGAATTTTGCAAATAACGATTTTTGTTTCATAAAAAACTCCTTTCTGTTTTAATTAGTTTGAGCATATTTTTTAATTGTATTACTTTTATTTGATTGATATTAAAAAATAAACAGGCATTTTGCATTATTTCGGTATTTTTAGATAGTAATAAACAAGTTAATTCTTCTTCACTTAAATTCAAATTATTAACAGCATTTATTTGTGAACTTATTTCCCATATACTGTTTAAAATTGAACTTTCAACTTCATAACAATGAACATACGCAACAGCATTACATACTGCCTTTTTTAAAACAACATTCATTTTTTTTATTCGTTTTTTATCAAAATAAAAACTTGTATATTTATAATTTAACACAAAATCAAGTTGATTAAATTTTTCACTTAACAAAGCCTGTTTGCACATTAAAAACTTATGTTTTTTTGAATGTTTTACTGAAAGCAACATATTATCAAACATATTTTTTGCTGTTTCATTATTGCATTTAACAAGTTTTTCAGATATTTTATCGCATAATTGTAAATTTATTGATGCATATTCTAAATCTTCAAGTAAAAAGTGAGATTTATTAAGTAATAAACAAAAGTCAGTTCGGTTAAGTGCTTCATATACATTATTTAATTTTTCTTGCTTTAAATATAAAGGTAAATCTTCAAAGATTTTTAAGTCTTCTTTTTTATCTTGCATTCTAAAAATATCATAATAAAAAGAATAAAGTGGGATTTCGCAATCTAACCATTTGGCTCTTGAAATATTATAAAGCGCTTTTTCATAATCTTTTAAATTATATGCACATAATGCGCAAAATAAATGAGTTTTAGGTATATATTCTTTCAATTCTGCCAGTTTTTCAAAATATTTTAAAGCGCATTCATAATCTTTTATACCAGCAAAAAACAGCCCTAATTTTATTAATTCATCACTATCAATAGTGTCTATATTTTTAAGTTTATTTATTATATCAAACTGACTTTCTGCTTCTATTTCGTATAATAAACACAGACTAAATACATCAAACGGATATCGATTAAGTATTTTATTAATTTCTAGTTTAGTTTTTTGTTCGTTTTTTTCTAAATAAAAAGTAAGACAAAACAAATTTTCTGCTTGCAGGTTTTGCTTATTAATTAAAGGTTCAAGAATTTGTCTAGCTTCGTTAAAAGCCTTATTATTAATTAAATTTTTAGCCGATTTTAACAAAATTTGTTCACTATATTCTTTGTTTTTTAGTTTTTGTTTTATAACTTCAGTCCACTCTAATATTGCTTCTGAAAACTGATTATTGACATCAAACTTCAAACTTGCATCAAAATATGATAAAGCAAGATTAAATTGATTTAAAAAGATTAAACTTCTGCCTATTCCAAAAAAAGCAGATGCGCGTAAATGTGGAATTTTTACTGCTCTAAAAAAATGCCTACAAGCCAAACTATGTTGACCCATTTCAAAATAACATTGTGCAACCAAGGTTTCTAATCCTCGTTTTTCTACTCGAGATTTAGAAAATCGCTGGGCATTTCTGCTTGCATCAAGCGCTCCCCACAAATCACCACTTAAAGTTCTTTTATCTATTAAATTAAGATAAAATTGCAACTTGTGTTTAAAGTTTGTTATATTAGACATACTTTATATTTATTTAATTTAAAATTAAAAAATGATATAATTAGCAAAATAAAATATAAATAAAAAACACGCCAAATTCGGCGTGTTTTTTTGTGCATTACTAAACATTAATTAATCTTAAAATGTGTTTACTAACAATCATAAGAATAAGGTCGATTATCCAAACAATAGTAAAACCAAATATCAAACGAATTAAGAAAGCAACAATTTTACCTTCCATAAGTCTAGTAACAGCACCACATATCCAAGATGTTACAGGAATAATTGCAAGTATTAAACTAACAACATATCCTAAACCAAAATAATCTGATTTTTTTGCCATTTTATCAACCTCCATTGTAAATATATTAAATAAACAACTTAAATATAACTTAAATTATTTATTTATCCGAATTTAGTTGAACAACTTCTATACCAGCCTCTTTTAATAACCCCAAAGAAAATTCATCTGGATAGTTTTGTTCAAAAACAACACGCTTAATGCCTGTGTTTATTATCATTTTTGCACATACGGTGCAGGGAGAATGTGTGCAATACAATGTGCTGTTATCAAGTTCGTGTCCTAGTTTTGATGCCTGCGCCACAGCCTTTTGTTCTGCACAAAGTGAATAACACTTTTCAAGACAAGTTCCACTTTTTATGTTTAATTGATTTCTTAAACAAACACCACGCTCTTGACAACTTTTTATGCCAGAAGGTGCCCCATTATGCCCAGTTGCTAATATACAATTATTCTTAACAATAACACAACCTACCTGTCTGTTTTCCCTAATGCAACTACTCCAAGATGAAACAAGTTTAGCAACTTCCATAAACCGTTTATCCCATTTTAATTGTTGTTGTTTATCTATCATATGTTACCTTCAAAATTAGTTATTATTTGTGCCATCGTTATTATTGTTTTGATTTATGTTTGGTTGCTGTGGTTGTGTTGGAGCAGTGTTAGGTCTTTGCTGGTTAGGCATATTATTAGGCATAGGTCTTGGTGGATAAGGTGGTCTAAACCCTTGTGGCATTGGCCTTGGACCTGCTTGCGTACCATTTGCCTGTTGTATTGGTGGAACACCATTTGGTTGTGGTCTTGCACCTTGCATATTTTGTGGTGCCATAGGTCTTGGTGGAAATGGTGGCCTTTGCATGTTATTAGGCATAGGTCTTGGTGGATAAGGTGGTCTAAACCCTTGTGGCATTGGCCTTGGACCTGCTTGTGCACCATTTGCCTGTTGCATTGGTGGAACACCATTTGGTTGTGGTCTTACACCCTGCATATTTTGAGGAACAGCATTCTGATTTTGTTGAGCATTATTAAAAGGTTGTTGCATAGGTTTAACTGTTTGTTGTGATTGTTGTGGAACAGATTGTTGAGCCATTGGTTGCTGAAACTGTTGTGTTGAAGCAGTTTGTTGATTTTGATTAAATGTATTATTTGTTTGTGCAACTTCTGGTTCAACATTTTGGTTTGCTTGCGCTTGATTTGCCTGTTGTTGCAAATATTGCGCTTGTTGAATTGAAAAATTGTTGTAAGGTTGTTCAAAGTTTGGCATATTATTTTGTGGTTGTTCTTGCATATTTGGTGCAAAACCTTGTGGATTAGGAGTTCCAACCACTGCATCATTTGAAGCAACAGTGTTTGCAATTTCAACAGGTTCTTCGTTTACAATAACTATTCTTCTTTTGCAAGTTATGAAAAGCCAAACTCCACCAATTAAACCGTATAACGATAAAGCAATTGGAATAAGATGATTTGCAACCACCATTTGAAGTTTAACTATATCAAGGAAACCTGCTAAAATAATTACAGCACAAACAAGTATCCAAAAAATTGAAGTAAATAAATGGAACGATGTTGCTCTGTATGGGTGTGTTTTTTGCAATGCCATAAACACAATTCCAAGCACAAAAAATATAAATGCCACTGCTGTTAAACCAATGTTTATATAGTTAACAAATGATGCCATACTGTTATATACATCAAACAATAAAGTTTTAATAACATAATTTAAAATTACTACAAGCAAAGACGAAATTGTAGAAATTTTAAAAAACACCGAGCCTTTACTTACCCCAATAAAGATTGATACAAATGTTATAACAAACAAAAGTAATGGAAACCCAACATAGCACAAATACGATGTTATAAAACCCATAAACTCTTCATTAATACCGACCATACTTGTATCCCACACCCATTGGAATGTGAAGATTTCCCAAACAAAATCTGGCAGATATAGGAAGAGTAGAACTAAGCCAAAAAGAACAGCAAAAATTCCTCCACCTATATACGAGCCTTTAACACCCTTTTTTTGAACCTGAACCTCAGACATAAACTCCCCTTTAAAACAGCTTTCGCCTTATTCCTATTTTTTATTATGATAACAAATCAAGAATGCTTTTGCAACAAAAATGTAACATTTTAACTAATTTGTGAAAATTTTATCATTTTATGTAAAATCTTGCAAAAACGAAACTATGTATTAAATAAATTTAACACACTGTGGCTTTAATATAAAGTTAATTTTTAAATAAAACTATTTTGCTAAAATAAACAACAACTAAGTTAATATATTGTTAAATAAATATTGATATTTATAATTACAAAATAAAGCATTAATATAGTTGTAAAAACTTAATATTTTACTAAATATGATATTAATTATTTTTTATGTTTTACAATTTTTTTAACTTTCTTTTTAGAGCAAAATTCATCACAAAACTCTTGAATATATTTATAAACATCTAATCTATTAACTTCATTTAAAATTTCGTGACGCATACCTTCCCAAATTTTTTTATCTACAATTTCCACGCCTAAATCATGATACATTTTTGCCAATTTATCAACCAAGTTGGCATTTTTACCACCAACAGGGTCTTTTTCTCCACTTGTTATAAGCATTGGTTTATCAAGGTCTATTTTCTTTAAATTTTCGGTTTTATAAATTATTTTTAAATTCTTAAAAAACGATACATAAAAATTAGCAGAACAAACCTTTCCACAAAACTCATCAGCAACATATGCATAAAATTTATCTTCATCGCGTGTAAGCCAATTTTTATGTTCAAAATTTTTACCATACTTTCCAAAACTTAATTTATAAATAAGTTTTGCTTTTGCATTTTTACCACAAAATGCTTTGGTAATTTTTGCAACAATATTTCCCATTGCAACTTCAAAACTGCCTTTCATACAAGCAGAACCTGTAAAAATAGCGATAGAATGTTTATGGTATAATTGAATAAATCGTTGCAACAAAAAACTCCCATAACTATGACCTAAAACTATCAGAGGAAGTTTATATTTTTCAATTAACATATCAGAAAAGAAAATCATATCTTTAACAATATCTTCTGATAAATCGCCATCATAAATACCAACTTGGTCGCTACTTCCAACTGTTTGACCATGTGCCCTTAAATCCATAGAAAAAACATAATATCCATTAACATTCATAAATTTAGCAAACTCTTGATATCTTGCCGAATGCTCTACCATACCGTGAACAATAAACATTACCCCCTTAGGCTCAACAACTTCATTCCACTCACGACAAAATATTTTAGAGTTATCAAAACTTTCTATCATTTGACCTATTTGAACTTTTGTCATATATTATCCTTTTATTTAATTGCTTTTAAAACAATTTTTTTCCATTTATTATAATTTTTTAAGTTTTCTAAACTATTATCATTAGGTTTAAACGATTTATCTATTTTATACAATTTATTTAATTCATCGCAATTTTTCCAAGCACCATTTGCAAGTCCACACATATAAATCGCCCCCAAGGCTGTTGATTCTTTTTCCAAACTTTTATCTATGGTTTGACCAAACAAGTTTGATAAAAGTTGCATAATAAAATCACTTTGACTAACCCCACCATCAAACCTAACAACTTTTGTATTATTGCCTGTGTCTTTTTGCATAATATCGTAAATATCTTTAACTCTGTATGCAATGCTTTCAAGCACTGCTCTGGTTAAATGTTTATAATTGGTGTTTCTGCTAATTCCAAAAAACATTGCTCTTGCATCGCCACACCAATAAGGTGCACCAAGCCCTGTAAATGCTGGCACAAAAAATGTGTTATCGGTATCACTTACTTGCTCTGCAATTTTATCTGTTTCAGATGGAGATTTTATTGATTTTAAATTTTCTATAAGCCAAGTTATACAACTTCCACTGTTAAACACACTTCCTTCAAGTGCATAAGTTGTTTTTCCATTTCTTCTCCACGCAACTGTTGTTACAAGTTTATTTTTAGAAAACTTAACTTTATCTCCTAAATTCATAAGCATAAAACTGCCTGTTCCACAAGTGTTTTTAACATCACCCGTCTTAAAACAACATTGTCCAAATAAAGAACTTTGTTGGTCGCCAATTAAACCTGCTATTGGTATTTCTACATCATCTATTAAAATATGTCCAACAATTTCGTCATTATCTACAATTTTAGGTAAAACAGATAAAGGTATATCAAAAAGTTTAAGCAATTTTTCGTCCCACTGATTTGTATGTATGTTATAAAGCATTGTTCTGCTTGCGTTTGAAGCATCTGTTACAAAGCAGTTTTCGCAAGACAAGTTGAAAGCCAAAAAACTTTCTATTGTTCCAACACATAACTCGTTTTTACTTGCAAGTTGTTTTATTTCTGGAACTTTTTGAAATAACCACTGAATTTTTGTTGCACTGAAATACGCATCAGGAACAAGACCTGTAAGTTTTCTAATTAACGATGCTTTCCTTCCAACAAGTTGTTTTTTGCAATATTCCGATGTTCTTCTGCATTGCCAAACAATAGCATTATAAACAGGTTTACCTGTTTTTTTATCCCAAGCAACTACTGTTTCTCGTTGGTTTGTAATTCCTACACCATAAACTTGTTTTAAATTTAAGTCCTTAATAATTTGATTAAATGTCCACTTGGTTGCTTTTAAAATTTCGGAAGCATTGTGTTCTACCCAACCAGAGCGTGGGTAAATTTGTTCAAAACTTTTGCTAACTGATTTTATAATTTTATGCTCTTTAACATCAAACAAAACAGTTCTAACAGATGTTGTTCCTTCATCTATAGCAATTATATATCGTTTATTCATCATTCCCCCTTTAAACAAGTTTCAATACAAAAATAAAACATAAATGAATGTGTATGCTATCTATTTTTTATTATAACAATTAAGTTACAAACATACAAACGATTTAATTAAAATAAAGTTAATTAGTTGCATTTTATTTTAAAGAAAGGTAAAATTAAATTAGTATTATATTTGCTTAAAAAACCATAAAAATATAAAAGGAATTTATATGGAACAAGATGTTTTTGAATTAGCAGTTGTTGGTGGTGGAATTGTAGGTGCGTGCGTTTTTAATCTTTCTGTGTTAAATGGTGTAAAAGCAGTTATGCTTGAGGCTGGAGACGATGTAAGTTTAGGTGCGACAAAAGCAAACAGTGGAATAGTGCATTCGGGTTATGACCCTATGCCAAACACATTAATGGCAAAATTTAATGTAAGAGGAAATGAACTTTATCGCCCACTTTGTAAACGATTAAAAGTTGAGTTGTGTGAATGTGGAACTTTGCTTGTGTCAGACAAAGATGGCTTACCTAAACTTAACGAATTACTTTTGCGTGGAAAAGAAAATGGGGTTAAAGGTCTTTCAATTTTAAATAGACAAGAATTGTTGGAAATCGAACCTAATTTAGCAGATAATATTGAATATGGCTTATATGCAAAAACAGGGGCTATTGTAAGCCCTTATATGCTTTGCATTGCACTTGCTGAAGAAGGTGTTATTAATGGTGGAGTTGTTAGGTGTAACTTTGAAGTTTGTGGAATTAAAAAAGAAAATGATTTATACATTTTAACAAATGGAAAAGATAGTGTAAAAGCAAAATATGTTGTCAACTGTGCTGGTGCTTATTGTAATGAAATTAATTCATATTTAGGTGAAGAACAATATCCTTTAAGTTTTGTTAAAGGTGAATATTTACTTTTAGATAATTCTCAAAAAGGATATGTTAAAAGACCTATTTTCCCTTTGCCAAGTGCAATCAGCAAAGGAATAATTGCTGTTCCAACAACACACGGTAACATTATGTTTGGACCAACAGCAATTGAATGCAAAAGAGATGATAAGTCGGTATCTTCGGAAAGTATAAAAGCAATTAAAGAGCGAATTATTCAAAGTGTTAAAAAACCAAACTTTAAAAAAGTTATAAAACTTTTTGCTGGGGTAAGAGTTAAATCTGGCAAAGATTTTATAATTTCGCGTGGTAAAAATAAAAACTATTACTATACTGTTGGCATATGCTCGCCTGGTCTTACGGCTGCACCTGCTATTGCAGAATATTTGTTTAATTTAATGAAAGAAGATGGAATTAAAACAAGCAAAATAATGCCAGTTGAAAGAGTGCCATATATAAACACAAACCAATTAAGTAAAAAAGAACTTAATAATTTAATTGTTAAAAATGCTGATTATGGTAAAATTATTTGCAAATGTGAAAAAATTACAAGGGGAGAAATTATTGATGCACTTTCTTCCCCACTTAAACCAACTTCTGTCGATGCAATTAAAAGGCGTGTTCGTCCAACTATGGGTCGTTGCCAAGGAAGTTTTTGTTTAGACAAACTTGTCAGTGAAATTGCTAAATTTTATAATATTGAAGAAGAACAAGTTAGTTTGCTTGGAAAAAACAGTGAAATATTAATTGGCGACATTAAGCAAGGGGGTAAATATGATGTTTGATGTTGCAGTTATTGGTGGTGGTCCTGCAGGGCTTGCGGCTGCAATTAGTGCGTGTAAAAATAACGCAAAGGTAGTAATTATTGAACAACAAAACCGATTAGGTGGCATTTTAAACCAATGTATTCACAATGGTTTTGGTTTGCACTATTTTGGTGTTGAACTAACGGGGCCTGAATATGCTAAACGCTGGGTCGACGAATTTAATAAATACAACTCAACAGTTAAACTTAATACAATGGTTACGCATATTGAAAAAATAGATACAGGTGTTGAAATTTCGGCTTTAAGTGAAAATGGGCTTGAAATAATAAAATCTAAAACTGTTGTTTTAGCAATGGGTTGTCGAGAACGCCCTGCTGGTGCAATTAATCTTTGTGGAACAAGACCTGCTGGCATTTTCAGTGCAGGACAAGCCCAAAAATTTGTAAATATTCACGGCAAAATGGTTGGAAAAAATATTGTAATTCTTGGTTCTGGTGATATTGGGCTTATTATGGCAAGGCGTTTAACCTGTGAAGGTGCAAATGTTATTGGCGTTTATGAAATTATGTCTAAGTGTGGTGGTCTTGCTAGAAATGTGGCACAGTGCTTAAACGATTTCAACATTCCACTTCATCTTTCAACAACAGTTGTAGCAACCGAAGGAAAAACTAGGGTAACAGGTGTTTGGGTTGCCCCTGTAGATGAATCACTTAACCCTATTTTAAATAAAAAACAATTTATAAAATGTGATACCCTGCTTTTGTCGGTTGGGTTAATTCCTGAAGTTGAATTGTTTTCTAATTTTAATCTTGAAATAAGCCCAGCAACAGGCAGTGCTGTTGTTAACGAGTTTTTTCAAACCACCTGCCCTAATTTGTTTATATGTGGAAATGTTTTGCATGTTAATGACCTTGCTGATAATGTTAGTAATGAAGGTTTAACTGCTGGCGAATGTGCAGCAAAATTTGCCAAAGGAACTTTAGAAAAAACTACAAAAGTTATAGAAATCGAACACGATAAACACATTAAATACACAGTGCCAAAATATATTCACAGCAGCATTAATGATGAAGTTTGCACAATTTCATTTAGAGTTGATAAGGAATATAAAAAAGCAACAATAATAGCAACAAGTAATGGTGAAATTATTAATAAAAAGCCAAGCCCTGCTGTTAATGCTGGAGAAATGCAAATTGTTAAACTTAACAAAAAACTTATAAAAGATAATCTTAAAATAGATATCGAGGTGTAGTTATGCAAAATATAGAATTAGTGTGCATAAGGTGTCCTGTTGGGTGCCATTTAAAAGTTACAAAAAATGATGATGGAACAGTTACGGTTGTTGGTAACAGTTGCCCACGTGGTGCTGAATATGGCAAACAAGAAATAACAAACCCAATGCGCACAATAACAACCGTTTATAAAACAGATTTTGGAACAATCAGTCTAGTAACAAGTAAACCTGTTGAAAAAAGGTTATATTTCGATGTTTTAAAAGCAATTAAAAATGCTCCCTACCCTAAAAATAATATACAAGTTGGAGATGTTTTTATTGAAAACATTTTAAACACAGGGGCAAACATAATTATAAGTGGAATACATTATAAATAAATTTATTATGATATAAACTATTTAAATAAAAATTAAAATAATAAAATAAACAAACTAAAAAATATTGTTTATAAAATGAACTTTAAAAATATAGCAATTATGCTGCAAAATTAGATAGAAAATTATTTTAATGGAATGCTTTTATATTTACCACTCACTAAACTTAAAATATTATTAACTTAACCAATTTACTTTATTTTAGAAAGGAAAAAATATGTCTATTATTGAAAGAATAAAAAACGCTTTTAGAAGATTAAGAGAAAGATTTAAACGAACAAAAAAGCAACAAAAGAACACTACAGAGCAACAAAATAAAAGTTCTACATATAATTTATGGCAATCAATTATTAAAGCCAACTCAATTAACTTAAATGAAGAGCAACAACAAGAACTTATAAAAAAGTTTGCATATTCACAAAATGATGATGCAATTATTGCAAATATTCCATTAAATAAATTAGAAAAACCAGATAATTATATTTTTGGAGTTAATAAGATAATAAATAAAGAAACAAAAGAAGTTATCAAGGTTCAACTTGGTAAACTTGATAAAATTAAAGATAATTTAGACTTAGTGCACGAACTTAAACGACTAAATCCTTCGGTAAGTTTTGAATTAAATAAATCAGCAAACGAATATAAAATTATATCAACAGAACTTCCTGAAAATCTAAATCTACCTGAAAATTTTGAATATAATTTTCAAAACGGTATAACCAATCGAAATAATGCCACAAGTGAGATATTATCAGAACATCTTGACCTAAAACCTAGAACTGAAATTAATAATTATAATGATATTTATTATGAATTGCGAAGATTAAACCCAACAGTTGAGTTTCAATTTCAAGACCCACGATTAATTAAAAAATTAAACCCCAACCTTCCTATTAACGACTATTATTTAGGTGTTGACAAAAATCTTGATATGTCTAAACTAAACTTTCCAAATGAATATTACTATAATGAAAAAAATGGAGTTACCAACAAACACAAATCAGAATCAGGGCTTTATTTGGCACTTGATGTTATAAAACTAGACTATGAAAAAATCAAGCAAAACACTCCACCAACAGAAAAGAAAGAAGAACAAAAAACTATGTAAATATCATTTAAAAATAAACAATTAAGTTAAAATTATTATAACATTACCCCCCTAGCCCATATTTAATAAATCTTTTTTACAGGTATTTACAAAAATTAATGGAATAAAACATTTATAGTTATTAATAAGTATATAAAAACAAATATCGAAAAACTAATTTTATTTTATAAAAAACATTTTTAAATAACATTAAAAATTTATAAAAAATTATACACCTTTTTATCAAAATAATAGATATTTAATAACAAAAAAGTATGAAAACACTTCATACTTTTTTATTTATATTTTTACCTTAACATTAAAACAATTCTTGCCAAGCATCTTCTAACTTCACTTGAATAAGGAAGCGAATTGTCTGTCAATGTTTCTTCGGCTGAAACATATTTTAATATACTAGCAACACTTGCCATAATTGTGTTTAAATCTTTAATTAAAGAGTTGGAACTTTCAATAAGTTTTTGGTTGTAATACTCGGCACTTAATGTTAAACCATTTAATCTTAAATTTGCTGTTAAATCGGTTATTTCATTGGTTTCCATTTGGTTTAACAAAACATAAATTGTATCAACGGTTTCAAGCAAAAAATTAAATGATGTATTGTAAATTTCCTGCTCATTAGAACTTAAAGATTTAATAGAAGGTTTTATTAAATTAATGGTTTTTACGCTGCTTTCAAAATCTTGTTCTTTTAAATTATTAGACACAAAGTTCGCATCATTTTCACTTAAATATATTCCCAAATAAACAAAATAATTATTATCTTGTTTTTCAATTATTCCTGCTCCCCCACGCGAACGCAAATTTTGGGCAAGTTTCGTTGCTGTTTGCTCGTCTTCAGACTCAGCATCACAAACAACTGCATAGCAAGTTTTTACAACCTTTTTACCTTCACTAGAAAATAAACTTCCAAAATAATTAATTCCAAATAATGGCGAAATTGCAAAGCAACAAGCAACAGTTAACGCAAAGAAAATCAGAATTAAAACAAATGCTGATACTCCTTTCCTTTTGTTGCGATTTCTAACTATTGTTTCATATTCAATACTGTTATCACTCATAGTCTAAATTTATGCAAAAAAAACACAAATATTGCAAAAAACTTGGTGCTGTTAAGTTGCAAAAATACAAAACTGTGCTAAAATATATATTAGCATCTTAAAAAATGCTTTATTTTGTTTATATCACTTGGAGGTGAATTAATATGAAAATAAAACCACTTTTCGACCGAGTTGTAATAAAACAATCAGAAGCCGAAACTGTAACAGCAAGTGGAATTGTGCTTGCTGGAGCATCTCAGGAAAAGCCACAAATGGCAGAAGTTATTGCTGTTGGACCTGGTGGACTTGTTGATGGAAAAGAAGTTGTTATGCAAGTTAAACAAGGCGATAAAATTATTTATCCAAAATATGCTGGAAATGAATTTAAAATTGATGGAGAAGATTTTATTATCATAAGACAAAACGATATTTTAGCAAAAATTGAAGATTAAAAAGGAGAAATTTTATGACAAAACTTATAAAATCGGGCGATGATGCTCGTCGTGCATTAGAACAAGGTGTTAATGTTCTTGCAAACACTGTTAAAGTAACACTTGGTCCAAAAGGCAGAAATGTTGTTTTAGACCGAAAGTTCCAATCTCCACTTATAACTAATGACGGAGTTACCATTGCAAAAGAAATTGAACTTAGCGACCCTTTTGAAAATATGGGGGCACAAATTATAAAAGAAGTAAGCGTTAAAACCAATGATGTTGCAGGAGATGGAACAACAACTGCTGCCGTTCTTGCACAAGCGATTATTGCAGAAGGAATGAGAAACTTCACTGCTGGTGCTAACCCTATTGTGTTGAAAAAAGGAATTAAAAAGGCTGTTGATGTAGTTGTGTCTGCATTAAAAGAACAAAGCAAACCTGTTGAAACCGAAAAAGCAATTGAGCAAGTTGCAAGCATTTCTGCTGGTGATGAATCGGTTGGTGAATTAATCAGCAAAGCAATGCAAAAAGTTGGAAAAGACGGTGTTATTACTGTTGAAGAAAGCAAAACAATGGAAACAGAACTTGAAGTTGTTGAGGGTATGAAATTTGACCGTGGTTATGCTTCAAGTTATATGAGCACTAATATGGAAAAAATGGAAGCAGTGCTTGATAACCCACTTATTTTATTAACTGATAAAAAAATCAGCAATATTCAAGAAATTTTACCACTTTTGGAACAAGTTGTTAAAACAGGTCAGAAACTTTTAATTATTGCAGATGAAGTTGAAGGCGAAGCCCTTGCAACTTTGGTTATAAACAAACTTCGTGGAACATTTACCTGTGTTGCCGTTAAAGCACCAGGCTTTGGCGACAGAAGAAAAGCACTTATGGAAGACATTGCTATTTTAACAGGTGCAAATGTTATAAGTGAAGAATTAGGTCGCAAACTTAACGAAACCACTTTGGAAGATTTGGGTAAAGCAAGACAAATTGTTGTTACTAAAGATTCTACAACCATTGTTGAAGGTGGTGGTTCATCTGCTAAAATTAAAGAACGCATTGCATCAATTAAAGCACAACTTGAAAACACAACAAGCGATTATGACCGTGAAAAATTATCTGAAAGACTTGCTAAACTTTCTGGTGGTGTTGCAGTTATTAAAGTTGGAAGTGCAACTGAAATTGAAATGAAAGAGAAAAAACTTAGAATAGAAGATGCTTTGGCAGCAACCCGAGCAGCAGTTGAAGAAGGTATTGTTGCTGGTGGTGGTGTTGCACTTTTAAGAACAATACCTGCTGTTCAAAAACTTGTAAATAAACTTGATGGAGATGAACAAATTGGTGCAAAAATTATAATGGCATCTTTGCAAGCACCTATAAGACAAATTGCACAAAATGCAGGAATTGACGGTGGAGTTGTTGTTGACAAAATAATTCACAACGAAAATGCTAACTTTGGATATGATGCACTTAATGATAAATATCTTGATATGATTGACGCTGGAATTATAGACCCAACAAAAGTAACTCGTTCTGCACTTCAAAATGCTGCAAGTGTTTCTTCTACCCTTCTTACAACAGAATGTGTTATAACAAGTGAACCAGAAAAAGAACAAGCACCTGCAGGTATGGGTTCAATGGATATGTAGTAAATATTAAAATTTAATTTAAAAATTTAATATCTAATATTACTTAACCTTTTTCTAACATATTTGTTATTATTTAAACTTTTCTATTAAACTTAATACTTAATTTTAAAATAAACAGTATTTCATTCTTCAACTTAAATTATAAATTTAATTTAAAGAAAATTAATTTAATTAAAAATCAAAAAAGACCATAAATTATGGTCTTTTTTTTATAAAAATTTGTAAAATTTTTTTAAAAAATATTGATAATAGTGGTTTATTATGTTATAATAAATTTATATACAAAAATAAATTTGCAATAAAATATAGAGAACTTTGTTCTCTTTATTTGTTTTAAGGAGCAACTATGAATAAAGAAAAAATAAGAAATATAGCCATTATTGCCCATGTTGACCACGGTAAAACAAGTTTGGTTAATGAACTTTTAAAACAAGGTGGTGTGTTCCGTGAAAATCAAGAAGTTGGCGACAGAGTTATGGATAGCAACGACTTGGAACGCGAGCGTGGAATTACAATTCTTGCAAAAAATGCATCTATTCACTATAAAGACTATAAAATTAATGTAATCGACACGCCTGGACACAGCGATTTTGGTGGTGAAGTTGAAAGAGCACTAAAAATGGTTGATGGTGTTTTGCTTGTTGTTGATGCTTTTGAAGGCACTATGCCACAAACAAGATTTGTGCTTGAAAAAGCACTTGCTTTAAATTTAAAAGTTATTATTGTTATTAATAAAATAGATAGACCTGATGCAAGAATAAAAGAAGTTGAAGATGAAGTTTTAGAATTACTTTTTGACCTTAACGCAAGCGAAGAGCAACTTGAAAGCCCTGTTGTTTATGCTTCTGCAAGAATGGGAATTTCATCATTAAATCGCGATGTTTTAGGCAAAGATATGGTTCCTTTGTTTGAAACTATTATAACCCATATACCTGTGCCATCAGGCAATCCAACTGCCCCACTTCAAATGCTTGTTTCAAACACCGAGCACAATGACTTTTTAGGTAAACTTGCAGTTGGTAAAATTGAAAATGGAAATATTAAAGTTGGTCAAATGGTTGCAATTACAAACTATTTTTCACAAGAAAAAATAACAAAAATGCGTGTTCAACAACTTTTTGTTTATGATGGAATGAAAAAAGTTGAAGCACAGGAAGTTGATGCTGGCGACATTGTTTGCGTTGCTGGACTTGGCGATATTATGATTGGCGACACAATTTGCGATGTTGAAAATGTTTCAGCACTTGAATTTGTTAAAATAAGCGAGCCAAGTGTTGAAATGACATTTATGGTAAACGACAGTCCTTTTGCTGGCAAAGAAGGAAAATTTGTTACAAGCAGACACTTACGTGATAGATTGAAAAAAGAAGCAATAAAAGATTTAAGTTTACGCGTTGAAGAAACCGACAGCACAGATGCTTTTATCGTTCGTGGTCGTGGTGAAATGCACCTTTCAATTTTAATTGAAAATATGCGCCGTGAAGGTTATGAATTTCAAGTTTCAATGCCAAAGGTTTTATTTAAGTATGATGAAAATGGTAAACTTTTAGAGCCTATTGATAAACTTGTTATAGATGTTCCTGAAGACTGCGTTGGTGCTGTTATGAATAAACTTGGAACACGAAAAGGTGAATTGCTTGAAATGAAACCACAAGGAAGTAGAACAAGAATGGAGTTTTTAATTCCAAGCCGTGGTCTGTTTGGTTATAAATCAGAATTCTTAACAGATACCAAAGGCGAAGGTGTTATGAGTTCTGTTCACTATGGATATGACTTTTACAAAGGAGATATTGAACGCAGAACTTGTGGTGCATTAGTTGCCCACGAAACCGGAGAATGTATTGGATATGGTCTTGCAAATGCACAAGAAAGAGGCACATTATTTGTAAAACCTGGTGATAAAGTTTACGGTGGAATGATTGTTGGTGAAAATCCACGTGGCGAAGACTTGGTTGTTAATGTTTGTAAAAGAAAGCAATTAACAAATATGCGTGCTGCTGGAAGTGATGATGCATTAAGACTTATTCCACCAAAACAATTAAGTTTGGAAAAAGCTATTGAATTTTTAAATGATGATGAACTACTTGATGTTACCCCACTTTCTATAAGATTAAGAAAGAAAGAATTGAATCACGAAAAACGCGCACAAATGCGTTACCGTAAAAAAATGGGTATGTAATGAAAAAGCATATTAAGATAACTTAATATGCTTTTTTTATTATTAAATTCAATAAATACAACCGTTTTTGTATTTAATTTTTTATCAAAATATATTAATTATTAATTAAAATTAAAAATCATAAATGTTACACATAATTATACAATCAAAAGTTGTGTCTATAAATGCATATAGGCATTTATAAAAAACAAGGTTTATTTAAACTATGGCACTAAAAATTAAAGTTTTTTATAGTAAAATTATATTTTGCAAAATATTTAAAATTTACATTACATAGTTTTTTAAAAAATATCTAACCATATAATTTATGCACTATAATAGCAAAAATAATATATTTACCCACAAAAAACAGCTGTTATATATTATTTTTTAGGTATATAAATAATACGGTGACAATTTTCACATTCAAGCATACCATTTTCTTGAATTTTATTTAACTGACTTGATGGTAATTCCATCGAGCACCCACCACAACTGTTTGCGTTAAGTGGAACAAAAACAGGAAACTTTTTATCTTCACGCATTTTTTGATATTTTGTTAAAAACTTTTTATCTGTTTTGCTTGCAAGTTCTTCAAGTTCTTTTTTTAATTTATCTATTTCCACTTGTTTAGATTTAACTAATTCATTATAAGAATTTAAACCTTGAGTGTGGCGTTGTTTTGCTTTCATACCTTGGTCTTTGGTAACATCAAAATCGTTTAATGTATCTTTTATTTTTTTGCTTAACGATGCAATATTTTTTTCAACAACCAATAATTTAGCAACTAGGTCGTTTGCTTCTTTTTCGCAAGCTTTTAATTCATCTTTGTCTAATGTTTCATATTTTTTCTTAGATAAACTTTCAACTTTTTTAACATCAGCATAAAATTCTTCAGAAATTTTCTTAAATTCTTCAAGCAAAGAACTTGCGTTTTTTTCAATTACTACAAGTTTTTGTTGAGCTGATTTAACAAAACTTGCCATTTGATTTACAACTTTTTTTGCTTTACTCTCGGCAATTTCACGCTCGATAGCAACTAATTGTGCATCTTTCTTTTGATATTCTAAAATTGATTCTAGCATTTCATTTCTCCTTTTATTAAAGTTCGGTCAATGTTTGTTTAATTGCTTTCATATTTAAAAGCCAGTGTTTAAAATAATCATATTTTTGGTTATCTTTTGGCATTTGTTTTAATATTGCTTTGGTTTTCTTTTCTTTTTGTTTAAGCCAATCAGCAAAGTCTTTAGATTTTCTGTCTGAATAAATTGCACCAAAACCAAGTTCTAGTTCAGAAAGTTCTTGATGACCTGCTCTTACACTTAAAATATGATAGAACTTGTCGCCTTCTTTAATTATTAAATCTCTAGTGATTTCATAACCATTAGTGCAAAGAAATTCACGAAGTTGCAAAATCTGGTTCATAGGTTGCAAAACCAAGTTTCTTATTGCATTGGGTTTATTAAACTCTTTTAAGATATGTATAATTTCCATTCCCCCCATTCCTGCAATAACAACTTGGTCTATTTTTTCGCCTTTATTAATAACCGATAAGCCATCTCCAACTCTGGCACTAAATCTTTCAGTAAAACCGTTATCATTTAAAAGATTAATTGCTTTTTGCAAACTTGGTTTACTTATATCACAAGCAATTAAATGATTTGTTTTGTCTGACCTTAACAACTCTAAGCCAACATACCCGTGGTCGCAACCAACATCTACCGTAACGGGTAATGTTTGACATAAGTCTATAATTGCTTCCATTCTTTTTTCCATATTAATACTCATCCATAAAATCTTTTAATTTTTTACTTCTGCTTGGGTTTTTAAGTTTACGCATTGCCTTTGCTTCAATCTGTCTAATTCTTTCACGAGTTACATTAAATTCTTTTCCAACTTCTTCCAAAGTTCTAGGGTGTGAATCATCTATTCCATAGCGTAATCTTATAACTTTTTGCTCACGAGGTGTAAGCGTTTCAATAACTGCCAAAAGTTGTTCTTTTAAAATTGTTTGAACCACATTTTCAGCAGGCGATTTTGCATTTTCATCTACTACGAAATCGTAAACCTCACTGTCGCCTTCTTCCCCTGCAGGGCTTTCAAGTGATGTAGGTTCTAGTGCAATTCGTTTAATTTCACAAATTTTTTCTTCTGTAAGCCCCATTTTTTCGGCAATTTCTGCATCGGTTGGCTCTCTGCCAAGTTGTTGCCAAAGTTGACGATTAACTCTGCCAAGTTTATTAATTGTTTCTACCATATGCACAGGAATTCTTATTGTTCTTGCTTGGTCAGCAATAGCCCTTGAAATTGCTTGTTTTATCCACCAAGTTCCATAAGTGGAAAAGTGAAAACCACGCCTGTAATCGAACCTTTCAACTGCTTTTATAAGCCCCATATTACCTTCTTGAATAAGGTCAGAAAAACTCATACTAGATTTTCCAACATAACGCTTTGCAATACTAACAACCAAACGCAAGTTTGCTTCTACCAATTTCTTCTTCGCTTCTTCATCACCCATAGAAATTCGTTTTCCTAACTCAACTTCTTCTTCAGGTGTTAGCAAACTTACTTTTCCTATATCTTTAAAATACATTTTAACAGGGTCATTAATGTTTGCTTGGTTTATTAAAGATTCAAGCATTGCCTCGTTATCTTCTTTGTCTTCCTCTTCTTTTCTAATTTCAACGCCTTCATCTTTAAGTTTTTTAATTAACTCATCAATTTGGGAAGAATTTGCCTCATATTTAAGCATTCTAAGGTAAATATCTTCTTCGTTTATATAGCCCTTACGCTTGGCAATTTCTTTAATTTTTTCTAATTCTGTTTCTAAAAAATCCATCTTTCCCCCTATCTAATTAGATAATTTATCCTTTTGTTTTAAAAGTTCAAGCTTTTTAATATCAATTTCACGCATTTGCCTTAAAAGTTCTGCTCGGCGCGTTAAATCTGCATTTTTAAGTTCTTTTTCAAGCCAATCTTTTTGAATTTCAAGTTTTCTTTGCCTGTTTTTTATTAAACAATCTTTCCATATTCTGCTATTGTTTTCATCTGATGAAAATTGGAAATTAATTATATCATAAATTAAAGGTTTTGTGTCAACATCAAGAATATCAAACACACCACTAACTAATGCCGGCTTTTCTTTTGTTCCTTTTTTGATATAGTTATATAATGTTGATAAATCATAATCTATAAACTCTACATCTTCACAATCATCAATATTTGCATATTCTTTACGATGTAATAAACTAGCAAGCAAAAATTTATCTGCCAAAATATAAGCATCTTCATTGGCTTTATTGTCTATAACAGGTGTTTGTGTTTGAACTATCTCTTGTTTTTTAACTTCTTTTTTTAAGTCTTGCCTTAAAATATCAACAGGTATATTGGTAAGTTTTCTTAGCATACCAAGATAAATTTCTTTTTCCGTTTCATTGCTTAAAGAACGAATTATATCAAGTGCTTCGGCAATAAATTTTGCTTTTTGTTCATTACTTTCTAGGTTATAGTTTGTTGCAAGTTCAGATATTTTATAATCTATTGCTTCAACAGCGTTATCTAAAACTTTTTGCATTGCTTCTTTGCCATATTTTTTTATAAACTCATCTGGGTCAAGCCCATCTTTTAATGTGGCAACTTTAACTGATAATCCTGTTGGAAGCAAAACATCAATGGTTCGTAATGTTGCCTTTTTACCTGCTTCATCGCCATCTAACATAATAATAACATTTCTACTTAATCTTTCAATTTCTTGCGCGTGGAACGGAGTTACTGCTGTTCCTAAACAAGCAACAGTGTTTCTAAAACCATTTTGATGCATAGACACTACATCTAACTGACCTTCAACTAAAATAACATAAGGTAAATCAGAACGCATTTCATTTTTAAGTTTTTTTAGGATATTAATCGCAAAAACCGTTCTACTTTTATCAAAAACTATGTTTTGGGTGCTGTTTTTATATTTAGCAAAAGGCTTGTCCTCGATTAACCTGCCAGAAAACCCCACAACATCACCGTGAATGTTAATTAAAGGAAACATAAGCCTGCCACCAAAAGCATCGTAAGTTCTGCCATTAGAAACATCAACAAGACCTGCTTTTTTTAATATTTCCAAATCATAGCCTTGTTTTAAAAGATGTTTTTGCATACTTTCAAAATCTGGGCTGTAACCCAACCCAAAAACTGCTATACTTTTAACACTTACCCCACGCTTTGCCAAATAATTCATTGCCAATTTACCTTTGGGTGAATTAAGCATTTCTCTGTAAAATTTTGCTGCATCAAGCAAGGTGTGAAGCGCTTTGTCGCGTTCTGCTTTTTTCTTTTGAATATCATCTGAACCGATAAGTGTGGGAACTTCCATACCTGCATTTTTTGCAAGCATTTGAACAGCCTCCCAAAAGTCTAAACCTTCATATTTTTCCACAAATGAAATCACATCACCACTAGCACCACAACCGAAGCAATGATAATACTGGTCAACTTCATTAACAGAAAAACTAGGTGTTTTTTCATAATGAAAAGGACAAACACCCCAATGATTTTTACCTTTACGGTCTAGTTTTATATATCTAGACACCACTGATACAATATCATTACGAGATTTTAACTCACTTAGCCATTCAGGAGAATAACCTTTATCTGCCATTTTTCTCCTTAAAACTAATAAAATTTTATATGTAGTGTTAATTTATTATACGCAAAAAAGGGTTTAAAACCCTTTTTATTTTTAAAAAAATTTTTTATTTTTTAAACTTTTAAACTTTTTATATGTTTATTGAAGCGAAAAGCAAAATTTTCTGCCAAAACAGAACTTATTTCTTTTAAATTGATATCATTGATTTTTATAGAATCTAGCCTTTCAATTTCAGTATTTTGAATTATATTTAAACTTTTTAATGCACCTAAAGAAATTTCCTTACCAGCACTGCACGGACACATTCCACAAATAAAGCCACCTAAATCATAATCAAAAATTATATGGGTGTTAAATTCTCCATTGCACTGCTTACATCTATCAAGTTCAATTTTATACCCACTTAAATCAAACAAATCTAGGGCAAACTTGCAAAACACAATTTGTGGTTGTGGGGTATGATAGGCAAGCATTTTTAAACACTTTAATAATTCAACAAATAATGCCCCACTTGGTTCTTCTGGGTTTAACACATAATCACACATTTCAAGTAAACAACTTGCAACAATAAGTTTATCATAATCTAGTGATATATCAAAAAAACTTTCTATTTCCAAAGCATTTGCAACAATGCAATGCTCGCCCTTTTGAACAAGTGTCCATTCAGCAAAACAAAAAGGTTGACCTGCAAATTTAAGTTTTGCTTTTGGTTGCCTACACGATTTTAATTTTGCAACAATTTTACCTTCATCTGCCGTAAAAATTGTTAATATTTTATCACTTTCCTGATAGTTTATTGCTCTTAAAACTATTCCCTTTTCTATTCTTTCGCCTTGGTTCATCTTCTTCCTTCTTTATAGAGTGATAAAGCATATAGTCACCTATTGCTCCTGTTTCACAAAAACGATTCCAACATAATGTTTCAATTTCTTTTTGCCATTTTTCTCGTTCTTTTTTGTTCATTTGCCACCCCTTTAATTAAGGTGTGCAAAAGATTAAAAAATATATCAACTTTCTTCGCTTGCATAACCAATTTCACTAAGCAAGCCTTCTCGATTTCTCCAATTTGGTTTAACTTTTACCCATAATTCTAAATTAACCTTTTTGCTCAACATTTTTTGCAGTGCTAAACGACACTCTTGCCCAATTTCTTTAATTTTCGCACCTTTCGAGCCTATTATTATACTTTTATGCCCTTGTTTTTCGCAATAAATAGTTGCCGTTATCATTTCAATATTAGGGTTAGACACAATTTGCTCAACAACTACCCCTACACCGTGTGGCACTTCATCATTTATGTGCCATAAAATTTTTTCACGAATAAGTTCAGCAATAACAAAGCCGATTCCCTTATCTGTAATAACATCGTCTGGAAAATATTTTATTGTATCTGAAAGTTTTTCAATACAAGCATTAAGCAGGGGTTCTAAATTTTTCTTTTGCAATGCCGAAATACAAAAAATTTGCTCTAAATTTTTTATATCATTTAAAACGCTTAATCTTGGGAAAACTGCCTCTTTTGAACTTAAATCCATTTTGTTTACAACAGCATAAACACTGGTTTTACCTTTACAATAATTTGTTAATTCGTTTAAATCATCTTCAGCAAAGTCTTTACTGCCGTCCATTACATACAAAATAAGGTCAACATCTTGCGTTGCATTATCTATGTTTTTCTGCATATAGTTATCTAGTTCTGTTTTAGATTTATGTATTCCCGGTGTATCAACAAAAATTGCTTGATAATCTTTATTTGATAACACCCCTAGAATTTTATTTCGTGTTGTTTGTGGTTTTGGTGAAACGATAGAAACTTTTTTACCTATTAACGCGTTTATTAAAGTTGACTTACCAACATTGGGCTTACCAACAACTGCTATAAATCCCGAACGAAAAGCCATTTTTCTCTCCTTGTGTTTTTATTAACTGCTTGTGTTTTTATTAACTGCTTGTGTTTTTATTAACTGCTTGTGTTTTTATTAACTGC
>CALWOV010000008.1 GCA_944383275.1 uncultured Clostridia bacterium
AATTATAGGTGTCTTTTTTTATTATTTATAATTTTTATTAAACCCTTAAAACAAAAATAAAACCTTATTTATTATTTTAGTTTGTAAAAACCAAATAGTTAGGGTTTTTATATAAAAGTAATTTCAAAAAAGTAATTTATAATTATCTATTTTAATGTGTGTTCTAATTTGTTTTACAGGTAAATATAATAATGGTAAAGGAGGTTGATATGTTTACAGAAGTTCTACCACCAATTTTATCAAACGCTTTAAGAACACTTAATCAAAAAGGTTTACGAGAAATAAGATTAAGGGTGGACAAGCCTGTCATTATAAACTATGGGCATAGTTTTTATTTGGGTAAAAATGGTTTGGTAGAAAGTTCAAATAATGCAATAAAATTAAATGCAAAAGATTTAAATGAAATTGTTTTAAAATCTTGTGAGTATTCTGTTTATGCATACAATGAAGAAATAAAAAATGGTTTTATTACTTTAAAAAATGGAATCAGAATAGGGCTTTGTGGTGAGATAGTTTTTGAAAACAATGTAATTAAAACAATAAAAAACTTTTCATCTTTAAACATCAGAATTCCACATCAGGTAAAAAATTGTTCCCTAGAAGCGCTTATGTTTTTATATAATGAACATTCTGTTTTAAATACTTTAATAATTTCTCCACCGGGTGCAGGAAAAACGACTTTCATACGGGATTTATGCTATCAGTATTCAACTAAATTTTTAGCAAAAAACATTCTAGTTTTAGACGAGCGTGGGGAAATTGGTTGTTGTCTAAATGGTGTTCCACAAATGGAGTTAGGTGATACGGTTGATATTTTAACTAACTGCAATAAACTTTATGGGTTAGAATGTGGAATAAGAACAATGAACCCAGAAGTAATTTTTCTAGATGAGATTGCAAACATAAGCGATGCAAATGCTCTTAATTATGCAATAGGTTCTGGGGTAAAGATTGTAGCCACAGCCCATTCAGATAATCTAGAAAACTTATATAAAAAACCATATTTAAAACAAATTATGAATGAAAAATTGTTTGACAGAATTGTGGTTCTATCTTATAGAAATGGGGCTGGAACTTTAGAAAATATTTACGATAACAATAATAATTGTTTATATTGTGCAGGTTAAAATGAGAATAATTTTAGGTTTTATCTTTTTTATATGTTCGTTAATTATAGGCTATTATATATACAACAAAATAAAAAAACGAGAAAAGTTTTTTGAAGATTTTTATAATTTCAGTTTAAATTTACACACAGAAATTGGCTTTTTTCAGAACAAATTAAAAGATATATTAAACAAAAACGATTATGGAGAAAACTTTAATTCGTTATTAAAAGAAGTATCTAACAATTTACTTAATACAGAACAAACAATAAATGATTGGTGTAGTAAACAAAATTATTTATTAAAAAATGATAATGAAGTGCTAAATAGTTTTTTTAAAAAACTTGGTAAGACTGATGTAAAAACTCAGCAAAATGAAATTAATGAATATATTGAAATTATAAAGAATAAATTAAATAATCTAAAAGCCGAAAACTTAAAAAAAGGGAAAATGGTTTTAAGTTTAAGCGTTATGTTAGGACTAGCATTACTTATTATTGTGATATAAAGGAACGAAATGGGAGTAGAAATTATTTTCAAAATAGCAATAATAGGAATTTTAATTGCTATTGTAAGTCAAGTTTTGAAACAAGTTGGAAAAGAGGAAATTGCAACTTTAACATCACTTGCTGGTTTAATTGTTGTTTTAGTTATGATAGTAGATATGATAAGTGAATTATTTTCAACTGTGGGTGAAATGTTTTATTTATTTTAATATCTTATATTAAGATATTTTTTTATAAAAAATCAACAAAAAGTTATTAAATTTTAATTTATAAATATAAAATTTTTGCAAATCTCAATTTACACAAGGGAGGAAGCCTTGGTAGAAATATTAAAAATTATAGGACTAGCCCTAATTACAACTATTTCAGTTATAATATTAAAACAGCAAAAACCTGAAATTGCAGTCATTGTTGGTGTGGCAGGCTCGGTGTTAATATTTTTTTATCTTGTAGATATGATAAGCGATGTGTTTGGTTTGTTTGAAACTGTTGTATCAAAAACTAATATTGATAGTGAGTTGTTTATTGTTTTAATAAAAATAATTGGAATAGGATATATAACTGAATTCAGTGCTAATATTTGTTCGGATAGTGGAAACAGTGCAATAGCAAGTAAAATTATATTGGCAGGTAAACTTACTATATTTTTACTTTCTGTGCCTATTATAATTTCTTTAATAGAACTTATAGTGGGGCTGTTGCAATGAAACATAAATTTATAATTTTTTCATTTTTGTTAATTCTGGTTAGTCCTATAATTTTTATAAATAACAATAATATAAATTTTGAAGTATATGCTGATACAACAAATGAAGATGAAATCGAGCAAGAGTTGCAAGATTCTATAGATGAGCAACTTGGTGGCATAGATTTTGGAAATATTGACGAAGTGCTTGAAAATTTAGATGACAAAAGTTCTTCTATTTTTGATGGTCAAAATTTTTTTGATAAAGTTACTGCAATTTTAGATGGGAATTTAGGAAATCAATACCCAACTTTTTTTCAAGCAATTATCAACACTGTTTTTTCTGAAATAGTAAATTTTATTCCATTACTTGCGACGATTGTGGCAGTAACAGTGCTGTGTAGCCTTATAGGCAATTTACGTGGAAAAGAAAGTGATGAAAGCATAGGGCAAATAGTTCAATTTGTTGCTTTTTCTATCGTGGTTGTTGCTGTTGCAATTTCTGTGTTTGGTCTTTTAAAAGATGCTCAAAATCTAATAACTTCAATTAAAACTCAAATGGAAGTAATTTTTCCAATATTATTAACTTTGCTTGCAAGTGTTGGTGGTGCAGTTTCTGTTGGTATTTTTCAACCAGCAGTTGCAATTTTGTCTAGCGTGGTTGTTCAAATATTTTTTGCAGTTGTAATTCCTATTTTTACTTTTATTTTCATTTTTATAATAGTTGGCAATTTTTCTAATAATGTTAGACTCGGAAAAATGACTGCTTTCTTGCAAAGCGTTTTAAAGTGGGTTGCTGGTGTTTGTTTCAGTGTCTTTCTTTCTGTTTTGTTAATTCAAGGTATTGTTGCTGGAAGTTTTGATAGTGTAAGCATTAAAGCAATGAAATTTGCTATAAAAAGTTATGTTCCAATTTTAGGTGGCTATTTATCTGACGGATTTAATATGGTTATGGCAAGTAGCGTTTTAATAAAAAATGCCGTAGGAATGGCAGGTGTTCTGTTATTATTTGCGTCTGTTTTAGTGCCTGTAATAAAAATTGCTATATGTATTCTTTGTTTAAAACTTTGTGCAGGAATTTTAGAACCTATAACTGAAAGTAAAGTCCCAGATTTTCTGCACCAAGTTGCAAAAACGCTTAATTTATTAATAATGATTATTTTAGGCATTTCATTTATGTATATCATAACGGTAGGCTTAATTTTGTGTTCGACAAATATTTTGTGAGGCTAATTATATGGATATTTCAACTTATTTACTGTCAATAGTTGGTGTTGCTATTTTGGGCGTTATTGTAGATTTAATTTTACCTAGTGGAACAGTAAGTAAATATATTAAGGGTGTTTTTGCGCTAATTTTAATTTTTGTAATTATAAGTCCTATACCTAAATTAATTAATCAAAATTGGAGCTTTAATGATATCTTTCAAACAAGTTCAACTGAAATTGATGAAGATTACCTTGAAGACATAAAAAATCAACAAATAGACAAATTGAACACAGATATAAAAAATTTACTAGTTGATAATGGTTTTAACAATGTAGATATTCTTGTAGAGCTTGATAATTCAAATTTTTCCTTAAAAATTAAATATATTTTTGTCGATTTAACGAATTTAGTTCTTAATCAAAATATGCAGCATATAAATTACTATACAGCAATAACAAAACTGCTTTGTGAGCAATGTAATGTTAAGGAGGAACAGATAGTATTTAATGGCTGATAATAAAAAATGGGATTTTTTAACAAAGTTTAAATGGTTTCAAAAACTTAAAAAAATTAAACATATAGAAATTATTGCTGTTATAGTTTTAGCTGTTTTGGTAATGCTGATTTGGTTTGTTGACTGGGGTGGAAATAACCAAAACGCAAGCGTGAATTCAAGTTCAAGTTACAGCGTAACTGAATATGCACAAGAACTTGAAAATAGACTTGAAGAAGCTTTGGGAACAATAGATGGCGCTGGTAAAATAAAAGTAATGATTACATTAGATGGTTCAAAAGAAGTTATTTTGGCGACATCAACTGATGAAAAACATAGTTCAACAACAACCACCTCAAGTGGTGGAACAGTGAATGATACGGAAACTATAACATCTAATTCAGAACCTATAATAATAACGGAAAACGGTGTGTCAACTCCGATAGTGCTAATGGAAATTATGCCACCGGTTAAAGGTGTGGTTGTTATTGCCGAGGGCGCTGGAAATGTTAGGGTAAAATTAGATTTATTAAAGGCTGTTCAGGCTTTGCTATCTGTTTCATCAAGTCAAGTAGAAATTTTTAAAGGAAATAATTAAAAAGGAGATATTAAAATGGTTACAAAAAGAAAGAAAATAATAGTTTTAAGTGTAATGATGTTATTGCTTGTTGCAACAGGGTTTTTAAACTTAACATTAAACAATCAAGCAACGTTGCAAGCATCTAATAATGAAACATCAAATTTAAGTTTTTTTGCAAGTTATAGAGCAGACAGGGATACTGCAAGAGACCAACAATTAATTTACTATAATTCAATAGTTGAAAGTGCTAACGCAAGTGAAGAATCTAAATCAGAAGCACAAGCAAGCATTAAAGAACTTGCTGCTAAAATAGAAAAAGAACTTTTGTTAGAAGGCGCAATTTTATCAAAAGGTTTTGAAGATGTTGTTGTTTCATTTACAGATAATTTTGTTAATGTAATTGTTAAATCATCAGAATTACAAGAAGCAGAAGTAGCGCAAATTGTTGAAATAGTTCAAAATCAAACACAAAAACCAATTGATAATATCAAAATTATACCTATGGAATAGTTGCTAAAAATTTTTAAATATGTTAAACTATTCTTATAATTTTGATTGAGGTGAATTATGGCTTTTAACGATGCAGAGAATAGTAAAGGTTTGGTAACATATAACAAAAACATTTTGTTGTCAATAATTAACCTTGCAGCAAAAGAAATCAGTGGCGTGGCTTCTTTGTGTTCAAATTTCAGTGGAAGCGCTTTTAAAAGGTTGTTTTCAAACAATTACTATGAAGGCGTTAAACTTACACACACAAAAGAAGGCTTGGTTATTGATGTTTATCTTAATGTGTTTTCTAACTATAATGTATCAGATGTTGCTTTCAGAGTGCAAGAAAACATTAAAAGTGGAATAGCATCAATGGTCAACATAAATGTTCACCAAATCAATATCAGAGTTATGGGCGTAGAATTTAATATTGCAGATAAAAAATAATAACCCCTAATTTAATGGGGTTTTTATGTTTTAAGGAGATTTTATGAGTAGAATAAATGCACGGGAAATAGTGTATCAACTTTTGTTTCCAATTAATTTTAATATAAAAGAAGATAATAAAATTTCGTTTAATGAAGCGTTTGAAAATTTTTATAAACCAGTTGAAATTGATGAAGAAATCACAAATGAAATGCTTATTAAAAATGAAGGCGATATACTCTTAACAGATAAGGATACTGTTTTTACAGATAAAGAGGCTACATTATCTAACGAAGATAAAGAATTTATAGAAAAAGAATATAACGGAATTATAAAAAACAAAGAAACATTATTAGAAATAATAAAAAACAACTTAACCAACTATTCCATAGAAAAAATTTACAAACCGGATTTAATAGCATTATTGATAGCAGTTTATGAAATAACTTTTGAAGATGAGATTTCTCCTAAAACTTCAGTTAATGAAGCTGTAAATATATGTAAAAAATATTCAACAGAAAACAGTTATAAATTTGTTAACGGAGTGCTAGCAGAAATTTTAAAGGATAAAAATAATGGATAATGTTATAAGCGTAAGCCAGTTTTCTAACTATGTTAAACAAATTTTTCTGGCAGAAGAGATGTTGCATAATATATTAATCTATGGCGAAGTTTCTGGCTTTAATGTTTCTCGTGGAATAGCATATTTTAATATAAAAGATGAAGAAGCTCTTTTACCTTGCGTAAAGTTTGGTGTTGATGAATCGGGATATTTACCCAAAGAAGGCGAAATGGTGTTGGTAAGGGGGTCACCTAACTATTATGTTAAGGGTGGTAGATTTTCGTTTAATGTAACCAAAATAGAGCCTTATGGAAAGGGCGTTTTATATCAACAGTTTTTAGAAATGAAGGAAAAGTTGGAAAAAGCTGGCTTGTTTAATAAAGAGTATAAAAAAGCTCTGCCACAACATATTAAAAAAATTGGAGTGGTTACAGCGCAAACAGGGGCAGTTATACACGATATAATAGATATAACGGGCAGAAGAAATCCATTGCTTAATATTTTGCTTTACCCAGCAAAAGTGCAGGGCATAGGTGCTGAAAACACAATAGTTAAAGGAATTGAAACGCTGGATAAAACAGATGTAGATGTAATTATAGTTGCTCGTGGTGGTGGCTCTATAGAAGATTTAAGTTGTTTTAATACCGAAATTGTGGCATATGCAATATATAATGCAAATAAGCCTGTTATCAGCGCAGTTGGGCACGAAACCGATTTTACAATAGCAGATATGGTTGCCGATGTTCGTGCTCCAACACCATCTGCTGCAGCAGAACTTGTGTCAGTAGATATGGGAATGTTGATTGAAAGACTAAATAAATCTATAAAAAAACTTGAATTAACTGTTTGTAATAAATATGAAGATAACTTAATGGTTTTAAATAGTAATTACAATGAGTTGTTTGGTAAAATGTTAGATGTTATAAGTCGTAAAAATATGCCATTGCGTGAGTTGGTGCTTAAACTTATTTACTCAGCGAAAAATAAACAAAATTGCGTTGAAAATAAATTTAATATTTTATCACAAAAACTAGAAGCTAAAAATCCAGTTACCATTTTAAGAATGGGTTATATTAAGGCTGAATTTAATAATGTACCTATAAGGAAAGTTACTGATTTATCAGTTGGCCAAAATTTAAAACTAAAATTTATTGATGGAGAAGCAGATTGTGTTGTAAACAATCTGGTTAAGAAGGGGGGTTAAAAATGACATTTGAAGAGCGAGTTAAGCGTTTAGAAGAAATTGTTGCTAAAATTGATGAAGAGAATACAGGGCTTGAAGAAGCAAATAAACTTTTTGCAGAAGGAGTTGAAATCTGTAAAAATTGTTTTAAAGAGTTAAATGAAAGCAAAAGACAGATTAATGTTTTGCAAGAAGAACTTGGAAATTTAGTTGAAAAACCACTTGAATAGTGGTTATTTTTTGGGCACTTTCTTAATATAATATTACAGGAGAGTGCTGTGTTTAAAAAACAAAAAAACAATTTAAAAACTGAAATATTAGGAGTTGCTGAAAATAAAAATAAAAAATCATCTAAATGGGTGGTTTATATTTTTATTTTATCACTCTGTTTATCTGTGTTGTTTGCTGTTATTTCCGAGTTTATGCTTATGTATGCAAACCTTGCACTTGCCTTAATTTTAATTTTGGTATTAATTGCAGTTAGTGTGTTGTTTGATGTTATAGGGGTGGCAGTTGCAGCAAGTGATATAAGGCCATTTTTAGATATGAAAAACAAAAACGAAAGAGGGGCAAAAGAGGCTGTTTATTTAATAAAAAAAGCCGATCGAGTGTCAACCATATGCACAGATGTAATTGGTGATATAAGCAGTATATTAAGTGGTGCTGCAGGTGCGTCAATAGCCTTAATTATTATGGGAAGGGTTGAATCGTTAAATGGTCCTTTATTATCAATTATAATAAGTGCCGTAATTGCGGCTTTAACAATTTTGGGTAAAGCGTTGGGTAAATCATATGCATTAAATTATTCAAATGTTGTTATGTTAAAGGTTGGAAAATTTGTAAGCATATTCACAAAACGACGAACAAAAAATGAATAATTATACAAAATTATCTAAATAATCCCTATTTAATGCGATTTTTACAATGTATAAAACTTTTGCATAAATATACAAAAAGGGCTTGCATAATTATAAAAAATGATGTATAATAAGTTTAGATAAATGAATAAAATCTTTTTTTATACAAAAAGGAGAAATTTATGGCACGAAATGCAAGGCAGTCTAAACTTATAGAAATAATAACCAACAACGAAGTTGAAACCCAAGAAGAATTAGTAAATGCGTTGTGTGATAGTGGTTTTGATGTTACACAGGCAACCATTTCAAGAGATATAAAAGAACTCGGGTTAATTAAAATTGTTGGGGATAAAAAGAAATATAAATATGCTTTTGTTGGTGGTGATGAAAGGGTTGATGTTTCAAGAATAACCAATGTTTTTAAAGAGGCAGTGTTCTGGATAAAAGAAGCAGGTAATCTTGTTGTTATAAAAACATTGCGTGGAACTGCTGCAGCAATTAGTGGCTTTGTTGAAAAATTGGGTCTTGAACATTCTTTGGGCTGTGTTTATGGAGATGACACTGTTATGGTAATAACAGATAGCACAAACAATATTTCATTTGTTTCATCAAGATTGAAAGATGTTTTAGGTATAAAATAAATCGCAAATATTTTGCGATTTTTTTATTTATTTGCTTGCTTTTCCTGTTCGTTTGTTCTATAATAAATTAGAACAAATGTTTGAGGTGGTAAAATGATTAGCAAACTTAAAATTAAAAATTTTGCTTTAATCAAGGAACAAGAAATTAATTTTACAAACGGTTTAAATGTATTAAGTGGGGAAACCGGCGCTGGAAAATCTATTCTTATAAACGCCATTAATTTTATTTTAGGAAATCGCGCTGATAAATCTTATGTCAGAACAGGCGAGCAGCTTGCAGAAGTTGGTGCCGTATTTGAATTAGAGAATAATAATGAAGTGTTATCTATATTGCAAGATTTTGGTATCGAGCAAGATGCTGAACTTGTAATTAGCCGAAAATTATTTAAAGATGGAAAAAACGAGATAAGGGTTAATGGCGAACAAGTTAATTTAACTATGCTTAAAAAAGTTACATCAAAATTAGTAGATGTTTACGGACAACACGAACAGCAAACACTTTTAAATGTTTCAGAACACATAAAGTTTATAGATGTTTATGCAGGTGAGAAATTAGAAAGTTTAAAGTCTGAATTAAATAATCAACTTGAAATAAAAAAAGATATTGAAACACAAATAAAAGAAATATGTGGTGAAAGTGGCTCTTTGGAACGAGAGTTAGATATTTTAAAGTTTGAATTAAATGAACTTAATGATGCCGACTTAAAAGTTGGGGAAGATGATGATTTGTTAGAAAAAAAGACAAAAATGAACAACACACAAAAAGTTGCCGAAGCCGTAACTGCTTTAAATAATGGAATTATGGGTTATGACTCAGAAAATAGCGTTATAATAACTTTAAATGATGTAATAAGACACTTGAATGGTGTTTTAAACATTGATGCCCAATTTGAAGATTTATCAAACCGACTTTCAAGCGTGAAAATAGAACTTGATGATATTGTTTCAACTTCAAATGCAATTTTACAAGGATATGATTGGAGTGAAAGCGATTATAACTATATAGAAGAAAGGCTGGAAGTTTTAAAAACCATTAAGCGTAAATATGGTGGTTCAATAAAAAGTGCTATTCAGTATAAAGAAAAAATTGAAGAAAAAATTAATTTATTAGAAAATAGTGAGTTGATACTTGAAAAATTAAATAATCAACTTGAAGAAACGAATCTCAAAATTTCTGAACTTTGTAATAATATAAGTATTATAAGAAAAGAAAAATCTGAAGAACTAGAACTAAAACTTCAAAACGAGTTTAAAGAATTAGGAATGAAAAATGCAGTATTTAAGGTAAATATAGTTCAAGAAGAAAAAATTAGTAATCTTGGATATGATAATGTTGAATTTATGTTTTCAGCAAATTTAGGTGAAAGCTTAAAACCACTTGCAAAAGTAATATCTGGTGGTGAAATGTCTCGTTTTATGCTTGCTTTTAAAGTTGTGTTTGGCACAAAAAATTTAATAGACACTATGATTTTTGATGAAATCGACAGTGGAATAAGTGGCGCAATAGGGCACGCTGTGGCTTGTAAATTAGCATCAATTTCTAAAACAAGTCAGGTAATAACTGTAACACACTTGTCAACTATTGGTGCAATGGCAGATAACCATTTGCTTATTCAAAAGCAATCAACCAATAATTCCACCGAAAGTTTTGTAACTCAATTAGATTATCAAGGGCAAATTGCAGAAATTGCAAGACTTGCAGGTAATGCAACGCAAATTAATGTTGCACTTGAATATGCAAGACAGTTAAAACTTAATGCAGAAAATGCAAAAAGTCAAATATAACAAAAGTCAAAAAGTATTAATCTTTTATTAAAATTTTAATTTAATTGCAAAAAATTAAAATTTCACATTACATATTTTTTATTAATAAATTATAATTTATAAATTATTTATAACTAATCAAACATTTTTTTACATTAATTTCCAAATCTTTTTTTACATAAATTTTAATTAAAAAGCAAAGACTGTTTCTATAAAAGGAACGGTTTTTATGTTATGCAAAAGTAAACTTACATACATATATTTATTGTTTGCCATATATTTATCCTTTATTAATGCAGGAAATAATATGGTTTTTCCTTATATAATAGAAAATCAAAGCACAATAAACACTGAAAATATAAGCCAAACTTCAATAGTTTCATCAAATCCACAAACTGTTATGCTTGGGGGTTATGTATTGGGCTATTCATTCGATACAAAAGGTGTGCTTGTGGTTTCAACAAGTGTGTTGTTTGGGCTAGATAATGAAACAAATATAATAGGGAAAGAGTTAAAGTCTGGAGATATCATAATAAGTATTAATGATAAAGAAATGTCAACATCAGAGCAAATAAGTAAGTTTGTTGATAAATTAGGGCAGAAAGGCGAAGATGCAAAAATTAAGTTTTTAAGAAATGGTAAAGAAATGGAAACCGTAATGAAGCCTGTTTATGATATATTTGCAGATGCTTATAAAATTGGGGTTTGGACTAAAGATGAACTAAGTGGTGTTGGAACGGTTACTTTTATTAAATCAGATGGCAGTTTTGGCGCTCTTGGACACCCAATAACAGACTCGACAACAGGTAAAAAACTTGATGTTAAACAAGGAAAAGTATATGATTGCAGTGTTATTGGCATTGCAAAATCAAAATATGGTATGCCAGGCGAATTGCGTGGTGTTATATCACGAAAATCGCCTTTAGGAAGTGTTGATACAAATAGTAATTATGGAATTTATGGAGATATAGATATAGCAAAATTTTCTTTGCTTGAAAACCAAATGATTGAAGTAGGTGGAAGGTCAACTGTAAAACCAGGTAAGGCACAAATATATTGTGCTCTTGATGGCGATAAAGTTAGCAGTTATGATATTGAAATTATAAAAACAAACTATCAAGCAGTTTCAAATGATAAAAGTTTAGTTTTTAAAATAACAGATAAAGAACTTATTGAAAAAACAGGTGGAATAGTTCAAGGAATGAGTGGAAGCCCTATTGTTCAAAACGGAAAACTTGTTGGTGCTGTAACGCATGTTTTTGTAAATGATTCAACTAAAGGCTTTGGAATTTATATAGATTGGATGATAAATAATTAATTTTGTAAAATATTGTAAAATTTTGTAAAAAAATGTTGAAAAATATTTGATTTTTAAAATATGGTATGCTAAACTGTGTTCATATCAGGAGGAGAAAAACTATGATAAACGCAGTTTATTATTTTACAGAAAAGGAAGATTTTGAGCCGACTTTAAAATCTTGTTTTCAAAATTTTGACATAGTTTTAGACTATGAAGATAATCTTTCAAAATTACTTTCAAGAATAGTAATTTATGAACCAACAATTTTATTTATTGATTACAAATCTATTGAAAATAAAGGCTTTTTATTGGATTTATTCAGTGAAAATTCGACATTTTTCGTTCCAGCAGTAATAGTGCTTGGGTCTGATAATCAACCACATAATTTTGATAATTTAGATAACACAATTTTTATAAATTATAAGAATATAAAAAGTAAAATATCAATACTTAAAGATGAAATAATTAAAAAGAAAACCTATAAAGATAAAAACGATTTATTTCCTATTACAAAATTTAATGAAATATTATCATTTTTGTTCAAAATTAATTTCAAAATTAAAAATCAGGGCACAATTTATTTAAAAGATTGCATAAAATATTGCATAATAAGCCGTAAGTGCAGTGCTTGCACAATGAGTGAAGCCTATCAAGTTGTTGCTTGTATGCATAACACAAATGTTGCAAATATTGAAAGGTCAATAAGACTAGCCATACAATCAACTTGGCAAACTCCAATATCCAAAACTGTTTTACAAGAATTAGGGCTAGACCCAATTTTCTTTGAGACTCAACCAAGTTGCAGAGAATTAATAGTGTTTTTATCTGAATATTTTATTGAACTTTCAAAAGAAAGAAATCTAGAAAGAAGTTTAAATATTGAAAAATTTTATGATAAAAGCATATATAAAAGTATTAATGAATAAACTTTAATATGCCAAAAAACTACAGATTTTCCCGAATGAGTGGGATATTTTTTATAAGTATAGGTGAACATTTTTCCAAATATAAATGGTTTTATATAATTTTAGGTTCCATTTGTATATCTGGAATTATTGTTGGTTTTATAACAGGTTTTAGAAATGCTGAAGATATAACATTGTCTAGTTTGCCTGATGTAACCTTAGTAAAATTTATAGAAAAAGATATAACGGCTGTTTCGGTGTTTTTTTCAAGAATATTTGCAATGCTTGGCTTGTTTATCTTGGTATGGATAACGAATTGTAAACCTTGGCTTAGTTTTATAACATTTATTATATTAATCTATCGTTCATTTTTGCTTGGAATAACTTGTTCTATGTTAATAGTTCTTTATAAAATGGGTGGAATTATTAATGTCGTTCTAATCTTTTTTCCATTTCATTTAATAGTGCTTTTGGCATTATTAGGGTGGTGCGTAGTTTGTCTTTCAACAAACTATGGTTGTAAACACTCTGGTTTTTCAGTAATAACACACGAGTTTTGGAGACTAAATAAACCTTGTTTTATTTGTTTTAGTGTTTTGTTTACGCTGGCATATATAATGGAAGCAATTTTAATACCATATATAACATCGGCTATTTTTATTGGTGTATCTTAAAAGGCAATATGCCTTTTTTATTTACATATTTTTAATAAAAAAGCAAAAACTATCTAAAACAAAAGGAGATAGATATGAAACTATTTAAAAATTTTTATACTTTAACTATATGTTTGCTTTGTTGCTTTACTTTATTATTAGTTCCTAATCCTAACAAAACGAATCTAGATGTAAAAGCAGACACCTTAACTCCAAACAGTAAAGCAAGTGTTTTAATAGAATATGATACTAAACAGGTTTTATATGAACATAACAGCAAACAGGCACTTCCTATTGCAAGTGTTACAAAACTTATGACTATTTTGTTAACGTTAGAAAATATAGATGAAAATTTACTTTCATTAGATGAAAAAGTTACAATATCTGAAAATGCTGCTGGAATGGGTGGCTCTCAAGTGTTTTTAGATGCAAACACCGAACATACAGTAAGTAATTTATTGAAAGCAGTTATTGTGGCATCTGCAAATGATGCAAGTGTTGCACTTGCTGAGCGAATTGCTGGCAGTGAATCAGAGTTTGTAAACCAAATGAACACAAAGGCATCAGAACTAAAACTTGAAAATACAAATTTTGTTAATTGTTCTGGTTTGCCAGCGCCAAACCATTATTCTTGTGCATATGATGTTGCGATTATAATGTCAGAAGTTTTAAAGCACCCTACATATTTTGATTACAGTAAAATATGGATGGAAGACTATCCACACCCAAGTGGCAGAGTAACAAATATGGCTAACACAAATAAATTAGTTCGTTTCTATAATGGCTGTGATGCTGGTAAAACAGGTTCAACTAACGAAGCAGGCTATTGTTTATCTGCAACAGCAAAACGCAATGATATGCGCTTAATATCAGTTGTTTTGGGTGCAGATACAAGTAAAACAAGATTTGCAGATGCTTCTGATTTATTTGACTGGGGTTTTGCAAATTACAGTAGTCAAAAACTTGTTGATTCTCAATCTTTAATTGAAAACCAAGTCAAGTTACAAAAATCAAAAGCAAATTCTATAGAACTTGTTCCAGCAGAAAATTTTAGTTATATAAGTAAAAAAGGTGAAAAACCATTATACGAAGTTAATTATGAATTGCCAAATGCTGTATCTGCACCAATAAAACAAGGTGATAAAATAGGTAAAATCATTATAACTAAAGAAGGAGTAATTGAAAAAGAAATAGATATAGTGTCAAATCAAGATATTGAACCAATAGGCTATTTTGATACAATGAGAAAAGTTTTAGATAAATGGTCTTTATAATAAGAAAGTAAATTTATCTATATTATAAACGCTGTTAAATTAATTGACAAATTTAAAATAAAAATAAAAAACATCTAAAAACAGGGAAACATTCATATAAAGAACAAGGGGGAGTCCTTGTTCTTTAATTTATTAAAGTTTGAAAAACAAAAATGATAAATTATTAAATTTTATTTTCAAATCTAGTCTTATTAAGTTTAAAATTAAAATTATTTTTACTAATTTTGGTTTTGCTATTGACTACTTTACCTTTCGGTGTTACACTTGTTTTGAAAACAATCTAATACTTAAATCATTTTAATTTTATCTATTATTTATTACATTTTATTAATGGCAAAGGATACTTATGTATAAAACAAAAGACAACGAAATTTTTGAACTAAAAAAGCAAAAGAATTGCAATGGAAACACACCTTGCTACTATATCACCGCTTTATCAAATCAAGGTAAAAAAATCGGTGAACTTTCATTTAAAACTTCAAACGAATCATATCTTAAACCTTTTAATCAACAACGCACTGCTTGGCTTTATCATATTTGGGTTACTGAAGAGTATTTAACTCGTGGCGTAGGACACGCATTAATAACAGAGTTTGAAAGTGTTTGCAAAAAGCACGACATATATAATATAGAAGCAAAATATTCACCTTTTGGGGCAGGTGGGATGCTGGCAAAGAATTTTTATATACATCACGATTTCACAATAAAAACTGAAAACTATGATATGTATATATTAAAAACACTTTCCAAAGAAAAACTTTTAGAACAACCATATTCAAATAATGATACTGACAGCAAATTATCCAATAACGAACAGAAATTTATGTAAATAATTTTTTGATTATTATAAACAAAAAGAACTATATCGGAAAATGATAAAGTCCTTTTTGTTTTTTAAGGTAATAGTATTTAAAAATTAAAGTTTATTTTCTTAATGAAATACAAATAATTCCTGCAATCGCGCCCCCAAGCGCACCAAATATAATGTCATTTAATAAAGTAATTCCAAAATTAAATGAACCATCTAATATTGAAAAAATTAAAAATGCAAGAGTAGTGTAAATAAGTCCTGTAACCATTCCCCAAAGCCAGCCATTATTTTTTATGTTTTTACCAACTACCCAGCACGCAATTAAAATACTTATGCCCTTTATAACTTGATTTATTGGTTGAATAATGCTTTCAGAAACGGTTGTATATTTAAGAATAAAGGCAAAAATTAGAATACAAACAAGTGAAAAAGCAACACCCCAGAACGCCCCCTTAATAATGTTTAATGTAACAGATGATTTCTTATCCAGTGTTTTTATTGATGACATAAAATTCTCCTTTGATTTTTAGTTTAATATATGACCTATGGTTATTATTTATGAATTTTATACTTAAAAATCATTGTTAAAAATATTAAAAAATAATAGCTTTGTTTTTTATAATTTTAAAAAATTGTCAATAATCTTTTAAAAACAAGTGCAAAATTCCAATAAAAATTAATTGACTTAAATAAGAAGTTGATATATAATAAAAACTATCTACAAGGAGAAAACTTAATGAATAAACCGACAGCAATTAAAAGATATATATTTTTAATAGTGTTTATGGTAATTGGCTTTGTTTTAACTTTTTGCCAATTTGAAGTGCCATTTACAAACTATGTTTATAATGGCTTTGCCAATTCAATTAAACTCGGCCTAGATTTAAAGGGTGGGGTTTTGGCAGTATATCAAGCAGAAGATGATGGCGAGCCAAATTTCGATTCTCGCCTTAATGCCACAGTATCAAGATTGCAAAGCATTTTAACCAGTGAGGGTTATAGTGAAGCAGTTGTTTCTATTCAACAAGGAAGAAATATTCGTGTTGAAGTGCCAGATGTTGATGACCCAGAAGCAATTTTTGAACTTATTGGTGAACCTGCAACGCTAGAATTTAGGGCAACAGAAGATGGCGAAGCAGTTTTAACTGGTGAACATATAACAGATGTTTATGCTTCATATCAACAAGGTTCTGAAGGCTTTGAATATGGTGTAGTTGTTAATTTTAACGCCGAAGGATCTCAACTTTTCTATAATTTAACTAGCGAAAATGTTGGGGGAACAATTTATATCTATTCAAACGACCAAATAATTTCTGCTCCAACTGTAAATTCTGCTATTGCAGGTGGTTCAACATTTATCTCAGGTTCATCAACATATGAAGATGCTGAAGCATTTGCGTTGCAAATTATGAGTGGAACATTTTCAGTAGATTTAACTTTAGTTGAAAACTCTGTTATAAGTGCAACCTTAGGTGTTGACGCGTTAAGGCTTGGTCTTATTGCTGGAATTATAGGTATTATTCTTATGTTTATCTATATGGCTTGGCGTTACAGAGTTATGGGCTGGATTGCTAACTTTGCTTTATGCTTCTATATTATTCTATTTATGTTCTTCCTTCAAGCAATACCAATCGTTCAATTAACATTGGAAGGAATTGCCGGTATCATTCTTTCAATAGGTATGGCAATAGACGCAAACATTATTATATTCGAAAGAATTAAAGAAGAATATGCTTATGGAAAACGATTAGAACCATCTATAAATTCTGGTTTTAAGCGTGCATTGCCAGCAATTCTAGACTCTAACATAACAACAATCTTGGCTGCTGTAATATTGCTTATATTTGGAACAGGTTCAATTCAAGGTTTTGCAATGACATTGCTTATTGGTATTGTTCTTTCTATGTTCTCTTCAATTGTAATAACTCGTGGATTATTAAAAATGTATTATCCAATCAACAGCACCAATGCTAAAAAATATTCTTTGAAAAGAGAGGTGGCTAGCGATGTCCAAAAATAATGCAACAAATAAAAAAAGTCTTGGAAAGTTAGGCGAATATTTTAAAAGCACAAAGTTTAAGCCATCTAAACTTTCAAAATATTTTTGGATTTTTAGTGGAACAATATTATTAATTGGTTTTATAATGCTTTGCACTTTGGGCTTTAATCTAGGAATGGATTTTACTGGTGGTAACATCGTTGAAATAGAAGTGGGTGAAGAACTTGATGAAGGCGACACCTATAATGAAATGTCTTCAACTATAACAAACATTTTATCTCAAGAAGGTTTAACTGTATCTCAAATACAAAAAGTAGGAACAGGCTCTGATTTATCTTTGCAAGTTCAATATCAAAATAAAGCAGGCCTTACAGATTCCGAAATGGCAGCACTAAACACTGAACTGCAAACACTTATAAATGATGCTTTTAATGGTGAATATAATGTTTTACCAGCAGAATCTAAAAGTGCAACTGCAAGTGGTGATTTGCTTTTAAACTCAGCTCTTGCACTGTTAATTGCTATAATTGTAATGTTAATTTATATTGCAATTCGATTTGAACTTGTAAGTGGTTTATCTGCAATCATCACTCTTGTTCACGATGTTCTTATGATGTGCGCATTTGTAATAATTTTTAGAATTGAAGTAAACAGTGCGTTTATTGCTGGATTAATAACAATTATGGGTTATTCTATTAACAACACCATTGTTGTTTTTGACCGTGTAAGAGAAAACTTGAAAAAACCATCGTTAAAAGATATTTCTAATGTTGAAATAGCCGATTTATCTATAAGGCAAACCCTTACTAGAACTTTTGGAACATCAATAACAACTATTGCTGCAGTATTTATGCTTGCAATAATAGGTGTAGATTCTATTCGTGAATTTATAATTCCTATTTTACTTGGGCTAGTTGTGGGAACATATGCTTCTGTATTTATTTCTGCTCCATTATGGGCAACCTTTATGAATCACACAAAACTTAATAAGCGTAAAGATTCAAAGGGTAAAATTGAAGATATAGACCTTACAAAAATAAATGTTGTAGAAACAACTGCAACTCCTGTTAAGGAATCGAAATAATGAAAAGTCAGCCCTTTTTAAAGGGGCTGTTTTTCAGTTAAAAGGAAAGTTATGAAATTTCAAAAAACAGAAGTTAAAACTGATATTAACAAAATTAAACACATATCACAAAAATTCTCTGTAACAGAACCTGTTGCAGAACTTTTGTTATTAAGAGGTTTTAATCAAGATGAACAAATTAATGCTTTTTTAAATCCCTCACTAAATGATTTACACGACCCATTTTTGTTAGATGATATGCGTGCTGTTGTTGATAAATTAAAATACTATATTAATAATAAAAAGAAAATATTGGTATTTGGCGATTATGATGTAGATGGCATAAGTGCAAGTTATATTTTGCTAGATTATTTTAAATCAAAAGGCGTTAATGTTGATGTTTTTTTGCCAAACCGTTATATTGATGGTTATGGTTTAACTATAGATGCAATAGACAAAATATGTTCAGGCTTTGCCCCAGATTTAATTATAACAGTCGATTGTGGTATAAGTTGTTGGGAAGAGGTTGAATATATTAAACAAAAAAATGTAGATGTAATAATAACCGACCACCATGATTGCCCAGAAAAATTACCAGATTGCTTGGTAATAGATGCTAAAAAACCTAATCAAAAATATCCGTTTAAAGAATTATGTGGAACAGGTGTTGCTTTTAAACTTGTCGAAGCAATGGAAAATCGTGAATATGCAAAAAAATATTTGCCTGTAACAGCAATTGCAACAGTTGCAGATATAGTCCCTTTGCTTGACGAGAATAGGGCAATAGTTAAATATGGACTCGAAAGACCAATGAACGAATTTCCTCTTGGAATTGTTATGCTTGCAAAAGAATTAAAACTTTCAAAACAAATAACAAGCCAAGAAGTAAGTTTCAAACTTGCGCCCAAAATTAATGCAGCAGGAAGAATGGGCGACGCAATGCACAGTTTAAAATTATATTTAGAGAAAGACAGAACAGTTCTACAAAAACTTATAACACAACTTCTTGAATATAACACAGAAAGGCAGGATATATGCAATCTTGTATATGCCGACTGTGTTGCAGAGTTAAAGAAGATTAATCTTGCAAACTATAAAGTTATTGTGCTAGCGAAAGACAATTGGAATATAGGAATACTTGGTATAGTTGCCGCAAGAATAGCAGAAGAATATAAAAGACCTACTTTTTTATTAGGGGCTGAAGGTAATCTATTAAAGGGGTCTTGCAGAAGTGTTGCAGGAATAAATATTCATTCTTTATTAACTGAATTAAGCGATATTTTAGACAGTTTTGGCGGGCACACTATGGCTGCTGGTATGGCAATAGAGAAAAGTAAGTTTAACGAGTTTGCTTCAAGGTTAAATAAACTTGTAGAAACAAAATTTCCAGAAAACATTTTTATTCCCGTGTGTGAATACGATTTAGATGTTAATGTAGAAGATATAAATGCCGATTATATCACAGCATTTGATAAGCTAGAACCTTTTGGCTGCCAAAATCCTGTTCCTGTTTTTCGATTTCAGTTTGATAAAAGCACATGTAATCCAATGAAAAATAATCCCAATCATATAACTGTTCAATTACCGTCATTAACATTACTTGCATTCAATTCGCCTAAACTTTATAATCTTATAAGCCAAAGTTCTGAAAAAGATTGTCTTGCAGAGTTGCATGTAGATGTGTATCGTGGCGTAAAAAATTGTAAGGGAATAATAAACCAAATTCAAATAAATAAATCTCCTAATGTAAGTGCAGAACGAATAGGGGGTGAGTACATTAAGCAACTTGCTTTGTCATCTTTAGGGCAAAAGCCAGATTTTATCAGTTATAATAAAGATGATTTAGATAATATTTTGTTTGAACAGTCAAGTTGCTATGGAACTTTAATTATAGCAAACACATTGCAAAGTTATAAAAATTTTGTAGATAGCAGTATTTTTGAAAAAAATATAGTATGCTTTGAATATTTATATTTAACAAATTCAAATGGTTACAACACAATTTGCTTATGTCCAAGTTTAAATAACGATTTTTCAAATTTTAACCGAATTATATTACTTGATAGCGTTCTTGATGAAGGGTATATTGTAAATCTAAATAAATGCACTAATGCAAAAATATATATTCCACAAAATTCACCATTTCTTTATACACCATTCAAAATGATAGATTTATCACGCAAAACTTTTGGAAATTATTTTAATATATTTAAGTCAGCCAATAAACAAAAACTTGTGGGGTTTGATGATTTTAACTATTTTAATAAATTAAAAAAGAATTATAAAGATATTAATTATGTGCAATTTGTGGTTTGTTTAAACACATTTTTACAACTAGGAATTATCTCTGTAAATTCAAATATTGGTGAGTTTTCTATTGAAATAAACAGTGGCGCCACAAGTAAACTTGAAAAATCTCATTTTTATAATAAATTAGAATTAATTATGAAATCATATTAATTTAATACTAAATTTAAATTTTGAATAAAAATTAAAAGGAAAAAATCAATGCCAAGAAGATTGCCTAAAATCACACCAGCACAAAAAGATTACTCAATCTGTCCGTGGACAGATTTTTTCCGTTGTAAAAGTCCAGTAAAAAAATTAGAAGAGTTACAAAAAACCGAAAACACACCTATTGATAAACTTGTAAATCATTTACATTTCGATTTAAAACTAGATAGAAATAAGGCTGAATTATTAACTGAAACTTTAGATTTTCAAGATAAACTTGTTAAAAATGATAAAGAAATCAATCTTTTAGTAAATATTCCTTTTTGTATGTGGAAATGCTTTAACTGTAATCGAATGATATATGAAAAAAGTAAAAATGGTGATATTTACCCATACTACTATGAAGCACTATTAAAAGAAATTTTACAGGCAAGAGAAATTATATTTAAAAAAAGTTATATAGTTCAAAATGTGATTATTTTGGGTAATATTTTAGCATTAGAACCTGATAAAATAGATGAAATTTTAAAGCAAGTTTCCTATGCTTTTGGGCAAATAACCATTGAATTGGGTTCTCCAGATTTTGTCAGCGAAGAAAAACTTGCAATTTTAAAAAAATATAATGTTGAACGAATTATAATAAATAATTTAACCTTTAATACTGTAAGTTTAAGACATTTGTGTCGCAGGTTTGAATTTAAAGAAATATATGAAGCCTATAAATTAATTATTGCCTATGGTTTTGAAACAAGTTTTGAACTTGTTGTTGGTTTGCTTGATGAAAGAGAATTGCAGTTGAAGAGAAATTTAGAACTTGCAGTTGAACTTGGTGCAAGTAATATTGACTTATATGCTAAAAAATGTCGGTTTATTGATGAAAAAATGCCACTTACCGACAAAAAACAGATTTCTGACTTGCGTGAACTACTAGAATTTTCTCATAATTTTATGGTTAAAAGAGGATATAAACCTTATTTTGTTTATTGCAGTGAAACCAAAAATGGCTGCTTTGAAAATGTAGGATATTCTATTCCAGAAAAGCAATGCCGAGTAATGCACGACCTTGTTGATGAAATTTCAACCGTTCTTGCTTGTGGAACAAGTGTTGATAATATGATTGTTAACAACCTTGAAAATAAAAGAACTTATTTGCAAAATCCACAAGATATGTCCCAATATGTTTTTGGAATTGATGAGATATTGTCCAAAAAAGCAGAGTTTTTTAAATAAACTCTTTACTTTTTCATAATTTTGTGCTAATATATACTTATACCACAACATAGTTAAACGGCTACTCCTCGTTTTACTCTGTTGTTGGCTAATTTAATTATAAAGGAGAATAAAAATGCAAGCAAAACAAGATGTAATTGCTAAATTTCAGCGTAAAGAAGGAGACACAGGGTCTCCAGAAGTTCAAATTGCGCTTTTAACAAACCGTATTCAACATTTAACAGAGCATTTAAAAGCACACCCAAAAGACAACCACACTCGTCGTGGGCTTTTAAAATTGGTTGGTAAAAGAAAAGGTTTATTAAGATACCTTGAAAAAACCGACCTTGAAAAATTCCGTGCTCTTAAAAATGAACTCGGTATAAGATAATTGGTTTAAAAAGGTGGATATATAGTTTTTATATCCACCTTTGTTTTTTAAAATATATTCAGAGGTTAAATTATGGTAGAAAACAAAATTTTTAAAACAACAATAGGCAATAAAGAAGTTTCTGTTGAAATAGGGAAATACGCTCAGCAAAGCAGTGGAAGTTGTATAGTAAAATGTCAAGACACAGTTGTATTAATTAACGCGAATGTTGCAGAAAATGCAAGGGAAGGTGTCGATTTTTTGCCACTTAGTGTCGATTATGAAGAAAAGTTATATGCTGTTGGTAAAATACCAGGTGGATATAGACGCCGTGAAGGTAAACCCACAGATAACGCAATTTTAGTTGCAAGACTTATAGATAGACCCCTAAGACCTTTATTTCCTAAAAATTTTCATAATGATATAACCGTTGTCGCAACTGTGTTATCTGCAGAGAACGATTGCCCACCAGAACCATTTGCAATGCTGGGAAGTTCTGTGGCTTTGTCAATATCTAAAGCACCTTTTGAAGGCCCAACAGGTTCAGTTGTGGTTGGGCTTATAGATGATAAGTTTATAATAAATCCAACTTGTGAAGAAAAAGAAAAAAGTGATTTACATGTTACAGTAAGTGGAACTAAAGATGCCATCACTATGGTAGAAGCAGGGGCAAATCAAGTAAGTGAAGAAGTTATGCTTGAAGCAATTATGTTTGCACACGAAGAAATTAAAAAGCAAGTGGAATTTCAACAGCAAATTATAAATTTTGTTAAACCAGAAAAACTTAAAGTTGAAGAAGATACTGATGAAATTAAAGATTTAAAACAAAAAGTATATGATTATGGCTTTAAAATAATAGAAAAAGCAGTGTCTATTATAGATAATTTAACAAGAAAAGAAGAACTAGCAAAAGTAGAAGAAAATATTCAAGAACACTTTAAACAGCAATACCCAGATTCTGAACTTATTATTCACGGCGAAATATACCAAATTACAAAAAGCATAGTCCGTGATAGAGTTTTAAATAAAGGAATCAGAATTGATGGGCGTAAATATGATGAAATAAGAGAAATTTGGTGTGAAGTAGGCTTGCTTCCACGGGTTCACGGCAGTGCAGTATTCACTCGTGGCAGAACCCAAGTTTTAAGCACGGCAACCTTAGGCATATTGGGCGAAGCACAAAAAATTGAAGGAATTGACACTACGGAAGAAGAAAAAAGATATATGCATCACTATAATATGCCACCATACGCATCTGGCGAAGTTCGTTCATTAAAATCACCGGGAAGGCGAGAAATTGGGCACGGCGCGCTTGCTGAAAGGGCCATTGAACCGGTTTTACCAAGTGAAGATGAATTTCCTTATGCAATAAGAACAGTAACCGAAGTTTTAAGCAGTAATGGTTCAACTTCTCAAGCGGCAGTTTGTGGTTCTTGCCTTGCGCTTATGGACGCAGGCGTTCCAATAAAGGCTGCAGTAAGTGGAATTGCTATGGGGCTTATGAAAGACAGTAACTCTGATAAGGTTGTTGTTTTAACCGATATTCAAGGAGAAGAAGATTTCTTTGGTGATATGGACTTTAAAGTTGCAGGAACAAGCAAAGGTATAACAGCAATACAAATGGATATAAAAATAAAAGGTATAAACAAAGAAATACTTTCAAAGGCACTTATACAGGCTAAACAAGGAAGAGAGTTTATATTAAACAAAATGAAAGAAGTTTTACCAACATATCGCGCAGAATTATCGGAATATGCCCCTAAGGTTATTACTTTCAACATAGACCCAGAAAAAATTGGTGAAGTTGTTGGAAAGGGTGGCAGAGTTATTAATAAAATTATAGAAGCAACCGGTGCAACAATTGATTTAGGCGAAGACGGAAAAACAACAATATCAACAACTGATAAAGAAATGGCAATTAAGGCAAAAAATATAATTTTGGAAATTGTAACCCCAGCCGAGAAAGGAAGAGTATTTGAAGGTGTTGTAACAAAAATAACAAACTTTGGTGCTTTTATAACTTTTGGTTTCAATAAGGAAGGGTTAATACATATTTCAAAATTAAGTGAAAATCACATTGAAAAAGTAGAAGATGTCTTGGCATTAGGTGATAAAGTTAAAGTTGAAGTAATAGAAATTGATGACAAAAACAGGGTAAATTTAAAATTAATTTCTAAATTATAATATCTAAAAAAACAGTAAAAACACAGTAGAAAACTGTGTTTTTTATATACTATGCAAGTATTATGCGTATTGTTTTTACGAAGAGTTGTGTCTTTACTATGGGCATTTAAAGAAATATTGCTCTTAATTTTATATAATTTCATATTTAATAAAAATTAAACATAAATTATAATTATGGACAAAACAAAATTAAAAAAATTAACTTATTCTATATCGGTAAATTTGGTTATAGTAGCAATGCTTGGTGGACTTTTTGCATTAACTTTAAATAATGGAGTAAAAAGTGTTTTTGCACCACAATCTGAAAATTTATATTACAGGGGTAATTCAGAACAAAAATGCGTAAGTTTAATGATAAATGTTTATTGGGGTAACGAGTATCTTCCTAATATGCTAAAAACATTAAAAGATAATAATATAAAAACAACTTTTTTTGTTGGTGGAACTTGGGTGAATAAATTCCCAGAATTGTTTTTACAAATAGTAAATGATGGTCACGAAATAGGTAATCACGGTTTTTTCCATAAAGACCACGATAAACTGAATTATGCTCAAAATTCAACCGAAATTATGGCAACACATAAACTTGTAAAAGAATATACAGGTGAAAATATGACACTTTTTGCACCACCATCGGGGGCGTATAATGATATTACCGTAAAGGTAGCCACAAATCTTGGTTATAAAACAATATTATTTAGCAAAGACACAATAGATTGGCGAGACCACGATACAAATTTAATAATTCAGCGTGCTACAACCAATATTCAAAATGGCGAATTAATTTTAATGCATCCAACGCTTAACACAGCAGAAGCATTGCCGACCATAATAGAAAAACTGCAAAATCAAGGTTTTACTTTAACAACAGTAACTCAAAATATTGCCTAAAGTTTAAATTTAGTTTTATTAAATATAATATAATTTTATATTTTAAACAGTGTTTTAATCAAGTAATAAAGTCTATAAGATTTACAAAATAATGCGTAATATAGTTAATTTTAATTTTGTTTGCATAGTTAATGACTATCATTTTACTTGCTTTTTTTAGGGGGTTGATTTATACTAAAATATATAATTTAGTCAAAAATTATGTTATTAAATCAAAGGAGAAATTTATTATGATAAATTCAAAGAATTATAGCAATGGTTTAAGACTTATGCACAAGCAATTACCTAATGTAAAAAGCTTTACTTTAATGGTCTATACAATTTTTGGTTCTCGTGATGAAGAGAAAGGTGAAGAGGGTTTAGCGCATCTTCTTGAACATATGTTTTTTAAAAGCACAAAAACAAGAACAACCAAAGAAGTTTTATATGATTTAGAGTCATTAGGCTATTATAACGCACAAACTTCACGAGAATATACAAGATTTTATATAAGCACTTTAAACACAAATGTTGAAAAATGTTTTAATGTGCTTTCAGATTGCTATTGCTTTCCACTTTATAAGGAAGATGATTTAACGCCAGAACGAGAAACAGTTTGCTCAGAAATAGATTATTATGCAGACAAGCACGGAACAACATCATTTAATGTTTGTATGGAAGAATTGTTTAAGAACTCTCAACTTGCACACTCGGTTATAGGAACCAAGGAAGTGGTAAAAAGTGCTACAAGCGAAACACTGCACAGACTACACGATAAATTCTATACAACAGGTAGAACTATTATAATAACAGCAGGTGACATACCTTTTGAAACTATTGAGAAGTTAACAGAAAAATATTTTGTAAATAATATAAAAACTCAAGAAGAAGCACAAGAGTTTGAAGATAAAGAATTAATCCTTGATTTAAATGAAAATAAATATGTATTTACAAAACGCGATACAGAACAATTCTATTTAATGGCAGCATTAAAAGGGCAAAAACAAGATTTAAAAACATACTATACAGAAAATATTCTTTTACAAATAATGGGTGGCTCGCTATGTTCTCGTTTAAGTCAAAACTTGCGTGAGAAGAATGGTTTAGTATATGGCGTATCATCAAGTTATTTCTTGTTAAAAGATATAAAATTAAACACTTTAGATTTCACTTGTAATAAAGATAAAGCGCAAAAAGCACTAGAACTTGTTAAAGAAACCTTTAAAGAAATGGAAACAGGAAATATTACCGAAAGTGAATTAGAACTTGCAAAAAGTTCTTTTAAAACATCACTTGCAATGAATGATGAAAAAACTTTCACTTTAGTTTTGTCTATGGTAAGCAATAAACTATATCTTAAAAAAGATTATAATATTGACGAAACATTTAAATATATAGACAGTGTAACTTTAGAAGATGTTAATAATATGGCAAAAGATTACTTTACAAATAAAAAATATATTGTTAGTGTTGTTGCCAAAGAAGATACTTTAAATCCACTTGATATTTGGGCTTAAGTTTAAATTTATAATATAAACTATGTGATGTTAAAATTTTACTAACATAAAATTTTAATAAATTCTAACGAATTTGCGTGCTTTGCCCACCATCACAGTTTGAATGAACATCAGTCTCACTCAAATACAACTAAAGTTGTGCTTGGTTCGACTTCCGATAATATAAACTATGTGATGTTGTTTTGCTCACGATGTTCACAAACCAATTTGCTAAACGCAAACCCGTTGTTCCAACGGCATCACTGTTTGAATTAACATCAGTTTTGCTTGAATATACACTCGTTTTGCTTCGTGTGCATTCAGACAAAACTTCCGATAATATAATTATTGAGAACATAAAAAGTAAATTAATGGAAATTTTTTATATTATATTAAAATAATTTATTAGTAAAAAGGTAAATTTTTGTTTATTTAAGGCTTCTTTTTTAAAATTGTTATAAGTTTTATTCAAAAAATATTAGTTTTTAAAAGCAAAACTTTTAATAATAATATTAAATAAATTCTTTAAAATGTTTGTGATAAATTAAACACTATGATAAACTTATTAAGTTAAACAAAATCTATTTTGCTGTGTAATATGTTTTAAGTTTGGCAAACATTAATTAAAGAATTTTTAAAGAGGTAAAATAATTGGCAAATTATACTTCTCGAAACATAGGCGAACAAGATAATTATTCAACAAGAAAAAAGGTTGGAATTGCAATTTTAGTTGTATCATTAGTTATCTTGTTTTGCTTAATAACAAGGTTTTTAGCACCAATACGAAGTTTTGTATTAGGTGCTTTTGGCTTATGTGCTTATCCTATCTTAATTTTAACAGCATTGCTAGGCGTTGCACTTATGCTTAAAAAACGCTATGTGGTTGCAAAAGTATACATTTTTACTGCAATAACATTGTTTTTAGCATTTATTTGCTTGTTTCAATTAATATTTGCAACACCAAGTGGTTCTTATGGTGAATATCTTGTTTCGTGTTATGAAAATAAAAACACTGCTGGTGGGCTTTTAATGGGGCTTATTGCCTATGCTTTAACAGCAGGTTTAAATATAGTTGGTGCATACATTTTCCTTGGAATTGTGCTTGTAATATGTGCTGGTTTTGTAATTGACCATTTCTTAAAACTTGAAGAATATAAGCAAGTTGCTCAACGAACTATGACATTGCCTTCTAAAAAGTCAAAAAAAGAAAAAATTGTTGAAACTGTTGATGAAGAAGACACTGAAGAGTTAGAAACTGTTGAAACACCAGTTAAAGCAGAACCAAAACCTAAAATTACTTTGAACAAAATTCAAGAAGAAGAAAAGCAAGCAAATTTATCTGATTACGAGCAAAAATTACAACATCTAAAACAACTTGCAGCAGGTGATGATGAAGTTGCTGTAAACATTTGGGGAAAAGAATTTATTGAGAATATCAAAAACAACTCTAAACCAAAAACAAGCAGTTCAGAAAATAAAACTTATTCAATTAATGAACTTGTGGCGCAAAGAAAACAGGAAGAAAAAGAAAAACCTGTTTTTACAACAGCATCAAGACCAGCACGCTTTGTGCATGAAGACCAAAATAAAATTGATGTTTCTAGATTTGAACAGCATAAAGAAACGTCAAACTTCAATAGAAATAATTATGATACTCAACAAAATAATAAATTTGAAGCTCAACCAAATAACAGGTTTGATGCACAGCAAAACAACAGATTAAACAATCGAAATGAAGAACATGAAGAAAATAAAATAAATACTAATATTCGAAATTTAGACAATCATTCAGAACAAACTTTTGATAGAAATAATTTTAACAGACGAAATATTGAAAATATTAACAAAAATTTATCAACAGAAAATGAAAATCGCAACGAAACACATACGCACGAAAATCAAGTGGAAAAATCTGTTGAAAAAACAGTTGAAGAACTTTTAAATATAAATCTTGAAGAAGATAATATAAACGAAATAATCGCTCCACCATCATCTTCAAATAATAATCACATATCTAATCTTGATGACAGACGAAGCCGAAACTTAAGATTTAATGAAAACAGAATAAGCAACAAAAAACCAGAACAAATTAAAATTCAACAAACTCAACCAACTGACAGACCAACAACTAAATATACAAAGCCTTCGCCTTATGTTAAACCACCAATTTCCTTGCTAACAGTTGAAAGTTCTCAATTACAAGCAGATACAGACCAATTTCAAAAGAAAGCAGAAGTTTTGGAAGAAACGCTTGAAAGTTTCAAAATTCCAGCAAAAGTGCTTGGAATAACACACGGACCTGCTGTTACAAGGTATGAACTTCAAATGCCAGCAGGAATTCCGGTTAAGAAAGTAACACAGCACAGCGATGACCTTGCAATGATGCTTGAAAGTTCAAAAGGCGTAAGGGTGGAAGCGCCAATTCCAGGTAAAAACCTTGTTGGTGTAGAAGTGCCAAATCATAAAGTTGCAACAATAGGTTTAAAAGATTTAATTTCTTCTAAAGAGTTTGCCGACAGTAAAGCACCATTAACTTTTGCATTAGGTAAAGATATTGCAGGCGAAAATAAGTTTTGTGACCTAGCGGCAATGCCTCACTTACTTGTTGCTGGTTCAACAGGTTCAGGTAAAAGTGTGTGCCTTAATGTTATATTAATCAGTTTGTTATACCGATTAGGGCCAGAAGACTTAAAAATTATTTTAATAGACCCAAAACGCGTAGAGTTTGTAACTTACAATTATTTACCACATATGTTAATTCCAAAAGCAATAAACGAACCACAACAAGCATTAAACGCATTAGATTGGGCTATTAAGGAAATGAATAGAAGATACGAATTGTTTGCTACTAAACATGTTAGAAACTTTAAAGAGTTTAACAGTTTACAAGAAGTATATCGTGGTGAAGAACCAAAACTTCCTTATATTGTTATTATAATAGATGAGATTGCCGACCTTATGATGACGGCAAGCCGTGAACTAGAAGACAAAATTAAAAGACTAACGCAGTTAGCAAGAGCCGCAGGTATTCATCTTATACTTGCAACACAAAGACCATCAATCGATGTTATAACAGGAACAATAAAAGCAAACTTACCAGCAAGAATAGCATTCGCTGTTTCAAGTTACAACGACTCTAGAACAATCATAGACCAAGGTGGCGCAGAGAAATTGCTTGGTCGTGGTGATATGCTTTATTTCCCACAAGAGTTAAATGAGCCACTTAGAATACAATGTCCGTTTGTAGATGTTAATGAAGTTGTTAATATTATAGAGTTTATAAAAGAGCATAACGAATCAAGTTTTGATGATGATATAACAGAAACTGTGTTAAACGGAGATAAAAACGAAAACGGACAAGGGGGCGACACTTCTGAACCAAGTAACGAGTTTGACCCATTACTTCCAAGGGTTTTACTTGAGTTTATAGAAAGTGGTCAAGGCTCAATATCATTAATACAAAGAAGATACGCAGTTGGCTATGGAAGAGCAGCGCGTATTGTTGACCAAATGGAACGAGCAGGCTTTATATCACCACAGCAAGAAGGTAATAAGAAAAGAACCATATTAATCTCGAAAGAGAAATATGAAGAATTATTCGGCACAGGAGAATAAACTTAAAATGACTAAAGAAGAATTATGCAAGAAAAAAATTGGCTTAATATCGCTAGGTTGTGATAAGAACAGAGTTGATAGCGAAAAGGTGCTATACAGATTAACCAACTTCGGCTTCACTTTAACAGCAAACGCTGAAGATGCTGATATATTAATAGTGAATACTTGTGCTTTTATAGAATCGGCAAGAAAAGAAAGCATTGAAACAATTTTAGAAATGGCAGATTATAAAAATACTAATTGCGAAAAATTGATTGTTATGGGGTGCTTACCACAAAAGTTTAAAGATGAAGTTGAAAATGCATTGCCTGAAGTAGATTGCTTTTTAGGAACTAACAGCGAAGATAAAATATTAGATGCAATTTTAAATCTATATAATGTAAAATGCCCACATAATAATGTTATAACAGAGTTTGATAGAGTTTTAACCACACCAAAACATTATGCATTTTTAAAAATTGCTGAAGGTTGTTCGAATAATTGCGCATATTGTAACATACCATTAATTCGGGGGCGGTTTAAATCTGAACCCATTGAAAAACTTTATAGTGAAGCAAAAGTGTTGGTAAGCAGGGGCGCAAAAGAAATAATAATCGTTGCTCAAGATGTTACAAAATATGGAATAGATTTATATAAAAAATATGCACTTGTTGATTTATTAAGGAAAATTTCGCAAATTGAAGGATTAAAATGGATAAGATTGCATTATTGTTATCCAGAACTTGTTAATGATGAACTTATAAATGAAATTGCTACTAATCCTAAAATTTGCAAATACATAGAAATTCCTTTTCAACATGCAGATGACCATATATTAAAATCTATGAACCGAGCAAGCAATCAAAAACTAATGCTTAATTTATTAAATAAGTTAAAAACAAAAATTCCTGATATAGCCATAAGAACAAGTTTTATTTTAGGCTTACCGGGTGAGACTGAAACAGAATTTAATACTTTGAAGAATTTTATTATTAATAATGATATTGACCACATAGGTTTTTTCACTTATTCGCGTGAAAAGGATACTAAGGCATACAATTTAAAGCCTCAAGTTTCAAAGAAAATTGCACAAGAAAGAGCAAATGAACTTGCAACAATTCAAGAGAATAAAGTTGAAAAAATAAATGAAAAGTATATTAATAAAGTGCTAGAAGTTGTTATAGAAGAGCAAATTGATAAAAACACTTATATAGGAAGAAGTCAATATAATTCTCCTAATATAGATACAGTTGTTTTTGTGTCATCTAACAAAGATTTACAAATTGGAGATTTTTATAATATACTAATCAATAATATTGTTAATAAATTTGATTTACAGGGAGAATTATATGAATTTACCAAATAAATTATCAATATTGCGAATTGCACTTGTTCCTATAATGATGTTCTTTTATCTTGCAACATTTATACCTTATGGAATAGGGCAATTTATAGCGGCTGTTATCTTCATAGTTGCAGCATTAACTGATAGATTAGACGGAAAAATTGCGCGTTCACGAAAACAAATTACAGACCTTGGGAAATTGCTAGACCCAATAGCCGATAAACTTTTGCTAACTTGTGGACTTATGCTTATTGTTGTTGACCAAACTATTGTGCAACCGTTCGGAATAATTGGGCTTGCTGTGCTAATTGCAAGAGATATATTAGTTAACGCATTAAGACAAATTGGTTCAACAAAAGGCATAGTTTTTGCAGCAACATTAAGTGGAAAACTTAAAGCAATATTTCACTACATCTACATTCCAACTTTTATGGTGGTTGCAGGGCTTTATGCAGCAGAATTAACTTATGGCGCTTGGTCAACAATTATTTTAGTTTTAGAAATAATATCTTACACAATTTTTGCCATAGCAACAGGCATAACGATCTGGTCTGCAATAGATTATACAGTTCAAAATAAAAAACTATTAGAAGAAAAAAAGAAAGAAGAACAAATAAAAGAACAACAAAATTCAAATAATAATGAAGTTGAACAAAAACAAAAAAACACAGTTATAGAAGAAAAAGAAAACAATTAAGAAGAAAAAATATGAAAGGTAACCTTATAATAATAACACAACAAGAAGAATTGTTTAATTATTATGAAAATTTTGATATAAAAATAAACCGATTTTTATCTCAATGTGGTGTAGAAATTGATAAAACAACCATATTTAAAGATTTAAAGTCAAGTTTAAACAAAATTACTAATGAATTAACCACTTTTTCAATAATTGTTTTAAATTCATCTAGTAACTTAGATGAATTGTTTTTATGTTTGAATTCATACTATCAAACAAACAAATTTAAAATGAATTTTGGTTATCTGTGGGATAACGGAAACAGAAAGTGTTTTGTTGTTTTTATGGATAATATGCAACAAAATTTTTTAAATGATAATGAGTTAAAAACATTTTTTTATCCAGAACATACAAATATAAAAATCAAAACGTTTGGTCTAGATTCAATTTATGTTAAAGAAATTATTAGTAAAATAGAAAAACCAAATTATGTTGTTTTAAGCATTTTTTCGGCTTTTCTTGATTGTGAAATAAACATTTTTGTTCCAGATAACGCAGTCGATACAACTCAGTTTAATACTTATATAAGAACATTATACGAAACTTTTAACGATTATATTTATTCCGATAATGATGATTCATTAAAAAATAAACTAATTGAATTGTTACAGTTAAGAAAAATTAAAATTTCTATTTGTGATAAACTTACAAAAGGTGAACTTGCAAATCAGTTGTTAGATAATAAATATAATTATGAAGATTTTTTAAGTGAAAACATAATAATACATAATCAAAACGAATATGTTGAAGATTTAGGTATAAGTTCAAACTTTATTTCAAGTCATTCGCCAGATTCTATTGAATTTGCCTATGAAATTGGTGCAACATTGCTTGAAAAGCAAAATTGCGATATTGCATTGTCTTTAAGTGGCAGTTTAAATAAGCCGTTTATTGCAGTAGGTGATAGAACTGCAATTCATGTTTATAAATTTAACTTTGACCATAATGAAAAAGTGGTAAAAGAAATTTTAATAAATTCAGCCTTTTTTAAACTATTGAAAAAAATTAAGCAAAATGATTTGTATTTTTTCAAAAATAGTGTATAATTAGAACATTAGAACAATTTAAAAGGATTTATTATGAACGAAAAAGAAAAAGCACTAGAGCAAGCCATTGCTCAAATAGAAAAACAGTTTGGAAAAGGCTCTATAATGAAACTTGGCGAAATCACCCATCAAAAAGTTGATGTTTTTCCAACAGGTTGCTTAACTTTAGACCTTGCACTTGGAACAGGTGGCTTGCCAAGGGGAAGAATAATTGAAATTTATGGGCCAGAATCTTCTGGTAAAACAACAGTTGCATTGCATGTTATTGCAGAAGCCCAAAAACAAGGTTGCACAGCAGCATTTGTTGATGCTGAACACGCACTAGACCCGGTTTATGCTGGTAAATTAGGGGTTAATCTTAATGACCTTTATATATCACAACCAGATAATGGTGAACAGGCTTTAGATATAACCGAAAGTTTGGTTCGCAGTGGCGCTGTTGATATAATTGTTATCGACTCGGTTGCCGCCCTAACACCAAAGGCAGAAATAGATGGCGAAATGGGTGATGCACATGTGGGTTTACTTGCAAGATTAATGAGCCAAGCATTAAGAAAATTAACAGCAGTTATAAATAAATCTAATGCCTGTGTAATTTTTATCAATCAGTTGCGTGAAAAAGTTGGGGTTATGTTTGGAAATCCAGAAACCACAACAGGTGGAAAAGCGCTTAAATTCTATGCAAGTGTAAGGCTTGATGTTAGAAAATCTGATGTTATTAAAGATGGCGCAAATATAATTGGAAACAGAACAAAAGTTAAGGTTGTAAAAAACAAACTTGCACCACCTTTGCGCACTGCTGAATTTGATATTATATTTGGGGAAGGTATCTCTAAAATTGGTTGCATTCTAGACCTTGCTATCGATAACAACATAATTCAAAAAAGTGGTTCTTGGTTCTCTTATAACGATGAAAAAATTGGGCAGGGTAAAGAAAATGTTAAAAATTATTTGCAAGAACACCCAGATGTTTGTGCAGAAGTAGAGGCAAAAATTAAAGAAATTTTTGAAACAAAACCAATTCTTTAATAGTTTTGAAATAAATTAATTAAACTAATAATTAAAAAGCACCTTGTTTTAAGGTGCTTTTTTAATACTATGCAAGTGGTGTGCAATGATTTTTTACGCATAGATTTCTTAATTTATAGGTGTTTTTTATTAAAAGAGTATAATTAACTTTAATTTTAAAGTTTTTTTGTTAAACAAGCAATCGCGTGCCCACAACTTCGGCGTGGGCACACTTTCCCAACATTTCTGCGAAAAAATTAAAATCGTTTTTTTATTTAACATTATATTACGAAATAAATTTTGATATAAATAACTCAACAATTTTTTAAAATTTTATTAATAAAACTATTAAATTGTTTGTTAATTATAATTATAAATGTTAAAATCTATTTATAGCAGTGGAATTAATAGATTAATATTAATAATAATTAAAATAAAATATATACTAATCTATGGAAAATCATATTAAAAAATGATTTTTAAATTCACAAAAGAAAATTTACTGGGGGATATATGTTTAATAAATTTAAAACTGAGAAAAAGCAAAAAAATTTGTTAATAGTTTTAATGTTGTTTTTGTTTAGTCTATCCACAGTTTTTGCTGTGGCTTTTCAAAATACAAATTCGGTAAAAGCAATTGCAAATAATGACACAACAAGTTATGTAACCGTTGGTGAATTGTGGAATAGCTCGACAAAAAAATTTAATCAAACAAACTTAAATATCTTATATAAATACTTAACAGGAAATGCAAATGCCACTATTTCCAATGTTGACACATTGGCAACCAGAGAAACAACTGCAGCAACAATAAGAAGCAAAACACTAAGTGCAGGAACAGGTTACAGTGCAAAAACCAGTTCGCAAAGTGTTGTTGTAACTTTGGGCGGCTTAGAGTGGATAGTAACATATCTTTCAAAAGACAATGATGGTAATACAATCGCAACCTTGTGGCTAACAAACAACGAACAAGATGCCTGGTCTGGCAGGAATGACGACCTAGGGGAACTTTATGGATTTCAAGATGGTGGTTTATATTCCGATTGGTCAGATGACTGGCATTATGAAAACAGTTATGATTGGGATTATCCAAGTAATATGTATGGAACAAGTTACATAAGGGCAGTAACATTGAATAATGGTGGAAGTTATGCATCTGCAGGCTCATATTATGGGGAAATAACTAGTAGTTCAAGCATAACTCTTGCAACGGCAGAACAAAGTTCAAGTAACCCATTTGCAGCATTCACAATGTCTAGTTCAGAATTACGAAAATACATAGTAAAGCCATCACAAGTACGTTGGCAAAAAACAGAAAGTGCTGTTGTCTCTGCAAGAATGGGTTATTTAACATCAAATGATGCATATGGAACCCCAAGCAGTGGAAGATGGTATCATTCATATCTGAATTATTCATCAAAAACAGGCTATACAACTTGGGCAAATGATTATATATGGTTACCAAGTATGTCAGAAACAGGTTACAGTGAAACAAGTGGAATTTGGCGAGTAAATGCGAATGAACGAGCAAACTATGATGGTTCTACTACTGACCAATTAACTGGTGGCGTGGGAACAAACAATAATAGTTATGGAACATATGTTCGGGCATACTCCTGGCTGCGGTCCGGCAGCGAACTTTCTGCTCGCAGTGCTTGCTTTCTGTATCCGTCGGGCTCTTTACGCAACGGCAATGTTGTTGGCACTTCGTGCGCCGTGCGGCCTGCGCTTCACCTAAATCTTAACTCTGCCGCGCTTGATGACGGGAAAGGGTCTATTTCTGCAAATGACATCGAGTTCACAGGTTCTAATTTAACCCCAAGTGTAACAGTTCAATATAATGGAACGACATTAAATTATGGAACAGATTATACTCTTTCATATTCTCCATCAACCATAAGAAATGTTGGAACCTACACCGTAACAGCAACAGGTGCAGGAAACTATAAGGGCAGCATTTCAACAACATTCCAAGTAACACAAAAAGCAATAACTAGCCTAACTTTGTCTCCAGCATCAACAACATACAATGGGCAAGCGCAACCACCAACAATAACGGTTAAAGCAGGCACATACACTTTATCATCATCAGAATATTCGGTAACATATCGGCGTGGCTCTGCCACGACGACCGATTTTACATCGGCAGGAACAATAACTGTTTCAGTAACGGCAAGTGGTAATTGCAGTGGAACTTTAACAAAAGATTATGTAATAAATCAAAAGAATTTCAGCAGTGGGATAACAGTAGATTCAATATCTAATCAAACATACACAGGTTCTTCAATTCAGCCAACAGTAACCGTGCGCGACGGAACTACAGTGTTACAGTTAAACACCGACTACACCGTTTCATATCCAGCAAACACTACAGATGTAGGTCTAAAAACCATAACAATCACAGGTATTGGCAACTATGTTGGCACAACAAATGTAACCTATGAAATTGTGGCTAAAAACATATCAAGCACAACAGTTACAGAGTTATCTAATTATACCTACACTGGCTCATCTATAACTCCAACAGTAACAATTCAAGATGGCTCAAAAACTTTAATTTTAAACACCGATTACACAGTGTCCTATCCAACCGATACTATTAATATAGGAAGGAAAACAATCACCATAACAGGTAAAGGCAACTACACAGGGTCAACTTCCGTAAGTTATACCATTACAGCAAAAAGCATAGCAAATGCAACTTTTAACACAATCCCAAGCCAAACATATACGGGAAGTGCGTTAACACCTAGCATAACAGTTAAAGACGGAACAAAAACATTAAGTAAAGGCACAGACTACAATGTAACATACCGAAAAGGTAGTGCAAGTGGAACAGTGGTATCAAGCATAGTAGATGCAGGGACATATTATGTAACAATCACAGGAACAGGGAATTACACAGGAACAGTAAACACAGTTCAAACATTTGTGGTTAATAAAAAAAGCATAAGTGGTGTAACCATAGCAAGCATTGCAGATGTAACCTACACAGGTTCAGCGCACACTCCAACCCCAACGGTAACAGATGGCAGTCTTGGAACACTTACAAACGGAACAGATTATACAAGGTCATACTTAAATAACACTAATGCAGGGCAAGCCACCTTTACCATAACCGGAACAGGTAACTATACCGGCACAAAGTCTGTAAACTTTACCATAAACCCAAAAAGCATAGCAAATGCAACTGTTAATACAATTCCAAGTCAAACATATACAGGAAGTGCGTTAACACCTAGCATAACAGTTAAAGACGGAACCAAAACATTAAGTAAAGGCACGGACTACAACGTAACATACCGAAAAGGCAGTGCAAGTGGAACAGTGGTATCAAGAATAGTTAACGCAGGAACATATTATGTAACAATCACAGGAACAGGGAATTACACAGGAACAGTAAACACAACAAGAACATTCACAGTAAACCCAAAGAATATGTCTAACACCACAGTTTCATCGATTTCTAATCAAACATATA
>CALWOV010000009.1 GCA_944383275.1 uncultured Clostridia bacterium
TTTGTTGATGTTGACCTTGCTGTTATAGTTACAGTTGCTGTCCCTTTGTTTGTGTTATTGCTGTATGAAACTGTATAGTTGCTAGATGATATGGTTATTGAACTTCGCCGGAGTGTTACTGTTGGTGTTTTTGCTGTGCCATCGTAGGTATAACTAGTTTGAGATAGAGTTGCTGTTGCACTGGATAAATTATATTTATTAATTCTGTAACTTGGTTTGCTTGTTGCTGTTCCACTATAATTACCTGTTCCTGTGATTATAACATAATATGTTCCAGCATTTATTGGGTTTGAAACCACTGTTCCACTTGAACTGCTTTGACGGTATGTTACAGTATAGTCTGTGTTTCTTGTAAGTGTTTCCCCATTTAATGCAACTGTTACTGTTGGTGTTCTTGTGGAACCATTATATGTATATGAACTTGAACTTAAATTTACTGTTGCTGATGAGATGTCTATTGCTGTAATGGTGAAATTTACAGTTTTCGTTCCTGTATAATTAGTTGAAGAAGAATTTGCTGTTATTGTTACTGTTGCTTCGCCAACTTCAGTGTTATTACTATATGAAACTGTATAGTTGCTAGATGATATGGTTATTGAACTTCGCCGGAGTGTTACTGTTGGTGTTTTTGCTGTGCCATCGTAGGTATAACTTGTTTGTGATAAGGTTGCCGTTGCGCTGGATAAATTATATTTATTAATTCTGTAACTTGGCTTGCTTGTTACTGTTCCACTGTAAGCACCTTTCCCAGTTACTACTACATAATATGTTCCAGCATTTATTGGGTTTGAAACCACTGTTCCAGTTGCACTACCTTGGCGATATGTTACAGTATAGTCTGTGTTTCTTGTAAGCGTTTTACCATTTAAGGTTACTGTTATTGTTGGCACCTGTGTTGCTGTATTATATGTATATGAATTTGAACTTAAACTTACTGTCGCTGATGAGATATCGATTAATGTATTTGCTTTACTAAGATTTAGGTGAAGCGCAGGACGCACAGCGCAAGAAGAGGTAACATCAAAGGCGCCGCCGAGGGTAGAGCCCGACGAAGTCAGATAGGAAGCAACGTTAGCACTATTTTCGTAGCCGGACCGCAGCCAGGAGTATGTGTAGACACAGGTATTAATAGAATTATTATTGTTTCCTACTGCCCCACTTACTGAAATAGAACCAATAGAATCATCATAGTTTGCTTTTTCATTCAAATTTATTTTCCAAATTCCTCTTGCTCCAGTACCATAACCAGTTTCTGACATACTTGGTAACCATATATAATCATTTGCCCAAGCTGTGTAGCCTGTTTTTGATGAATAATTCATATAATCATAACGCCAACTTCCACTGCTTGGAGTCCCATATGCGTCATTCGGTGTTAAATAATCAAAACCTGCAGATGCAACTGCACTTTCTGTTTTTTGCCAACTTACTTGTGATGGTTTTACTATATAATCTGTTAATTCTGAATTAGACATTGTGAATGCTGCAAATGGGTTGCTTGAACTTTGGCTTGCTGTTGCAAGTGTTATACTTGAACTGCTTGTTGTTACCTTTCCATATAACGAACCTGCAGATGCATAACTTCCACCATTGTTCAATGTTACTGCCCTTATATAACTTGTTCCATACATATTACTTGGATAATCCCAATTATAACTGTTTTCATAATACCAGTCATCTGACCAGTCGGAATATAAACCACCATTACAAAAACCATATAATTCTCCTAGGTCGTTATTTCTGCCAGACCAAGCATCTTGTTCGTTGTTTGTAAGCCACAGGGTTGCTATTGTGTTTCCACTTTTATCTTTTGAAAGATATGTTACTATCCACTCTAAGCCGCCCAAAGTTACAACAACACTTTGCGAACTTGTTTTTGCGCTGTAGCCTGAACCTGCACTTAGTGTTTTCCTTCTTATTGTTGCTGCCGTTGTTTTGCTGGTTGCCAATGTATCAACATTGGAAATAGTGGCATTAGCATTTCCTGTTAAGTATTTATATAAGATATTTAAGTTTGTTTGATTAAATTTTTTTGTCGAGCTATTCCACAATTCACCAACGGTTACATAACTTGTTGTGTCATTATTTGCAATTGCTTTTACCGAATTTGTATTTTGAAAAGCCACAGCAAAAACTGTGGATAGACTAAACAAAAACAACATTAAAACTATTAACAAATTTTTTTGCTTTTTCTCAGTTTTAAATTTATTAAACATATATCCCCCAGTAAATTTTCTTTTGTGAATTTAAAAATCATTTTTTAATATGATTTTCCATAGATTAGTATATATTTTATTTTAATTATTATTAATATTAATCTATTAATTCCACTGCTATAAATAGATTTTAACATTTATAATTATAATTAACAAACAATTTAATAGTTTTATTAATAAAATTTTAAAAAATTGTTGAGTTATTTATATCAAAATTTATTTCGTAATATAATGTTAAATAAAAAAACGATTTTAATTTTTTCGCAGAAATGTTGGGAAAGTGTGCCCACGCCGAAGTTGTGGGCACGCGATTGCTTGTTTAACAAAAAAACTTTAAAATTAAAGTTAATTATACCCTTTTAATAAAAAACACCTATAATTTAAGAAATCTATGCGTAAAAAATCATTGCACACTACTTGCATAGTATTAAAAAAAGCGCCCTACAGGGCGTTTTTTTATTCATTTCTTATGTATTGCTTACTAAAAATAAGTTTTAATAATCCTCTTAAAAACCTTGGTGATTTAAAACATATGATACGCATAATCTGCTCTCCTTAACTGTTTTTATCATTATATGAAATACGGTTTAACAAGGTTACTTTATGAAGAAATACCTTTTAATTTTAAAATGGTTTCTTTTTTATTGGTAGAATTATAAACAACACTTCCAGACACTAATACATCGGCGCCACTTATTGATATAAGTTGCGCATTAGTTGTGTTAACGCCACCATCAACTTCTATTAAAAATTTACCATTTGTTTCTGCTCTTTTTTTGCTTAAGCGTGCTATTTTTTGAATAGATGATTTTATAAATGGTTGGCCACTTGCACCTGGCTCGACACTCATTATCAAAACCAAATCTAAATAAGGTAAAACAGAAAATATTGTTTCAATATCAGTGCCAGGTTTTATTGACAAACCTGCATTTATGCCTAATGATTTAATATGTTGCAAAGCATTAATTAAAGAAATTTTATCATTAAAACACTCATAATGAACCGTTATTCCATTAGCGCCATATTTTGCATATTCATCAACAACTTTCATTGGTTCTTTTACCATAAGATGAACATCTAAATATAAATTAGTAGATTTTTTTAAGAAAGCAAAAACTAATTGGTCAAAAGTTCTGTCTGGCACAAATTTTCCATCCATAATATCACAATGCAACCAATCTGCACCATTTAATTCCAACTCTTTTGCATATTTTGACAACTCTTTTATTGGACATGGATGTGTGCTTGGCGCAATTAAAACTTTTTTATTCATATAATCTCCTTAATTAATATTTTTAATTTATGCATAAATATTAATAAAAATGTATAATTATACTAACTCATACTAGATGGATTGATTTCAGCAAACACAGAAGCTCTAGGTTTTTGATATTTATTTACAATATTAAAGATTTCATTAATTATTTCATTAGAATTTTTTTGTTTAATTCTTATAACTAATTGTAAACGATATTTTTTTTGAATTTTTGCAACTGGGGATTTCATTGCTTTACAAAAAATAAAATCACTTATATATTTCTGTTTTAGGTTAGTTATATCTAAATTTATATTTGAAGCAATATCTTTTGCATAGTCTTCTATTTCACTGGAAATTAGTATTCTAATTATTGTTGCAAAAGGTGGAAATTCTGTTGTTTGTCTTAAATTGATTTCTCTATCAAAAAATGCTTTATAATCGTAATTAGCTGCAAATCTATAAACATAATGATTGGGGCAATAAGTTTGCAGAACCACTTTACCTATTTTATCTGCCCTGCCTGCTCGTCCTGCAACCTGTGTTACAAGTTGATATGTTCTTTCCACACTTCTATAATCAGCAAAATGCAAACTCATATCAGCATCAACAATTCCAACTAAAGTTACATTTGGAAAATCGTGACCTTTTGCTATCATTTGCGTTCCAACCAAAATACAAGGTTTTGTGTTTTGAAATTCCTGCAAAATTTTTGAATGTGCATTTTTATTTTGCGTTGTGTCAAAATCCATACGCAATATTTTAACATCTGGAAATTCATTGCGTAATTCTTCAACAACGCGTTGAGTTCCTATTGCCCCCATTCTTAAATAACTGCTTCCACAATTAGGGCAATTTGTTAAAGCACGATATCTTCTTCCACAAAAATGACATTTTAATTCTTTATCTTCCTTATGATACACCAAAGAAGCATCACAATCTTCACATTTAGCATTATATCCACATTCTCGACAAATAACAAAACTAGAAAAACCTCGTCTGTTTACAAATAACATAGTTTGATTTTTATGTTTTATACATTCTGATATATCATTTAATAGCTGTCTTGAAAAAATACCTGTATTCCCTGAACTTATTTCTGAGCGCATATCTACAACTTGAATTTTAGGCATTTCTTGATTATTTACGCGCTTTGGAAGTTCCAACAATTTATATTCACCTGTTTTGGCTTTATAATAGCTTTCAACGCTTGGTGTTGCACTTCCTAAAATTAAACTGCAATTATTAAATTTAGCACGAAAAATTGCAATATCGTGCGTTTCAAACCTTGGATTACTTTCGCTTTTATAAGAGCCATCGTGTTCTTCGTCAATTATTATTATACCTACATTTTGAATAGGCGCAAATATTGCTGACCTTGCGCCAACAACAATTTTAGCATCACCTTGTCTTATTCGTTGCCACTCATCAAATCTTTCACCAGCTGAAAGACCACTATGTAAAATAGCCACATCTTCACCAAATCTTGCTTTAAAAACGCTTAAAACTTGAGGCGTTAAAGAAATTTCAGGAACAAGCATTATTGCTGTTTTTCCTTTGTTTAAAGCATTTTTTATGCTGTGCATATAAACTTCAGTTTTTCCACTGCCTGTTACACCAAACAAAAGATAAATATTAGGTTCCAAAACTTGATTAACAACTTCCTGTTGTTCTTTAGTTAATTTATTAATTTTATCTTCTTTAACTTCAGAAGTTGGTGTTCTTAACTTTTGTTCTTGTTTTTTTATAAGAATATTTAATTCAATAAATTTATTTACTGTTGATGAACCAAACTTATTGCTTAATTCAGACTGATAATACTCTTTATTATTTTCAATAAAATTAAGAAGTTCAAATTGTTTTACTGCGTTTTTCCTAAACTTTTTTAAAATCTCTTCTTTAGATTCAGTTAAATTTACTTCAAGTTTGTTGACTAAAAGTTCTTTTACTTTCCCTTTTCGCATATCACTTGGAATAAATAATCTTATTGCATCAACTGTTTTTATATGGTTATTTTTTACCATAAACTTAATTAACTGCAAACTCTCATCTGTTAATGCTGGTAAATTGTCTAATGGCCTTACTATAGATTTTAATTTACTTTTATCATAACTTGATGTTTCTTTTAAATTTAAAACATAACCTTCAATTTGGCGATTACCAAAAGGGACCAGCACACGCTGACCCCTTTGTGTATCAGATAAAGCAATATAATCAAAAACTCTATCTATTTCAGAATGAGCAATATCAACAATCACTTCGGCAATCATAAACAATTTTTACCTTTATTTAACACTTTTATCTGCAACAATCTTGCCGTCATATACTTCTTTTGCTGCTATAGCAATAACTTTTGGGTCTTTTTCCACAGGTTCGCCAGCAAAATATATGTTGCTTAACTCTTTTGCTCTGTTTGCTATTAAACAAGTTAATAAAAATTTGTTTCCTACCTTTGCACGCAACTCATCGATAGGTGGTTCATTCATTATATATTCGTCTTCCATATTAGCACTCCTTAATAATTTTATTTAATATTTCGCCAACAAGTTTTGGATTAGCCTTTCCATTTGTTGCTTTCATAGTTTGTCCTATAAAAAATGCCATAGTTTTTTGATTTCCAGCCTTTAACTCTGCAACTGCTTTTGGGTTTTCATTAACAATTTTAGTTAAAATTTCTTCCAACCCCTTTTCATCACTTATTTGAGCAAGGCCTTTTTCTTTAACTATGTTTTCAGGAATTAAGTCAGTTCCCCAAATTTCATCAAGCAACTGTCTTGCAACTGCTTGATTTATAGTTCCAGAATGATATAACTGCAATAAATTTGCCATTTGTTTTGCTGACAATTCTATGTTTGCATCTTCATAAGTTTCAGTATTTAATTTTTTAAACACTTCACCACAAATCCAATTACAAACAAATTTAGGTTGATTAAATTGTTTAATAATTTCATCAAAATAATCTGATATTTTTCGTTGATTTGTTAAAAGTTCGGCATCTTTTAAACTTAAACCCATATTCATATAATCTTCTATTCTTTCATTAGCAAGTTTAGGTAAATCTGCTTTAATTTTATTAATGTATTCATCAGTTATTTTAATAGGTATTAAGTCTGGGTCTGGAAAATATCTATAATCTTGCGAATCTTCTTTTGTTCGCATTGAATATGTTTTACCTTCCTCATCGTCCCAGCGCCTTGTTTCTTGAATTATTTTTCCGCCCTTATCTAAAACTTCTGCTTGTCGTTTTGCTTCATATTTTATTGCTCTTAAAACAGCGCGAAATGAATTAAGGTTTTTCATTTCAGTTCTAGTTCCAAAAGGCTCTCCTTCCTTGTGTAAAGAAAGGTTTACATCGCACCTTAAACTTCCTTCTTGCATTTTACAATCACTTACACCTACATAAAGTAAGGTTGAACGAAGTTTTTCAAGATAAGCAACTGCTTCTTCTGCACTTGATATATCAGGTTTTGAAACAATTTCTATTAAAGGCACACCACCACGGTTATAATCTACCAAAGTTCCAGAAACATCGTGTATAAGTTTACCAGCATCTTCTTCAAGGTGAATACGGTCAAGATTAATAAATTTTTTCTTTCCGTCAACTTCTATTTCTAGCCCACCACCAACACATAATGGGAACTCTAGTTGAGAAATTTGATATGCTTTTGGTAAATCTGGATAATAATAATTTTTTCGTTCAAAAACGGAATATTGATTTATTTTACAACCAACAGCAAGCCCCATACGAATTGCATATTCAACTGCTTTCTGATTTAAAACAGGAAGTGCGCCTGGCATTCCCGTGCAAACAGGACAGCAGTTGGTGTTTGGTTCTCCACCAAACTTGTTTTTACAAGAGCAAAAACATTTAGAATTTGTTGAAAGTTCACTGTGAACTTCAAGCCCAATTACAACTTTCCAAGACATTATTGCACCTCCTTATTATTTTCATAAAAGTCTGCAACATTAAATATTCTGCCTTCTTCAAAATGTGGTGCAATAATTTGCATTCCAATAGGCATACCATTTTTTTCTGATACTCCACAAGGAATAGACATTGCAGGTAAACCAGCAATATTTATTGGAACTGTAAAAATATCGTTAAGATACATAGCAACATGGTCATCACTTTTCTCACCTATTTTAAATGCAGTAGTTGCTGTGGTTGGAGAAATAATTATATCACATTTTTTAAATGCTTCTAAAAATTCCTGTTTAATTATTTTTTGAACTTTTTTTGCCTTTCTATAAAAGGCATCAAAATAACCACTTGATAAAACATAATTTCCAAGCATAATACGGCGTTTAACTTCCTTTCCAAAACCTTGTGTTCTTGATTTAACATATAAATCAACTAAATCTTCATAATTTTTAGCCCTAACACCATATCTGATTCCATCAAATCTTGCTAAATTGCTTGCTGCTTCTGCAGATGAAACAATATAGTAAACAGCAAGTGCAACATCTATACTAGGTAAATCTATTTCTACTGTTGTGGCACCATTTTTAGTTAATACATTTATTGCATTTTGTATTTTAGTTTTAACTTCATCATCTAGTTTGTCTGAAAAGAATTGTTTTGCAATACCAATTTTTAAACCTTTAACATCGCCTTTAATTTCTTGCACATAATTTTTAACTTCTACAGAACTGCTTGTCATATCCAATTCATCTTTTCCAGCCAAAACAGATAACATAATTGCAGAATCTTTTGCACAACGAGTAAATGGGCCAACTTGGTCTAAACTGCTTGCAAACGCAACAACCCCAGACCTAGACACACGGCCATAGGTTGGCTTTAACCCCACAACTCCACAAAAAGATGCAGGTTCTCGAATTGAACCACCGGTGTCAGTTCCCAATGAAGCAAAACATTGTTTACTAGCAACAGATGCAGCACTTCCACCACTTGAACCACCTGGAACATATGCTGTATTACATGGATTTTTTGTAACGCCAAATGCAGAGTTTTCGGTTGAACTTCCCATTGCAAACTCGTCCATATTTGCTTTACCTATAATAACAGCACCTGCATCTATAAGTTTTTGAGCACAAGTTGCAGTGAATGGAGAGACCCAATTTTCTAAAAACTTACTTGCACAAGTTGTTTTTGTGTTTATATAGTTTATATTGTCTTTTAGAACAACAGGAATACCTGCTAGTGCCCCAAGTTTTTCACCCTTTTTTCTCTTTTCATCAATTTCTTTTGCTGTTTTTAAAGCACTTTCTTTGCAAAGAGATAACAAGGCGTTAATTTCTTTTGTTTTTTCAATTTGTTCGAAACACATTGAAGTTAATTGTTCACTTGTTACTTCACCTTTATCAAGCAATTCTTTAACTTGCCATAAATTCATATCAAGATAATTCATATTTTTCCCCTTATTCTACTGTTGTTGGAACAACAAAAGCACCATCTTTTTTCTCTGGCGCATTTGCAACAATTGCTTCTTGCTTAAAACTTTCTTTTACAACATCTTCACGAAGTTGACTGTCTGCAAGTAAAGTTTCTTCATATAAGTCAATTTTGCTAGTATCAACACTATCAATAGCATTAACCTGTTCCAATGTTTTTTCAAACTCTTCTACAAATGTGTTTAGTTCGGCATCTGTAAATTCTAAACGAGATAATTTTGCAAGTTTTTTTGCTTCTTCTAAATTTATTTTAGACATATTTTTAAACCTTTTATTTATAAAATTGAAAGTTTTGTCTGCAAATACCAAAAACTTTGCAAAACAAAACAAATATTATTAAAACTGTGATAAAAACATTAAATTTTTGGTGCAAAATGTTTATTTTACATTCAATTTCAATCTGTTGAAACTTTATATCACATTGCTTTATTAGATTAAACAAAATATTTGTAAAATTTGCTTAAAATTAACAATTTTTATATTAACACACTTAATACTTATTGTCAACTTATCATAGATAAAAACTGTTCTTCATTTATTATCTCAACCCCCAAAGAAACAGCTTTTTGATATTTAGAACCAGCATCATCACCTAACAATACATAATCTGTTTTTTTAGAAACTGACGAAGAAACAACCCCACCATTATCTTCAATAAGTTTTGTAGCCTGCTGTCTTGTTAGTGTTGGAAGTGTTCCTGTTAAAACAAAAGTTTTACCATCAAAAATTCCGCCCCCGACATTTTCTTTATAAATTATTGTTATACCGTGATTAAAAAGTTTTTGAATAATACTTTGTTCAAACTCATCGTTAAAAAAATCTATAATGCTTTTTGCAACAATCTCACCTATATCATCAACAGATTGTAAATCTTCTATTGTAGCACTTTTTAATTTTTCAAAAGTATTAAATCTTTTTGCTAAGTCTTTTGCTGTTTTTATACCAACATTTGCAACACCTAAGGCATAGATAAACCTATTGAAATCAACTTTTTTACTTCTTTCTATAGACTTAATTATGTTACTAGATTTTTTATCTTTAAATTTATCTAAATTTTCTAGTTGTTCTTGAGATAAATCATAAAGCATATCTACTGTTTTTACACCTAAAGTGTTAAAAAATAAATCTACAGTTTTATCTCTAATTCCTTCTATATTCATTGCATCACGAGAACAAAAGTGTATAATTCTTTCTTTTAATTGGTCTGAACACCCTGTTTTGTTTGGGCAATACATATGAACACCACGGTTTTCAAGTTTTGTTCCACAGCAAGGACAAACATTTGGCTTTATTATATCTTTTGAATTTTCATATTCTTGTGCTAGCCCTAATATTTCAGGTATAACTTCATTACTTCTTCTTACAAACACAAGACTATTTAATTTTACTTTTTTTCTTACTATATCGTCCCAATTATTTAATGTTGCTCGCTTAACAGTTGCTCCTGCAATTTCAACAGGTTCAAGTTCTGCAAGTGGAGTAATTTTACCTGTTCTACCAACTTGCCAAATAACATTTTTAACAATACTTGTAACTTCTAAGGGCTCAAACTTATAGGCTATTGCCCATTTGGGAAATCTTATTGTGTAGCCAAGTTCATTTCTTGTTGCTATTTCGTTAACTTTTATAACTAACCCATCTATTAAAATATCAAGATTTTCTCTTTCTTTATCAACTTTATTTATGGTTTCCACTATTTTATCAAAACTGTTTGTTTCTATATAAAAATCTTCAACTAAAAATTTATTATCAATTAAAAACTTCCTTAATTCTGTATGTGTTTTAAATGATTTTCCTTCTATAAGTGGCACACCATAAGCAAAAAAATCTAATTTTCTACTTGCAGTAACTTTTGGGTCTAAATTTCTTATTGAACCAGCAACAGCATTCCTTGCGTTTTTTAAAACATCATTCGAGTTTTTATTATACTTTTCTAGTTCACTTAAAAGCATTATTCCTTCGCCTTCAACAATTAATCTATTTTTATAAGGAATAGATAAAGGCACACTGCGAATTGTTTTTACTTGTGCTGTAACATTTTCTCCAACAAGTCCATTACCTCGGGTTGCTGCTTTTACTAAATATCCATTTTCATAAATCAAACTTAAACGCAAGCCATCAAATTTATATTCTATTGAAAATGTTGTTTTAGGAAATTCTTTTATTACTTTATCATACCACTCTTTAAATTCGGAAATACTTTGTGCTTTATCTAAACTAAACAATTGCACTTCATGTTGATGTTTTTCAAATCCACTTGCAACAACATCTCCCACTCGTTGTGTTGGAGAGTCTTTTAAAATATATCCTGTTTTGTTTTCTAAATCTAAAAGTTTATAGTATGCCTTATCATAATCTTTATCTGAAACAATGGGTGCATCTAGAACATGATAATGATAATTATATTTATTCACTAATTGAACTAATTCTTCAATTTCTTTTTTAATGCTATCATCTATATTTTTCATATTACCTCTATTTGAAAATTTTAAGTGGTGCATAATCTAATGACAAAGTTTTTGAACCAACAATCTCAAACGATACAGTAACCAAATGTTGTGCATCTAATTTAGAATCATCTGTTATTACGCCTATTCCAAAACTTGGATGAAAAACTTTGGTTCCTGCAACAAACATAGATACATCTTTTTGTTGTTGATTAATTTTACTCTGCATAAAAGAAGATAAATCTGATTTTGGTTTATTAAAAGTATTATTAATATTGTTTCCGTTATAATTGTTGTTTAAACTTAAGTGGTTCATAACAAATTGTTTTTCAGGAACAAAACCCATTTCTTTTAAAAATCTGCTTGGTGCATTATATTTCTCATCATTATATAAAAAGCGTCTTGTTGCACAAGTTAAAAACAACTCTTGCTCGGCGCGAGTTGCAGCAACATACATCAATCGTCTTTCTTCTTCTATATCTGATTGGCTTTCATTTCCATTTCTTAAAATAGGAAATAATCCTTCTTCAAGTGCTGACACAAATACAACTTTAAACTCTAGACCTTTTACTGCGTGAACAGTGCTTATTAAAACATTGTTTTCATCGGTTAAATTATCTATATCGCTTGTTAAAGTTATTGATTGCAAATAGTCTGAAATAGTGAAATTAGGGTTTGCTTTAACAAATTCTGCAACACTGTCTATATATTCACCTATATTTAATTTTCTTGCAATGTCTTCTTCATTGCCTGATTCAAATGCAGTTGAAAAACCTGCTCGTTCAATTAAAAACTCTACAAACTCGTTTAAAGGGGAATTCTTTTTCTCTTGTAAGTCTTTATAAATTGTTGCAAAATTTTCTAATTTTGTTTTGGTAGCACCTGATATTTCGGGATAGTTATCAAGATTTAAAATTACATCAAGCAAACTGCCTTGTCTTGATAAAATCTTTATTTTTTCAAGTGTGGTATCACCTATTCCACGCTTTGGAAAATTTAAAATTCTTGCCACACTTTCATTATCAAATGGATTAACAACAGCCCTTAAATATGCAATAATTCCTTTAATTTCGGTTCGTTCAAAGAATTTAAAACCACCTAACATTTTATATGGAATGCCTGCGTTATTAAGATAAGATTCAAACAATCGAGATGGAGCGTTTAATCTTAGCAAAATTGCAAAATCTGAATAATTATAACCTTTATTGCGAACATAATCTGCTATTGTTTTTACCACGAACTCTGCTTCTTTATGATCTGTTGGAGCACAAACAAACTGAACATCTGCACCTTCGTCATTATCTGTCCACAAAGTTTTATCTATTCTTTGCTCGTTAAACTTAATAACCTTGTTTGCAACCGACAATATCTTCTTCGTTGAACGATAGTTTTGCTCTAGTTTAAATATGTTAACATTGGGAAAATCTTTAATAAAATTGTTAATATTATCAATATTAGCACCACGCCAGCCATAGATGCATTGGTCTTCATCACCAACAATCATAATATTGCCCCATTTGCTTGCAAGAAGTTTTGCAATTTTATATTGAACTTCGTTTGTATCCTGAAACTCATCTATATGTATATATTGAAATTTATTACTATAATAATCTAAAACTTCTTTATTTGTTTCTAAAAGAAATAAAGTTTTATTTAAAAGGTCATCAAAATCAAGTGCATTATTCTTTTTTAACTGATTTTGATACATTTCATATGCTTTTATAATTTCTTGTTTTGAACTTGTAAATAATTCGTTTTGATATTCTTCTGGCGAAAGATTATGATTTTTTGCATTGGCTATATGAAAGTCGATTTGCTTTTTAGTTGCATCATCTTCAATATGTAATTCTTTAAATATATCTTTTAAAATTCTAGATTTTTCAACATCGGAATATATACTAAAATCTTTTGTATAACCTATTTTATCTATATTACTTCTTAATATTCTTACGCAAAGAGCGTGAAATGTGCTTATCCATATATTTTCAGCGCCATCAATCATAGAATTAACACGCTTTTCCATTTCTTTTGCAGCCTTATTAGTAAATGTTATTGCCAATATATTATATGGTTTAACACCTTTATTATAGATTAAATATGCTATTCTATGAGTTAAAAGCCTTGTTTTACCACTTCCAGCACCAGCAGTAACTAAAACAGCACCTTCAGTTGTTATAACAGGGTTCTTTTGTTCTTCATTTAAATTTTCTAAAATATTCACTTTAAAACACCTCTGGTGTTTATTATAACAAACGGTATTAATTTAGGCAAGAAAATACGATTTAAAATTAAATATTATAAATTTAAAAACTAAACTACCAAAAGCAATTACAAATTAATTAAATATAAAATCAACTAAAATTCTCCAAAACAAATGAAATAATAAAAACAAAATAAATTTTAATTTTAACTAAAGCAAACCAAAGATGAAGTATTGACAGAGCAAAGCAAAAAAGATACAATATGGTTAGATGAAAATGAGTATTCAATAGTGTCAAGTGAAGTTATGAAAAAATATACAAATAAGTCGGTTAAAAATGGTTCAGTATATACCACAGATTATTATTACATTTTACGAAATATAAAAGATGGCAATTTTGAAGTAATAGGCAAAATAAAGATTGAAGGTAATGAACCATTCTTGAATAATCTTGAGGGGGAATTTTAATGTTAACAGAAGTAGAAAATAAAATTATAGAAAAATTAAAACCAGAAATAAAAAGATTTACACTCAGCAAAGAACAATTAACTGCAATAGCATTAATAATTAAAGAAAAAACAAATATTTAGACGATTGCATAAAGTATCTTAAAAGCATTCCAAATGATACAGATGGAGAAGAAATTTCTGAACACATAATAGATATATGCTATCCAGATGAATGAGAAATAAAGTTAATGCAAAGAAAATTTGAAGAAGCAAAGCAACAAGGACTAAATTGGCAAGCGCTTTTAATTGAAGATACACAAACTATGATTAAAGTTACAATTCAAGACTTATATTTAAAGATTTATAGGTTACAGTTTAAGTGAAAAAATAAAAGGGCTATGCCCTTTTTAATTTACTGCAAATTTATTGTTGCATTTTTCTTTTTCATATCTTTCTTTTAATTTTCTATATTTATCGGCAAGTCTAAACATATAATTTTGTTTAGCAGAATCATCTAATTTATCATAAACTTCGTGGTCAACAAGTTGTGCGATAGGGTTTAATACATATTCGTTTTCAGAAAGTAGTTTGCATACTTTTTTATATAAAATTGCATCTGGGTCTTCTTCTGTTTGTTGCCTTATTTCCCTTTCTATTCTTCGTTTGAAAGTTTCATTTAAACTTACAATATTACATGGTTGTGCGTTATTTTGTTCAAAATATAAATTTCTCTCTTGCTTCATTTGTTGCCAATATCCACTTCCTAATCGTTTTTTGGCTTGTTTTGCTAAAGCCTTATGTGTTGGAAGTTCATTTTTTGTTGACATTTTCTTCCCCCTTTTTATTTTTTATTACTATACAAAATAAAACAAAAATAAAAAAGTAAAATTTAATAAAAAATAAAGTTTCGACAAAAGAAGTCAAAATATATTGTAATATAAACAATTTTATATTTATATTTCGACAAAAAACAAAAAACCACCAAATCGGTGGTTTTTTTAGATGTTTTCTTTAATTTTTGCGCGTTTACCAGATAAGCCTCTTACATAATACAATTTTGCACGACGAACTTTACCTTTTCTTACCACTTCAACGTGGTCTATTCTTGGAGAGTGAACAGGAAAAGTTCTTTCAACACCAACGCCAAAACTTATACGGCGAACGGTGAAAGTTTCACGAATGCTTCCGTTTTTACGAGCAATTACAACACCTTCGTATGCTTGAAGCCTTTCTTTATCGCCTTCAACAACTTTAACAAATACTCTAACAGTATCACCGATGTTGAAATCGCAAACATTTTCTTTCAAGCCTTCTTTTTCCAAAGTTGCAATAATGTTCATGACTATTTACCCCCTTACAGATTGTTCCAGGTGTTCATGCGTTACTTTATAAAATTATATTAAAAGCGCAGAGGACTACCCGAGTCATATATTAATAATATCATAATTTTTTGATTTTGGCAAGATATTTATACAAATATTTTTAATAATTACCAAGCATTTTCAATATGGTTAATCTTATCATCAATTATTTCAATAACATCAAATCTTACAAGCATACTAGACAAATCTTTTTGCTTAATAAAATATTGTGCCACTTGTTCAATTTTATGCTGTTTCCTAGCATCTACCATTTCTCGTGGTAAACAAAAGTTTAAGTTAGATTTTGCCTTTACTTCAACAAAAACAATACAATTTTTAGTTCGGGCTATAATATCAATTTCACCAAAACTTGTCCTGTAATTCTTTTCAAGTATTTTATATTTTTGTTTCTTTAGATATTTATATGCAAGTAATTCACCTTTGTTACCAATTTCTATAGTGCTCATATTATTCCTTTATAAAATTTTTAATAAAACTTTCTCGGTGTATTTTGCATTTTCCATACTTTTGCAAGTTCTGAATATGCTCTTTTGTTCCATATCCTTTATGTTTTGCAAAATTATATTCAGGATAAATTTTGTCCATTTCTTCCATATATCTATCTCGTGAAACCTTTGCTAGAATAGATGCGGCAGCAATATTATAAGATAAGGCATCACCATGTATTATAGATTCACTTTCATATGGAATGTTTAAACCTTTAACTGCATCAATTAAAACTATTTCAGGTTTTTGGTTTAATGCGTTAATACAATTTTCCATACCCATTTTTGTTGCATTTAATATATTAATTTCATCAATTATTTTTTCATCTACAAATTCAATCTTATAATCTATTGCAATTTGTTTAATTTTATCAAATAAAATCTCTCGTTTTTTTGCACTTAATTTTTTACTATCATTTATTTCATCTATGATTTTATCTTTTTCCATTGGCATTATAACGCACGCACAAACCACAGGCCCTGCAAGTGGTCCTCGCCCTGCTTCATCTACCCCAGCAACTAAATTAATACCGTTTAACACATATTTTTCTTCATATGTTAACATAAATTCTCCACATTAAATTAAAAATTAACAAACTATAATTTAATAAAATTATTAATTTATAGAACTTTTATTGATATTTTCTTTTTTATCTAACGTTATCTTACCTAAACGTCCCTTTCTAAAATCATCAAGAATGGCAAAACTTCCACGCTCCCAATCAGTTTCTCCACCTTTTATAACAAACTTTCTGTTTTTACAAACTTCTTCTAAAACTTCTACAGGTGTTTGGTTTGTAAATTTTATTGAATATCTTTGTTCAAAAAGCAAAGGGTATTCTTTTTTCATTTTTTCAATAAAATCTAGCGCTAGTTCAGAAATATCTAGAACCTCATCTTTTATACTGCCAATGTATGCAAGATTTTTTGCTAATTCCTGATTTTCAAAAGATGGCCACAAGGTTCCCGGTGTATCTAGCAACTCTATATTACCAAAAACTTTAACCCATTGTGTGCCTTTTGTTACGCCCGGTTTATTACCTGTTGTGGCTTTATATTTCCCACAAAGATTATTTATTAAAGTGCTTTTTCCACAATTTGGAACGCCAATTACCATTGCTCGTGATGGCATTACAACGCCTTTATTGTTATATTTTTGCAATTTATCTTTTAAAAGTATTTTAATTTTTTCTTGAATTATTTTTGTTGAATTTGTGTGAGTGCTGTTTAGAATCACGCATAGTGAATTTTTAGTTTGAAAAAAATTTTGCCATTTTTGTGTTTGATTATCGTCTGCTAAATCGGCTTTGTTTAAGACATATAATATTGGTTTATTCTTAATAACTTGTGTAAATTTAGGATTAACACACGAATATGGTGCTCTTGCATCTAGAACATAGATAACTAAATCTACTAATTTTATATTTTGTTCCATTTCTCTTAAGGCTTTTGTCATATGTCCTGGAAACCAATTTATATGGCTTTGCTTTTGACCATTTTCCACAATGTTTCTCCTTGTTTTATAATTCTTTATTAGTTATAATTTTATAAATTTCTAAATATTTTAAGTGTATTCTTTTATACCTTATATTAATTTTTTATATTTCTTTTGTATTTATATTTTAAAAAATAAAATCTTAGTAATTCATTAAAACTTTAAATAGATGTAAAAAATTATTTATTATTATTTTTTAATAAATCTGGTCTTCGTTTTTTTGTTAATTCTAAACTCTGCTGCTCTCGCCATTTTGCTATTTCCTGATGATTTCCTGAAAGCAAAACTTCTGGCACAGTAAGACCACGAAAATTTTGTGGTCTTGTATATTGGGGGTATTCAAGTAAATTGTTTGTAAATGTTTCATTTAGTGCTGAGTTTTCATTCCCTAAAATTTCTGGTAAATACCTACAAACAGAATCTACTAGAACCATTGCAGGAAGTTCCCCACCTGTTAGAACATAATCACCTATACTAATTTCTTCGTCAACAAATGTATCTATAACTCGTTGGTCAATACCTTCGTAATGCCCACAAATTAAAATTAAATGCTCTTTTGTTGAAAGTTCTTGAACTTTGTTTTGAGTTAAAGTGTTTCCTTTGGGAGATAAATAGATTATATATGAATTATCTTGTTTAACACTTTCAATAGCATCAAACAAGGGTTGTGGCATCATAAGCAAGCCATCTCCACCACCGAAAATATAATCATCACATTTTTTATGTTTATCTAGAGAAAATTCGCGAATATCAACAAGATTAATTTCCACTTTGTTTTTTTCTCTTGCTCTGCCAATTATGCTTTCGGTTAAAGGAACAAAACTGTTTGGAAACAGTGTTAATATATCAATCTTCACTTTCAGTTAACTCCTTAAATCTTTTAGTATCAACCCAGATTTTTTTATTTTCTAAATCAGTTTGCAAAAACAATTCTTTAAGATAAGGACAAAGAATTTCTTCTGAACCTTGTCTTATTTGCAAAATATCAGAAGCACCATAATTTAGAACATCTTGTATAAAACCTAATTTTTGATTATTTTCATCTAAAAGATAACAATCAATAAGGTCGCTTATATAAAACTGACCTTCATCAAGTTTAGGAAGTTCATCTCTATTAGCATATACAAATTCATCTCTGAAATTTTCAACTGAATCTCGGTTATCAATATTTTGTAATTTTACATAAGCATAACCTTGATGCACTCGGCAAGACTGAATTTTATAACTATTCTTTTTGATTTCTAAATTTTTTAAATAAGCAAAATCTTCACAATCAGATAATAGTGGTAAAATTTTTATTTCACCTTTTACTCCCTGTGGTTTTAGAACTTTTCCAACAATTTCTAACATAAATCAACACTCCTTAATAAACGCAAAAAAGGGGCTAGCCCCTTAAATTGCTTTTTATTAATCAAATTTAACAATAATTTTTTTGTCAGAACAACCTTGTTTGCCTGCAAGAGAACGAACTATTGTTCTTATGGCTTGTGCGTTTTTGCCAGATTTTCCAACAACACGCCCCATTTCTTCTGGTGCAACCTTAACATTGATAACATAAGAATCGGTTTCTTCAAACTGAGTTACCTTTACTGCATCTTTGTTATCTACAAGTTCTTTGACAATATATTCCACAAGTTTTTGCATAATATCTCCTTTGGATATATTTTATCAAAAAAAGAAATTTTAACAGATTATTCTGCTGAACTTTCACCTTCTGCTGGCGCTTCTTCAGTTGCTTCTGCTGTTTCTTCTTTAACCTTTGGTGCTGGTGGCATTTGTTTTGGTTTTGGTGCAACATAAGGTTTTGCTTTTATAAGATTTGCTTTTATAAGCAATTCTTTAGCTGTTTCTGTTGGTTGAGCACCACAACTTAACCAATATTGAACACGATCTTCTTTTAAATTGATTTCAAAAGGTTCTTTAAGTGGGTTATATGTTCCCAAGTTTTCTATATAGTTTCCATCTCTTGCGCAACGAGAATCTGCTGCAACAACACGATAGAAAGGTGATTTTTTATCTCCCATTCTTGTAAGTCTAATTTTTACTGCCATAGTAATTTCTCCTTATAAATTAAATTTTTAATATTAAATTCCATTAAAATAATGGTAATTTACCTTTTTTCTTTCCACCAAATCGTTTCATCATTTCTTTCGATTGATAGAATTGTTTTAACAATGTATTAACATCTTGAATGCTAGTGCCACTTCCCATAGAAATTCTTTTCTTTTGGCTGGCTTTTATAATATCTGGGTTTAATCTTTCTTTTTTTGTCATTGATTGAATTATTGCTTTATTTCTTTCAATGTCTTTTGGATTAACCGAAACATTACCGAGTTTCTTTTTTGCCCCTGGTATCATTTCAATTAATTGATTAATATCACCCATTTTATCTAGTTTATCAAATTGTGCTAAAAAATCTTCAAGTGTAAAAGCATTTTCTCGAAACGCTTTTTCAAGTTTTTGCATTTCTTGTTCATCAACTGCATTTTGCGCTTTTTCAATTAACGTAAGCACATCTCCCATTCCCAAGATTCGTGAAGCCATACGGTCTGGATAAAAAGGTTCAATATCTCCAAGTTTTTCCCCAACCCCACAGAATTTTATAGGTTTTCCGGTTACAGCCTTAACAGAAAGTGCAACACCACCCCTTGTATCACCATCAAGTTTGGTAACTATTACACCGGTAATATCAAGTTTTTCGTCAAACTCTTTGGCAACGGTAACACTGTCTTGACCTGTCATTGCATCTATGGTTAGCAAAATTTCAGAAGGATTAACTTCTTTTTTAATTTCTAAAAGTTCATTCATTAATTCTTCATTTATATGCAATCTTCCTGCTGTATCAATAATTACAACATTAAAATCGTTTTTCTTTGCATATGCTATTGCTTCTTTTGCTGTTTTAACAGGATTTTGTGTACCTTTTTCAAAAACTTCAACACCTGCATTTTTACCAACAATTTGCAACTGATTTATTGCAGCAGGTCTATATATATCACCTGCAACAAGTAGAATTTTTTTGCCTTGACCTTTAAGATGAAAAGCCAACTTACCACACATTGTGGTTTTACCTGCACCTTGCAGACCACACATCATAATAACGGTTGGTGGTGTTCCACTTAAATCTAGTTTAGATTGAGAGTTTCCCATTAAAGCAATAAGTTCTTCATTAACAATTTTAATAACTTGTTGCCCTGGGGTTAAACTTTTTAAAACTTCTTCGCCAAGTGCTTTTTTAGAAACTTCTTCTATAAACTTTTTAGCAACAGAAAAGTTTACATCTGCTTCAAGCAAAGCAATTCTTATTTCGCGCATTGCTTGATTTATTTCAAGTTCAGTTAATTTCCCACGCTTTGTAATTTTAGAAAAAATATGCCCTAGCCTTTCAGAAAGAGAACTAAAAATAGCCATAAATTATTCCTCCAAAATTTTAATAAGTTTTTGATAAATTACTTCTATTTGCTGTTTTTGTTTTTCTGTTAATAAACTTTTATCAATTAACATTGAATATTCTGATTTAAGTTTATCAATTTTTTCACAAAAATGTAATTTAGATTCAAAAAACTTCAATCTATCCAAAGCGCGTTTAACTAAATCTGCAACGGCTTGCCTTGAAATATTTAATTCTTCTGCTATTTCTGAAAGTGATCCATTAAAATTTATATAACTGTTTAAAATTTTAAATTGTTTTTCAGTTAGCATAGAACCATAGATATCAAGCATTTTGCCTAGTTGAACCATTTGCGAAACATTCATCTAAACATCACCTTTTTGTCAAGTATTTCTACTTTACATTAATTATATAACAAACTTTAAAGTTTGTCAACATAAATTTAGTAATATTTTTATGTTTAAAAATTAAATCAACTGTAATTTTAATAATAATTTAACACATAATAATTTATGTGAAAAAAATTAGCAAACTTTTGGTTATTTTAATAATAATTTTTTCGCTTATTGCTATAGCAATATGTGGATTTTTTGTATTATTTCCACAAAAATATAAAAATGAAATAAATTTGTATGCCAAACAATATAATTTAAGCCCAACATTAATAGCAAGTGTTATTAATGCTGAAAGCAAATATGACGCAAATGCAGTTTCAAGTGCTGGCGCTATGGGACTTATGCAACTTCTTCCTTCAACTGCATTTTGGATTGCTGATAAAGAAAAAATAGAAATTAATTCTAAAGAAGACTTATTTAATCCCGACCTTAATATTCAACTTGGCTGTGCTTATCTTAAATATTTATACTCGGAATTTGAAGATGAAAGTGCTGTTTTGGGTGCATATAATGCTGGACTAAATTATGTTAAAAACTGGCTAAACGACCCTAACTATTCGCAAAATGGTAAAAAACTTGATACTACCCCCTTTAATGAAACAAATATATATTTAAAAAAAATTGAATTTAATAAAAAAATTTATAAATTTTGTTTTTAGTTTGCCAAAAACCTTTGACAATTCTTTAAAATAAAGTGTATTATTTAATATTGAAAAGAGGTGGAAAATGGCAAAATTTTTTGTAGATGCCTTTGCTGACACATTCGGTGAAGAATTAGATTTTTATGGATTGACGCTTGCACCAAGTAAAATTAAAAAAGGCACAAAAGTTTTTAATTTTGATGGTTACAATAACCAAATTAAGTTAAATGAACAGTTATACACTGATATATCAAAAGGAAAATACTCTATTGTTCCCCTTACTTTAGAAGAATGGACTTCTTTTTTTAGACCATTTTTGGAGCAAGGAGAAGATATTGCTTTTTTTACTATATCAACTCAACTTTTATCAGATGGTGGTGCTGATTTAAAAGCGGCATTCTCACAATTATCATCAGAATTCCCTGACAGAAAAGTTTTTTTAATTGATACCTTAACCGTTTCACGAGGAACTTGTGATATAGCAAAACTTGCAACTACTTTATATAAAACTGAGCAAGATTTTACAAAAGCAGTTGAATTTGCAGCATCGCATACAGGAGAATTCGTTACAGCATTTGTTGTTGATGATATTGAATATCTTGCCAATAGCCCTATTGTTGATGATATTGAAGAACAATTTATGGGTGCAATGATTAATATGAAACCTATTATAAGTATAGATACACAAGGTAAATTCAGTTTGTTGGATAAAGCAAAAGGTTTTAAAAGTGCTGTTGCAAAACTTTTTGATATAGTTAATGCTAATGGCGAAAATATTGCAGACTACACCTTTTCAATAGTAAGTTTAAATGCTGATGAAGAAGCAGATAAACTTTATAATAAATTTTTAAATTATGTTGATGAAAGCGAAATTTACAAAACTTCTCTTTCATTAAACAATGCAATAATAGTTGGCCCTAAATGTGTTGCACTTACTTTTCATAGTAAATAACAAAAACACGACAGTAAGTCGTGTTTTTTTGTTATATTATAACAAGTTTATGTAAGCAAAAAATGTTTGCTTTTGTATTTGCATAATTTACATTTAACTTAGATTAAGTATAAAATTTATTTTTTATAGTTTAAAATTTATCAACGCAAAATTATATTTCTTCTGCCAAGAACATATTATGGAAACTTTTATTATTTTTATATAGTTCATCAAATGTTCCACTTGCAACAATTTTGCCATTATCTAAGTAAAAAATTTTATCTGCATTTTTAATTGTTGATAATCTGTGAGCAACAATAATTATAGTGCTTTCACCTTTCATTTTGTCTATACTTTTCTTAATACTGTTTTGCGCAAAATTATCAAGTGAACTTGTGCTTTCATCAAAAATTATTATTGGTGAGTTTCTTAACAAAGCCCTTGCTATTGCCAACCGTTGACGCTGACCACCACTTAGTTTTATTCCATTTTCACCAATTTTTGTATCAAGTTTTTTGGGTAAATTATTAACAAAGTCATATAATGCCGCTTTTTTTAATGCTTGAATTATTTCCTTGTCGGTTGCATCTGTTTTAGCAAGCAATAAATTTTCTTTTATTGTCATATCAAAAATATATGGAAATTGATTAATAAGTGATATAGCATTTCTTAATGAAGTTTTACTTAAATCATTAATATTAACACCATCAATTAACACTTCCCCACCATCAACTTCATACATTTTTGACATTAAACTTAAAATAGTTGATTTACCACTTCCACTTTTCCCTACGAATGCTACTGTTGTATTGGGTTCTATTTTAAATGATAGATTATTAAAAATCTCATTTTCATGTGTTAAAACTTTTACTTCTTTTGAAAAACTGCTTTTTTCATTTTCTTTTTTAAACTCGTATTCTCTGAAAACATATTTTACATTTTTAAATTCAATTTTACCTTTGATGTTAGAAAGTTCCACATTACCAAATTTTTCTGTTTCAAATTGACTTTCATCGAATAGCGAAAACATACGATTACAAGAAACTTTTAAATCAACAAGCGCATTGCCTATGTAACCAATTCCCCAAACTATATCGTTAATAGAAAATTTCCAAGAATAAACCAGCATAAAAAGTGATAAGGCTATTAAAGATTTTTCATATAAAAACACACCTAAAAACAACACTAATACAATGCCTACTTCAACGAATAAATTGCGAACTGACCAAAAATGGCTGTCAGTTATCATTAGTTTAGCATTTTTTCTTTTGTAATCATCATATTGTTTGCTTGATATTTCGCCTAACTTATCTTCTAAACCTAATGATTTTATATCTTTTTCACTTTTAACAATTTCTGTTGTTAAAGATGTTATGTCATCGCGACTTTTAGAAACTGCTTTTCTGTTTTTATGTCTTAACTTTATTCTTTTATATTCAATTAAAATTCCTACAAGTAAGATTAATAGAACTGCTAGACCTACATAGATATTTAGGCAACTAATGTAAATAACCATAAGTAATGATGCTATGGTATCTACCACCCAATTAACTATTCCTTCAATATAATTCATTGAATTTTCAGGTTCTGAAACAATTCTTTGAACAAAAAAGCCTGTTCCGTGTTCACCAAAAATAGTTGATTTTAATTTAAACGCTTGTTTGGCAAGGTCTGTGTTTAATTCGGCAATAATTTTTGTTGCATATTTATAATAAATTGTATTACTGCTCCACCAGCATATACGCAAAACAATAGTTAAAAATAGTGCTATGCCAAGATATGTAAATACATTGCTAAAATTATTAAATGACATTTGCTCTATTGCTTCTGCAAATATAATAGTTATTAACATACTTATAAATGCAGAGAAAACTTGTATAATAATATAAAAACTTAAAGGCAACTTATATTTGGTTATATACTTCCAAAGATTAGGTTGCTGTTTATCTCGCTTATACATAAAAAACCTCCGTAATAAACATACGAAGATTCTCTAAAAAACTAACTTAAAAATAACAAACTATTTTGTTACTGTTAGAGGATATTCGTATGTTGAAAATTTAACGCTAAATTCTGCGTTATTAAAATTGTGTAATATTCTGTCATTCATAATCATATCGTTGATTTGCATACGAATTCCTCCTTTTAATATTCTAAAATAATTATATCAAAATTTTAGTAAAATGTCAATAGTGTTCTATTAAATTGTAATTTAAAAATGTCGAACACCATTTAATGACGACATCGACACTTTTAAATTTTTTGACTATAAAGAGTTGACTTTTTGATTTGAATATAATATCATTAATTTAGAATTGCTTTGGTCTTGTTTTACAAGATATGGACGAAAGGTCCGAACTGCAATTCTTTTTTTATTTTTATTTTTTATTATTTTTACTATATCTTTCCTTTAAATTTTTAGGCATAATTAAGTTTTTGTTATAAGGCCCGAACAATCGTTTGGGCTTTTTATATAATAAAAAAACACGAATTTATCGTGTTTTTATTCATCTTTCATTTCAACATTGTGATATACATTTTGAACATCATCATTTTCTTCAAATCTATCAAGCATTTTTAAAAATGATTCATATTTTGTGTTATCTAATTCAATAGTAGATTCTGGAACCATTTCAAGTTCTGCACTAACCACTTCAAGTCCAGCGCTTTCCATTTTTTCACGAATTGTGTGTAGTTTTGAAGGTTCGCCATATATGGTAAACACTTCACCTTCATTTACAACATCATCAGCCTCGGCTTCTAATGCAAGCATTGTTACATCATCTTCGGTAACGCCATTTTTTGCTTTTACCACAACAACGGCTTTACGATTAAAAAGATAACTTACACTGTTAGGACCACCTAATGAACCACCTGCGCGTTCAAAAATATATCTAACATCAGCAGCAGCACGATTTTTATTATCTGTTAAAATATCAAGCATAATTGCAGAGCCACCTGGGCCATAACCTTCATAAACTAATTCTTCATAGTTTACAGCAGCTAGTTCCCCTGTTGCTTTTTTTATTGACCTTTGAATGTTGTCGTTAGGCATATTGTTTGCACGAGCCTTAGCAATTATTGTTGCAAGTCTTGGGTTAGTTGCAGGGTCGCCACCACCACTTTTAACAGCGATTATAATCTCTTTACCAATCTTGGTAAAAATTTTACCACGGGCTGCATCTGTTTTTGCTTTATCTCTTTTTATTGTTGACCACTTACTATGACCTGACATATAAACACTCCTTATGTTTATTAAAATTTATTTTGTTTGTTATTTACTGCATACATTAAAACAGCACAAGCAACTGATGCATTTAAAGATTCTACATTATTTAGCATTGGTAAACTTACTTTTAAACTGTTTAAATCAAAAACTTCTTTTGAAACTCCGTTACCTTCATTGCCTATAACAATTCCTGTGATTTCGTTTTTAATTTCACAATTAAAAATATTTAAACTATTCATCTCGGCAACAAGCAAAGGAAACTGCTCTGATAGTTGTTTTATATTTTCAAAGGCAACTTTAATAATATTACAATCAAATATAGTTCCCATTGTTGAACGCAATACTTTATCATTATATTCATCAACACAATTATATGTATAGATATATTCAAATCCACAAGCCATTGCTGTTCTAATTATTGTTCCTAAATTGCCTGGGTCTGAAATATTATCTAATATTAAAAAGTTAGTTTTTGGTAATTCAAACTTTTTTTCTATAAATTCAGTAACAGCAATAATTCCTTGAGAGTTGACTGTGTTACTTAGTTGTTCAAAAATTTGTTTAGGAACAATGTATGTTTTACAATTTGATTGATTTAATTTATTAATTATATCTTGATATTTATCTTTAAAAGCATCTAAAACAATTAAAAACTTTATATCTTTATTTCGTATAAGACATTCATTAATAATTTTTTTACCTTCCAAAATAACTAAACCTAATTTATATCTATATTTTTTGTTCGTTAACTTAGAAAGTTCTTTTATAAAATGATTGTTTTTACTTGTTATAATTTGTTCTTTCATTTTCACCAAAAACAGTTTTTCCTGTTAAAGAAAAACTGTTAATTCCTTATGCTGTTTTTGCTATTGCTTCTTTTGCTGTAGAAACAAGATTTGTAAATGCTGTTGAATCGGTTACAGCAATGTCTGCAAGAACTTTACGGTTAAGTTCTATGTTTGCAAGTTTAAGACCGTGCATAAAAACACTGTATGAAATGTCGTTTTGACGGCAAGCAGCGTTTATACGAGCAATCCATAATGAACGCATATTTCTTTTTTCAAGTTTTCTGCCAACATAAGAATAGTTACCAGAATGCATAACTTGTTCTTTTGCTGCTTTAAATTGTTTGCTTTTTGCACCAAAATAACCCTTTGCTTTCTTTAAGATAGCATTTCTTTTCTTAATTGCGTGAACACCATTTTTAATTCTCATAATCTATTCCCCCTTAATCCTTAATGGCATTCGCAATTTTAGGAGCATCAGCTTTTGAAACATAACTCCCACCGCGAAGGCGCATTTTCCTTTTGCTAGATTTTTTTGTCATTATGTGCCCCATATTTTGACAACTGCGTTTTATTTTACCGTTTTTGTTCATACGGAAACGCTTTTTTGCGGCACTGTTTGATTTCATTTTAGGCATTTTACTTCTCCTTAATAAAATATTATTTTGAGTTTTTCGGACTTATAATCATAGTGATAGTTGAACCTTGTAATGTTGGTTTTTGGTCTAAAACGCCATCTTCTGACACCATTTCATAAAACCTATTCATTATTTCAATTCCTTGATGCGAAAAGCCTGCAAGCCTACCGTAAACATATTTAATTACAACTTTAACTTTATCTCCATCTTGCAAAAATTTACGAACACTTTTGGCTTTATATGCCATATCGTGCTCTTCAATACGCATACTTAAAGTCATACCTTTAACTTCGGCTGCTTTTTGTTTTTTCTTTGCATCTTTTGCTTTCTTTTGTGCGTCAAATTTATACTTTCCATAATCCATAATTTTGCACACAGGTGGTGTTGCATTAGGCGAAATATTAACTAAATCTAGCGAATATTCATCTGCCTTTTTTAATGCTTCTTCCAATGAAACAAGCCCTAATTGTTCGCCTTCAGGGCTTAATAAACGAACTTGTTTAGCAGTAATCTGCTCGTTAATAACTAAATCTTTGATTGTCGTATCCTCCAAACTATAATTTTAACAAAAAAGAAGTGGATAAATAATACCCACTTCAAAAAATACAACGCCAAAAGTTGTATAAATATTAACCAAATGCGAGTAAACCCGATTGGTGAGAAGTGAGTTCTTCTTCTTTGTTTATATGAATAATATCAAAATTTTATTATTATGTCAATAGTTTTTAATAACTTTTTATACTATTATGATATAAGTTAAGTTGTTTTTTTACTTTTTAAACAATGTGTTCACAGTTTTTGAGTTTTTAACTTTTATACTTTGTTAATTTATAAAAAATAAGTAAACAAACGGTTAAAAATATAATTTATATAACTTATAAGCATAATTAACTTTTTTTAATATTAATTACGGTTAAATGATTTATTGCAAAATAAATTTTTGTTAAATTTTATTTTGTTAAGATGATTAAATGTAGAAATTTTTATTATAAGTTAAACAACCTTTATTAACATTTAAGTTAAATAAATTAATTACATTAACAAAACATTACTAACTAACGCATAAATTGCGTTCAATGAATCCACCCCACCTCGCCTGATTTCTAGGTCTAATTCAGCACCTAGTTCCAATATTTTTTTAAGTTTTATAGGGGTAAATTTTAAACCAAGACTTTTAGATATTTTAACAGCATATTCTTTAACATCAAGCATTTCAGCAATTTCTTTTGGTGTGTTTTTGGATACGGTTGAATAAAACATTCTTCTGAATGAATTTAAAATTAAAGCAAGTAAAACTTGTGCATTTTGACCATTTTCAAGTAAATAGTTTAATACATCAAAAGTTTTTTCCTTATTTTTCTCGCTTAATGCGTTAGTTAACTCAAAAATGCTATACTCTACATCTTTTGCAACTAGAAGGTTTACTGTTGAAAAATCTACTATATTGCCTTTTCCAACATAGTTTGCTAGTTTAGAAATTTCAAGATTAATTCTAGTTAAATCATAATTGCAATATTGAATTAGTGCATTTAAGCCCTTTAAATCTATTTTTACACCTAAATTTGCAAGTTGTTTAATAACTATTTTTTGCAAAAGTGTTTCATCTAAATAATTACAATCAACATTTGTTAAAATTTTTGCAAGTGATTTACCAGAAAAATCTTTTTCTCCCACAGGTTCTATTATGACTAGACAAGTTGTTGAATTAGGGTTTTTAAGATATTTTGTGATTTTTTCTAAATCTTCTTTACTAAAATTTCCACCTTTTATAACAACGCAACGATAATTATCAATCATTGGAAAACTTAAGCAAGCATCTAAAATTTGTTGAATATCAAAGTTTTCTTCAGAAAACCTTACAATATTAAAATCAGGTAAAGATTTAGCACAAGCATTTTCAATTAATTTTTGTGCCGATGATACTAAAAATCCGTCTTTACCTAATATATAATAACCTTTTTCTATATTAATTAAACTTGATTTTAACTCAACAAACTTCATTTTTATCTCCATTTTTATTTTATCATATAGTTTATCATTTGTAAAGTAGAATATTTATAGCAGAACTTTTTAACAACATCACTATTGACAAATTTTAAAAAGATTGTTATAATATTATAGAATATTTTTAATATGGAGAAATTGATATGGCAGAAGTTGTTCGTTCAAAAGATATGAATGGAAAATTAAATTCACTTGTAAGTTCACTTGCAACTCACGAATTTATTAAATTTGCTTCTAGTGCTGTTTTTGATAATAATAGAGACAACATTTTAAGAAAATATAATATTCCAAATATTGCAGACACAAGACAAACACGAAAAGAATTATTAGGAAAATTTAAAAACAACGAAACATTATATAAAGCATTAAAAGAAAAATTTAATGAAGAACTTGAAGCACTTATAAAGCAAAACAAATCTGACCCTTCTATTCATACATATAAATTCTCAATAGATAGAACTAAAGTTTCTGATATTGAACTTGAAAAGATTTTGCTAAACTCAGGTCTTGATTCTAAGTTCTTTACTGATATAACAATTGATATTGTTAATAATGATAAAATATTAGTTGATGCAAATAAAACAGCATTCTATGAATATAAAAGAGAAGTTTCATCAATAGAAATAAAAAATCCTAATAGTTATATTGATAGAACAAAACCTGGCACTCACACTTTTGTTAACATACAAACAGATAACAAAACAGATTCTGCGCGTTATATTATTAATAACCGTTCTGCATCTTCTCAATACTCACAACAAATGTAAAATAAAAGTCCACTAATGTGGGCTTTTATTTATTATTTTATTATTTTATTTAATTCAGCAAAATCATTAAAATACTTAAATGCTTTTAAAGATTTATTATTGGTTATAAATCTAACATTAATATTTGTTGCAAAATCAGCATCGACTTTTGAATCGCCTATCATTATAGAATCACTTGAAATTGGCTGTTTTAAAATTTCTTCTATTTGAGTTTTTATCTCTTTATTAGGTTTTTTTACATCATTATAGTTATATTTTCTTTTCCATATATAAGTAAAATATTTAGAAAGTCCACTTTTATCTAAAATAAAATCTATCCATTTTGGGCTTGAATTTGAAACTAAAACTTTTGGCAACTTACAATTTTGCAAAAAATTTTCCACATTTGATGCGATTGTTATATCACCTTTTGAATAATCCTCTAAATATTTTTCAAATTCTATATCGCCATAATTACAATACCATTTTTCGTATTCTTTTTCGGTAATTCCTATTTTTTTAATTCTTTCTTGCCTGTTTTTATATTCAGGAAGTGCCATAAATTCAACAGGATTTTTAATTCCATTATAAGAAAGCCATTTTATTGTTACTTCATTTTGTCTGTTTAGACCAGTTTTATGAACAGTTATTGTATCTTCTAAATCTAATAATATAATTTTCAAAGTATCCCCCCATTTAGTGTGAAAGTGAAATTAATACTAACATATTTTATTGTAAATATCAAACTAAAAATAAAAATTAGAACTAAAATATTTAATTTAATAAATAAAAATTAAGCAATATTTCACTTACTTAATATATTATAAAAATAATTATCATATTAATTAAATAATTTTCTATATAAATAAAAAAATCTAAAACATTTTTGTTCTAGTTTTAATTTTTTACTATCTCTACTCGTCCTTCAAACAAATTGGATAAAATATTTGTTGTTTCTTTGTTATTCTTACTGTTCATAACTTTTATATGATTAGGGCATAATTCAATTAAACTACTTAGTAACCCAAATTCATCATTTTTGTCAAAAGACGCCAAGGATATAAGATTTTTGTTTTTTTCTTCATACACAATACACTTATCTTGCATAGACACTATAATGCATTCCCTTTTTACATCAAGATTAGCAATTAAAAATTTTAATAATTCTAGAAAAGTTTCACTTTGCAAAAATAGCCCTGCATTATCATTAGTTAAATTACAAAGTTCTTGCCATTTTATTTTTAAAGGTCTTAATTTAAAATTCAAAAAACTTTCAAGAACAATTTTAGGTGTTAAATTTAAAGAACGCATAACTATTTGCCTTTCAAGTTCGCTATCGAAATATGTTAAAACCTTTACAAATGGAGAAAAATAGCCACTATCTTGTGGCACAAGCCCAACGTTTTTACTTAAATAATCATATTTCATTTTCTCACAAATAACATCACATAAAATAAACCGTAAAACTCCAGCAACTTTTGATTTATCTTGTTTTTTACAACCTATTGCTATACTGCATATATCAGTGTTTTCAAATAAACTTATCACTCCACTAACTGCCGAAATTGTGTTTTGCATTTTGTTTTTAATATATAATATGTAATCTTTATTATTAATTGATGTTTCAATGCAGATTTCCCACATAAAAACCCCCTTTGCAGTATTATATGCAAAAGGGTGGTTTCTACTCTAAAAATTTTTACATTTGAGATTGATTTTGTGAATTTTCTTCAAAACAGTCCCCATTTACAGCATTATCAGCCAATTTTGCTAACCTAGACTCTTTATTTCTTGCTTCTATAAGTCTATCAAGTTTTTTTAATGCTTCATCATTAGATTTTTTAACATATTCTTTAGTTATATATTTAGATTTATATAAAATTCTGTCATAAATTTGAATTAAATCGGCTTCTTTATGTTTAAGTGCAAAATCTACAAGTTCCGAAGTATTCATTACAGAAATACAAATGCTTTGGTGGGCAGTTTTGTTTGAACCATTAATTTTTAAGTATTTTAAATGTAAGTTTTTATCTTTTCTTGCTTCACCTTCAAAACTTGGTTCTTCAAGTTTTTTAAATTCATCTTTTTCAATTTGTTTGCCAAATTTTTCTAAAAATTTGCAATTAAGTTCTGCATTACCATATGTGAGCATAAAATCAGATAATTTTTGTGCGTCATATGTTGAATCTGCTTTATCCAACAAACTATTAATTATTGTAAATTGTTCATCTTTAAATTTCTCTAAACTTTCTGAAGAGTGGTTTAATTGTTCTAGTTTAATTTCGTTTTCTTTTATTTGTTCTTCGGTTTTAACGTTATCTACAACAATTTCTTCTTTAACTTTTATGGTTTTAGGTGGATTTAACATTTCATCAATTTGACCAAAAGTTAATGTCGAATTTTGTTTTATTGCTTTTTCAACTATTGAAAAAGCCTGTTTTGCCCTTGTTATTTCTTTTCTATCACTAATGGTTCTTGCTGTTTTGATTTTTTCATTTATTTTTTCATCAACTTTAGCATAAACTACTCCTTTAAAAACATAATAAGCGTATAAAGCAGTTTCTAAAGAACAATTTTCATCTTGTAATGCAGAATATAATTTCCGACTTTCTTCTGGCGTTATTTCTTTTGCAGTTTTATCTTTAAATGATTTTTCTATAATTTTATTTTCATCTTTAATAACTTTTTCTTGTTTAATTTCTTTTATTATATTAGCTTCAGCAGCATTTTCAACTATTTCTTTAATCTTTTTGTTTTTATCCTTTTTTCTTGCCTGTTCGCCATACACTTTTTCTTCTATTGCTTTTAAATCGTATGGTTTTTTGTTTAATTTTGCTTTGGATACTATTTGTAAAATACTTATAGCATTTGATGCTTTTTGCTTTTCTATTACACTTCCGTTTTTTCTAATAATATCTAAACTTTGCAAACATTTTAAATAATCTTTACCATCACCATTATGATAATCTAATATTATTTTATCAATATTATCCAATGTTTCTATTTGTGATTTCTTTTCTAATTTGGGTTCTTTGCTTGGTTTTTGTTCATTAACTTTAACTGTTTTTTCTTTTACTATTTTATTATCTACATTTTCTGATTTTTGTTTTTTATTAGAATTTTGTTTATTAATTACTTGTTTTACAAAAATTTTCTGTTCTTCTGAAAGCCCTAATAATTCAAGTGAACCATCTATTTGCTCTTTTCTTAAACTATTTGATACAACAAACAAAGCATAGTTATTTTTATCTATAAGTTCTTGATTTCTTGCAGCAAAATTTAAAACAGTATCTATAATTTGCGATTTAATAACAGGATTAGTGGTTAAATCTATTGTTTTTTCTATTTCTGATAAAAATTTTTGAGCATCTTCTTTAGATTGTGGATTTTCGTATTCTTTAAAAATTGCTAATGCTTTTTGTTTAGCAATATCCATTTTATCTTTGTTTTTTTCTAAAAAATCAAGTTTCTGTTCTAACTTTTTACCATAAATTTTGCCAAAATCTATTTCTGACATAACATATTGTAGTTTTTCAGGCTCTATATATGCCCAATTAAAAAACTCCGAACAAGCCCTTAAATCAAGATTATCTTTATTATTTATAGAATATTGAATTGCTTTATCTACTAATTCATTTCTTTTTTTATAATTTTTTGTATTTTTTATTTCATCTTTTGTTACATAAAAAAATCGTCTAGTATCTATTTGAGTTACCATTATTGCCCCTTAAATTATATTAATGCAATTTAGCATTGTTTTATTTTAACATATTTTCATTATTTTTTCAATTATAAAAATAAAAGCCTGTTTTTACAGGCTTTTTAATATTAATAATCTTTTTTAGCAACTGCATAGTAACTTTGTGGATGTGCGCATACTGGACAAATAGCAGGAGCAACTTTTGAAACAACGCGATTTCCACAATTAAGGCAAATCCATTCAACTTCTTCATCTTTTTGGAAAACTTTTGATTGTTCTATATTTTGTAATAAATCTTTATATCTTTGTTCGTGTTCTTTTTCTATTTTAGCAACGCCACGGAAAAGTGCTGCTATTTCATTAAAACCTTCTTTTTCAGCAGTTTCAGCAAAATTTGCATACATATCTGTCCATTCATAGTTTTCGCCTTCTGCAGCCCATTGCAAACATTCTTTAGTAGTTCCCATACCGTGAAAAAGTTTAAACCACATTTTTGCGTGTTCTTTTTCATTTAACGCAGTTTCTGCAAAAATTCTGCTTATTTGTTCATATCCTTCTTTTTTAGCAATGCTTGCAAAATAATCATATTTATTTCTTGCTTGACTTTCACCAGCAAATGCTGTCATAAGGTTTTGTTCTGTTTGGGTTCCTTTTAATTCAGGTATTTTTTCTAATTTCATATTATTTTCTCCTTTTAAAAACTTTATCTATTATAAAAGATTTTATCAATAATAGCAAACATTTTAACTCATTTTATAATTTATCACATAACTTTTTTACGAATTAAACCTTTTTCCTTTCCATTTTGGCTTGGAACATAATAAATTTTATTCTTTAATTTATCTGGAAGATATTGTTGCTTTACATAACCACCATAGTTGTGTGGATATTTATAAGGTTCTTGCTTGTCTGAAACAGGATGATTTTTTAAATGATTTGGAACATTATCATCTTTTATGTTTTTCACATCACTTTCAACAGATTCTAATGCTCTTATAACGCTGTTTGATTTTGGTGCTTCACAAACATAAATGATTGCGTGTGAAAGTGGGATATTACCTTCTGGAAGCCCCATATTTTTTAATGCAGTATGTGCGCACACAGAAAGCAACAAAGCATTACTGTCAGCCATTCCAACATCTTC
>CALWOV010000010.1 GCA_944383275.1 uncultured Clostridia bacterium
GCCGTTGGGACAACGGATTTGCGTTTAGCAAATTGGTTTGTGAACATCGTGAGCAAAACAACATCACATAGTTTATAGTTTGTTTTTTAAAATCAAATATAATTTATAAAATAATTCATAAAGGTTTTAGTTATAAATTTTAATTTCCAATTATTTAACATATTAATTATAAAGGTGTAAGGTTTTATGAAAGTAAAAATTTGTGCTAATAAATCGGTAATTGATGCAAAAATGTGTGTAGATGCAGGGGCTGATTTAATTGGTGTTTTGGTTGGGCAAGAGCATAATAGCACCGATTTTATTAATAAAGAAACAGCAAAACGTATTTGTAGTTTCGTTGATAAAAAGTGCGATGTTGTTCTTGTAACGCATTTAACAAATGCAAATAAAATTATTAATTTAACAAATTTTATTGGAAATAACTATATTCAGTTACATTCAGAGATTAGTGAAACCGAAGTTGAAAAAATTGTTAAAAAATTACCCCAAATAAAACTGATACGAGTTATTCATATAGATAAATCTGGTGAAATTTTAACAAACATAAACCAAATAAAATGTGCAGATTATTATCTACTAGACAGCTTTAACATAAAAGAAAATAAAGTTGGTGGAACAGGGTGCGTGCATAATTGGGAAGCAAGTGCTAAACTTGTTAAATCATTAAACAAACTGGTATTCCTTGCAGGTGGCTTAACACCCGATAATGTGAAAGAAGCAATTTTAAAAGTTCAACCTTATGGCGTTGATGTTAACACAGGTTGCAAACTAAACGGAATAAAAAATGCAAAAAAAGTTTTAGATTTTGTTAGAAACGCAAAATCAGTTGAATAAGAACTTTTTAAGATAATATCTCTATATTATTCTGGTTTGGAATAATAAAAATACTTTCATTTTTAATTTAATTATGTTATAATTTTAATATTATAAAATATAGATTCAAAATATTTTGTTCAAAATTTAAATCACATATGAAATGTTTTTCAGTTATAACTGTTTGGTTAATGGGATTTAATAGGACATCTTATTTTGATTTTAAATACAACTTATAACAATATAATTAAAAGGTGAAAAATGAAAAGTAAAAATATATTATTTACACTAATTATGTGTTTATTTACTTGTGGAATTATTTTTTCTGGTTGTGCAAAATTTGAATATAAATTAAATTTTGTTGTTGATGATGAAATTTATTATACAATAAACACGTCAGGCAACGAAGCAATATCACTTCCGGCAAACCCAACTAAAGATGGTTATAATTTTGATGGTTGGTATTGGGACGAAGGAACTTGGTTAAGAGAGTTTACTGCAAACTCACTTTTAAACGAGCCTTTATCTAGTGATATGAAAGTTTATGCAAAATGGTCTGACGAGCATACATTAAAAGGCACTGATGCTAAATTTTTAAATTTTACTCAAGTTAATTCAACAACTTATGAAACAGCAGTTTCCAATTCTACAAACTTGCTTAATTTTAGTGAAATCGTTGAAGTTGCTAATAAAAGCAGTTGGTTGCTTTGTCTTGATATTTATGCAACTCAAAATATACCAAGTAAAATTGCAACTTTAAACGAAGGTGGTAACACTTATTATGTTTTGGTTTCTGCAGAAACGGGTGATGTTAAATTATACACATTAAATATAAGAAGAAAACCTTTATATGAAGTCTCTTTTGATACTATTGGGCAAAACGGTTTGGAAAGTATAACAGTTGAAGAAGGAGAGATTATAGAAAAGCCAACTGCACCAGAAAAAGAAGGTTATACTTTTGTTGATTGGTCTTTTGATTTTTCTAATCCAATAACATCGTCTATGCAAGTGTCTGCTATCTATCAAGCAAATAAATATAATATAATTTATCATTCTTCATATAATGACAATATTATAAAACAGGAAGTCAAATACGATGCTTCAATAAGTTTAAACGATGAAATATTTACATATAATGGTTATAAAATAATTGGTTGGGAAAGTGAAATAAATGGAGAAACAAATACATATTTACCAACAGAAAATTTAGTTTATAAATTTACAAATGATATAGAGTTATTTGCTGTATGGGAAATGGTTGATTATAAAATTACTTACCACCTAGAAAGTGGCATTAATGTTAATAACCCTGTAACTTATACAATAGAAGATACTATAATTTTAAATGATGCTGCAAAAGCATACTATAATTTTGAGGGGTGGTATTTAGATGAAGAGTTAAATAACCCAATAACTCAAATTAATGAAGGCACTTTTGGTGATGTTGATTTATATGCAAAATTTTCTCCTATTACATATAGAATAACATATCATCTTGATGGTGGTGTTAATGGCGATAATCCAGCAACTTATAATGTTGAAAGTGGGGATATTTGGCTTGAAGATGCTTCTAAAAATGGATATAAGTTTGTGGGGTGGAATTCTTATGATTATTTTAATTATATAATTAAATTAGAACTAGAGCCAGATTATTCTATAAACTTAAGATTGACGAAAGCGCAAGATAAAAACAGTTATATAGATGAGGTTATTCAAGGCGCACAAGATGGCGAGTTTGTTATGATTGGGGTTAACGCAATTCCATCAGGTTGCTATGGTGATATCGAATTGTATGCCATTTATGAATTAATAGATTATAACATTAATTATCACTTAGACGGTGGAATAAATACATATAACCCTGTTGCATATAATATAGAAGATGAAACAATCACACTTAATGCGCCGGTTAAGGAAGGTTATTCTTTTGATGGTTGGTATAAAGATGATGAATTTACCGAACCAATAAAACAGATAACAGCTGGTAGTTTTGGCATTTTGAATTTATATGCAAAATGGATTGAATATGATATTGATATTTCTTACGATGAGAATAAAACTGATATAAGCGAAGAAGACGAATTAACAAGTGAACTATTTAATGCTACAGCAGTTGATACTGACGGAAATGTGTTGCCTGTTTTAATAACAAACATAACAGGAATTATGAATGCAGGAACAACAATAGAACTAGAACTTAAAGCACAGGGCTTATATAACACCGAGATAACAAAAAACATTTTTGTAAAAGTTTATGGAAAACCAAACATTACATTTAACAGAGAACTCTATTACTTATATGTAAATGAAAATGTTAAAGACTTTATTAGTGCTGTGGATGATTTTGGAAATGAGTTAAATATTACTATTCAAAAAATAAGTGGAGACTTTGATTTAGCAGGTGTTGTAATATTTACTGCAACTGCTCAAAACAATGCAGGCATAACATCTACTGAAACTATATATTTAAGTGTTTTAAGTGAAAGCCAAGCAATTATTGCTTTATATAACTCAAAAGATGAATACATTGATTATAAAATAGTTGAACTTAATAGTGATTATGTGTTAACTCCTGCAACATATTGGTTTGATGAAGAAAATAATCAATACACTGATGCAGAAGGAAATAGTTTGATACAAATAACAACAAAAGGTTTAATTAAACTTTATAGTTACGATTACATAATCACTAATGCAGATAGTTTGCTTTATTATATGAATAACGAAATATATCGTGATGGTAAAATAATATTATTAAGCAATATTAATTTAAGCAATGCGCAAATAAAGGGCATTAGCAATTTCAGTGGTATGTTTGAAGGAAATAATCATAGAATTAGTTTTTTTGAATTAACTTCAGCTTATAATATGGGATTTTTCAATTCTACAGAAAATGCAACAATTAAAAATCTCACATTAGAAAATAGTGAAATTGATAAAACAACAAGCGCAGAAACATTTGCTGGTATGTTGATTGGATATGCAAAATCAACAGAAGTAATTAATTGTATAACGCATGGAAGTGTGTTTGTCGATACTAATGCAAACAATGTATCAGGTGGTTTAATTGGTTATGCAGAAAACTGTAATATCTCAAATTCCTATTCAAGATGTGGTGTTGCTGCCCATGGTGGAATTTCTTCAACTACAGCATATTCTGGTGGGCTTGTTGGCCATGCGATAAACAGCACAATAACAGATAGTTTTGCATCAGGCACTATTCATGCAAGTGCTGGGGATGTAGAAAATAAGAATGGTATTGCTATTGCAAGAGGTTACAGGTCTTATGCTGGTGGATTAATAGGTTATGGCGAAACAGTTGAAATTTCTAATAGTTATGCTGAAGGATTGGTTTTTTCATTATTACAAACCAGCGTAGGTTTGCATAACTCTGCTTATGCTGGTGGATTGGTTGGCTTCGGCACAGGTAGTATTTATAATAGTTATGCAACAAATAATATTTCATCAATAACTTCTTGCACTGATGAATCGCAACAATATACTGCCTATGCTGGTGGTCTTGTCGGTAATAAAGATTTTGAAGTTGATGAAGATTGCTATTCAACAGGAGATGTTTTTATGTCTGCCAAAACCATTGTTGAAGGCGTAAGTTAAAATTAATATAAAAACAAATTAATTTATAAGTTAATAATTTAATAACATATTTATTATAATAACAAAATCATCAATTTATTTTTAAATTAACAAATTATAAATTCAAATAGAAAAAAATAACACGCCTTTAAATTAAGGTGTGTTTTTTGTATAACTTTATGTTTATAAAGATGATTTTATATTAAATCTATAAATATTTTTATTAATTTTATCAACAATATATATAAAAATGTTGATTTTTTTAATTAAAAGTATTTTGAATTTATACGACAATATGATATACTGGTTTTGTCGTGTTTACAAAGGAGTAGTCGTGGAAAATAAAACTTGCTATGAAATGTTAATTAATGGTGTTGACTTAAAGAAAGGTTATATTGTTTTTAACAGCCATAAAATATCCACAAAAACATTTTTAAAAAATATAGAAGATTTTGCAATTAATTTAAAAAGTTTAGGGTTTAAAAAAGGTGATGTATTAACACTTTATCTTCCAACTTGTCCACAAGCACTTGTTGCGTTTTATGCTTGTTCAAAACTTGGCGTTGTTGCAAATATTGTGCACCCACTTATGCCAATAGATAAATTGAAAGATAATTTAAAACAAACTAAATCTAAAGGTTTAATGTATTTTGATATATTAATAAAAAATCATAAAGATTTAGCATCGTTAAATCAAATATTAATAAATTGTTCAATTTCAAACTATGTTGTTATACGAAAATTGCTTTTTATGATTTTTTCTTTTTACAAATGCAAAACATATAAAAAAGCAATTAAATATTCAAAAATGATAAAAAGCAACAAAAATGCTGTGCCTACAGAAATAGAAGGGAAATCTAAAGATGTTGTTTGCACAATGCACAGTGGTGGAACAAGTGGTGTGCCTAAAATAATTGAATTGCAAAATTGCGCTTTTAATGATTTAAGTATTTCACTTGAAAAGATGTATACCAGAAAAATTCGTGGTGGTGGAAATGAATATTCACTTGTTGCTCTTCCAATCTTTCACGCTTATGGGCTAGGGGTATCTGTTCACACTTGTTTAACTAATCAATACAGTTTGGTTCTTGTGCCAAATTTTAAACCTAAAACTTTTAATAAAATAATTAAAAAATATAATGTAACATTCTTTGCTGGCGTGCCAATTATGTTTAAAAAGATGATGGAGCAAAAGAATTTTCGTGGTAGGCATCTTGCAAAATTAAGAGATTTGTGGTGTGGTGGTGATGTTTTAACAGAACCATTTGTTGAACATTTTGATATAATTTTGAAGAAATATAAAAGTTCAGCAAGGCTTTTTAGGGGATATGGTTTAACAGAAGTTTCCAGCGTTTGCGCTGCCAATACTTTTGAAAATTATCGGCCATATAGTTGTGGAAAAGCAATTCCAAACACAAAAATTGAAATTTGGGACGATAATAACAACCTTTTAGCACCAAACACCATAGGAGAAATAGCTGTTTGTTCTCCATCTGTTATGAAAGGCTATTTAAATGAAGTTAATGGTTTTGTTCATAAAGGCAAAGAAAAATGGGTTAAAACAGGCGATATGGGTTATATGGACGAAGATGGTTATTTATATATAATGGACAGAAGAAAAAGGTCTATAAAAATCAATGCAATAAATGTGTTCCCATCTGAGATAGAAACTTTGGTAAAACAAATTGAAGTTATAGATGAAGCTTGTGCTGTTCCATATCATTATAATGATAAAACCTATATTAAACTTTATATAACTTTAAAAGACAAAACTTATAACAAAGAAATTGTTAAAAGAGACATCTTAAATCTATGTAGAAAGAATTTAATGAAATATTCTGTTCCAAGAATGATAGAGGTTATTGATGCAATGCCAAGAACAAATTTTGGAAAAATAGATTTTAAGAATTTAGAAATTAATTAGGAGAAAACTTTATGGATAAATGTTTAGAAGAAGATGCATCTATAAAGGTCAATGAAGTTTCTACCCCAAAAAGCAGTGAAGAAGTTACAACTACAAAAAGAATAAAAAGCATAGACCGATTTCGTGGATTTTGCGTGTTTTGTATGCTTATATTCCAATTTTTAAAGAACTTTCCTAGTTTAGGCATATTATCTCGATTAGCAGACCACTCGCTTGAAACAGGTATTATAATTTTACCGGGAATGACGCTTGCAGATATAATTGCACCTGCGTTTATATTTGCAATAGGTTTAACCTTTGCGCTTTCATTTTCAAAATGGCAAAGATTATATGGCACAAAACGCGCAATAATTCACTATCTTGAACGCGCACTTTCAATAATCGGTCTTGGAACTTTCCTTGATTTATGTAACAAAGTTTTAGATTCTTTCAATGGCTATACTTTAAATGCTTTCGATTGGACAATATTTGCATTTTCAATTATCGCAATAATCGGGCTTGTGTTAAGGTTCTTGGCAGTAATTCCATCTTGGAAGAAAAAGTTATCAATGCCAGCAGAACAAATATTTTATATTGCACTTTCCTGTATGGGAATTATGAATATAATTATAACTACAATAGATTTTATTAATATTTATAACGACTTTGGTGCCTTTAAATATAACTATTGGGTAACATTGCAAGGCATAGGTTTTGCAATCTTGGTTGCACTTCCATTTGTAAAAGCAAAATCGTGGGTTAAATTTCTTGGTGCAGCCATATTGTTTATTGCGTTTACCGTTTTCCATCAAATTGGAAACCATAAAGAATGGCTTGATGTAATAGTTCACGGTGGTGTAGTTGGTGGTTTCGGTTGGGGCGCAATGCTGATATTTGATATGTTTATCGCTGATTTATATTTTAAAAATAAATCAAATGCATTAATGACATCGATTTTCTTTTGTGCAATAGGTGTATTTCTAATTCAATGGCTAGGAAACATTAATATGGGCAGTTGTTCGCCTACATTTATATTAGTAAGCGTTGGTCTAAGTGGAATAATTTTCTTTGTGTTTGATGCACTTGATAAATTCCATAAAACAACTTTTGACCCACTTGTTTGGTGGGGTAAAAACCCTATAATAATGTTCCTTGTTGAATTCTTTGTAATTGGTGTTTATACAACTGTTATGCCAGAAAGTGTGCTTGCAGGTGCTAGTTGGTATGGTGCATTAATTCAAGGCATAATTGCCGTGGTTGTTCTAACATTAATAGCATATGGGCTTTCAAAAAGCAAAAAATCGTTAAGTTTATAAGGAGAAAAAAATGAAAAACAAAATTCAAGTTACTGATTCAGTTGATGACGAAATTAAAGAAGATAATAAAGTTGAATTAGAAATACCTAGTTCAGACAATTCTAATAATGAAGTCATAGTTAAAAAACAAGAAGTTACAAAATCGGATAGTAGAACTGATAATAAAAAAGAAAATGAAAATCAAAAACAAGGTGGCACAAAAGAAAGAATTTTATCAATAGATAGATTTCGTGGACTTTGTATGTTTGCAATGGTTTGCTCTTTTGTGTTTGGTATCTTTTCAGCATTTGGCTTTTTTGCGCCAATAATAGAACACGGAGATGGCGGTTTCCAAGTTTTACCAGGTGTGTCTTTTGCTGACTTATTTGCTGCAATGTTTATCTTTGTTATTGGGCTTACAATGGTTAAAAGTTTTAAATCAAGAGAAGCTAAATTTGGCACAAGGCAAGCATATTTTCAACTAGCAACAAGATTTCTTGCATTAATTGGTGTTGGAATATTGTTTAACGGTTTTGAAAATGGTTGGGCAGAAATTTTCACAGGTGAATCTGCTTGGGCAGATTTATCAATTAAAATCAAAATCTTTGGCGTTATGTTCTGGATTGCTGTTGCACTTTTAATTGTTTATGTTATTTCACTTTTTGTTAAAAATGAAAAATTTAAAAGAATTGCAGAAGCAATGTTCAGATATTTCCTAGCAATTGCTGGTGTTATGGCTCTTTACTTTATATTAGTAAGCACGGGTGAAAAAATCACTGCACCTGTTGATGGCGAACGCTTTGGTGGCTGGGAATGGGATACTTTACAAAATATTGGTCTTGCTGGGTTGTTGGCACTTCCATTTGTTAAATATGATAAATGGGGCAGACTTACCATAGTTGGTGTTACTTTCGTTGTTTTATCAGTTCTAATGCAAAATGGTTTATTCCCACTTGCAAACAGAATCTTAGAAGGTGGAATTTTTGGTGGATTCAGTTGGGCTTGCATACTTTTACTTGGAACAGTTTTTGCCGAATTAAAAGACCATAAATTCTATTGGATATTATCTTCATTACTACTACTTATATCTGTTGTGTTAATTGTAGGTTTCGACTTCATTGCTGCTAAACGTGGTTGCACCCCTGTTTATGCAATATTCTGCGCAAGTATATCTTCAATGATTTGGGGTGGGCTTAATTATCTTAATAATTGGAAACCTAAATTCGACTTTTTTGCCGTTTGGGGAAGTAATGCAATTTTAACCTATATATTAACAATATTCTTTGTTGGTATGATTTTAGGTGGAATTTTTGGCGATGCACTTTCAGCAGTAAGCATTTGGGTTGCAATAATAATAACAATTTGCATCTTGGCATTATTTACTGTAATGAATTGGCTTTTAAAACGCAAAAATAAATATATTAGATTATAATTTAAAAACCTCTTTTTAGAGGTTTTTTATTTTACTTTTCAATACAAGTTAAGTAATGTTTTAAATTAAAAACAACTTTTAATTATAATGTATAAAAACAAGCACAAGGTCGCAATCTTTTGAAACTAGCAGAAAAAAGATAGTGGAATAAACTGTTTCCACATTTTTTTATATTAGTTTAAAAAATGCTTAACTAATATTACTTGTTTTTTGTTTTTATTAATATTAATAAATCGTAAAAAAATATATATAGTAATTGATTTTTAGCGATATAGTATAAAAAATTAGTAATATAATAGTATTTTTTTGTTATTAATAAAATTTAATTATAATTAATTACTTAAATATAAAATTAATTTTACAAAATTATTTAATTCTTATAAATTTTTAATATTGATACATACTAAGATTATAGACTAAAGTAAATTAATTCTAAACAAATGCTTGACATATGGGGGTAGGAGTTTGATAAAATTAATCTAAAGCACATTGACTTGATAGAATATTATTAGATAAGGAGAAACAAATGAAAAAATTTAAATCACTTTTTACTAGAAACATTATGTTCGCTGTTTTTTCTGCAGTTCTACTTGCAACCTTTGGAATATTTTTGGTAGGTTGTGGAGAAAAAGGTGAAGATGGTAGTAAATGGATAACCGGCACAGATATGCCAACCACAGAAGTTGGTGTTAATGGAGATATGTATCTTGATACAGATGATTATGTGTTATATCAAAAAGCAAATAATCAATGGCAAGTAGTTATGAATAACTTTGGTAAAGGCGAAGTTGTCGAAGGTAATAAATGGTTTACTGGAACAAACACACCGGCTGTTGAATTTGGAGCAAATGGAGATATGTATATTGACACCGATGACTATATTCTTTATCAAAAAACAGATGGCCAATGGATTGTTGCGATAAGTGATTTTGGTAAGGGCGAAGAAGCAGAAGCAACTAAATGGATAACTGGAATATTATCTCCTGCAACTGATTTAGGTTCAGATGGTGATATGTATTTAGACACAGATGATTACATTTTGTATCAAAAAGAAAATGGGGTATGGAAAACCGTTATTGAAGATTTTGGCAAGGGCGAAATTGGCGCAAATGGTCAAGATGGAAAAGATGGTGCTAAATGGTTAACTGGGGAAGATGCTCCAACAGAAGATCTTGGTGTAAATGGTGATTTATATATAGATACAAAAAACTATGTTTTATATCAAAAATCTGATAATATATGGTCAATTCTTATTGTAGATTTTGGTAAAGGTTTTGACGATACAGCGTTTCAAAATAAAATTTCCGAATTAGAAGAAAAAATTAATTCTGGGAAAATAGATGTAGAAAGACTATCTTCTTATCAAAATGAAGTTATATATGATAAAACTAATTTAATTTCAGAAGAGTTTACTTGGGAAGATAACAGTTATATTAATTATCGTAATGGTGTGCTTTTGTCTCCAAATGAGATCTATATCTCATCTGGAACATATATACCTGTTGAGCCAGAAAAAAATTATGTGTTTTTTTGTAATAAAACGGTTTTATATTTTTATCATTATGCATTTTATGATGAAGGTTTTGGGTATATATCAGGTTCAAACGAAATGACTAACATTTTAAAAACGCCAGAAAATGCTGCTTATGTTAGATTTTCAATACACAAAACAGGTTCTAAAGTTACATTTGAAGAATTTATAGTAAGTGAACTTGAGTTTTACAATCAAAATTCTACAATATATTCAGCACCACAGCAAATTGCAGTTATTCAAGGAATTAATGCTAATGATACTTTAATTGATGGATCTATATCAGTTGAAAAATGCGAATTTTTTGATAAATATAGTTCTCCTAACTTAATTCAACCGGGAAAAGTTTATGATGGTTATTTTATGGGTACAACGTCACCCAATTTAGCAACAAATGCTACATACACAGTAATGACTGAAATTCCGGTGGTAGAAGGTCAAATTTTAAATGTTTGGCAAGGATCCTTTACTAAAGCATCAATGAGATTTGTTACACAATTTGATGAAAATTTTAATTTAATTAGTCGTCCAGCTACTAATAATGAAAATGTTAATATAACAGATTTCACTGTTCCTATAGGAACAAAATATGTTGCGATTACAATCTACTCATCGGCTTGGAATGGAACAGAAAAAGTTCAAGTTCAATGTAGTATTGATGGACTTTATTTAGGAAAATATTATGAGCCAGGGGTTCCTATTTATAAATTAAATGGAAACTATTATGATATGGTTGCAGAGCAAGCACCACTTCATGTTTATCTTCCAGACGAAATATGTGTTGCTGAAGGTATGACAATAGAATTGTATAATTCACAAATTTGCCTTGAATATGAAGATTATAATTTTCAATGGTTGGCTTCTGGATTTGGTAGACCATATGAAAGAAAATTTAGTATAACAGGAACAGAAAATTTGACTGGGCAAACAAAGGTATTAACTTTGAATTTATTTGATGATAATTTAAATATCAAATATACTGCCTCTTGCACAGTAAAATTTGTTTCAGATGTCATCGACACTGAACAACTTATCATTCCTATTGGCGATAGTTTGACAAACAACAAGGCTTGGCTTACTAAGGTAAACGAATATTCTAATGGCAAAATCAAATTCCGTGGAACGCAAGGAACTATGGATAAAACAGATACTAAAACTATGTCCCATGAAGGAAGGAGTGGTGCTACGACTGGGTGGTATAATTCAGGCACTTCAAAATATGATTTTAATCCAACAAACTCAACTTTAGAAGTAAAAGAAGATGAAAATGGACAATATACAGAAAATCCATTTTGGAATCCGACAACTGATGCTTTTGATTTTGATTATTATTGCAATAGTAAACAAGATGGTGGTGCTGGATATTTTCAAGATGAAAATGCTCAAGAAATAAGTATAAACCCAACAGGTGTGCAAATTTATTTAGGAACAAATGGTATTAGTCTAGATTCTACATCTTCGGTAAATAACATAAAAACACTTATCGATAACATTAGAAAATCATCAAAAGGTGCAACTATTCCTATTTATGTTGTAAACACTTTATTCCGTCCAAATCAAATTTTTTCAACTAATAATGATGGATATACGACAAATGATTCTGGGGAGTTTGGTTTTAGGGCAAATATGAAAGTTATGAATTTGGAAATTGGACTTTATCAAGCATTAAATGATTATAAAAATGTTTTCTTTGTTCCAGTTGCTGCAACACACGACAGTGAATATAATTATCCTTACGAGGAAGTTCCTGTAAATCCACACAGCACTGAAAAATTTAAACAATATACCGATTGTGTTCACCCAACAACTGCTGGTTATTATCAGATGGCAGACATAATGTTCAGCACAATTGCAGCACATTATAAAGATAATATTTAATAATAATATTATATCTTAAATTATTTTTAAAAAATTAAATTATAAATTCACTTTTAAATCTAAGTTAAGTATTAATTAAAATTAAAAGTAAATTTAATTATAAAGTAATAAAACAAGCATAATATATTGCTTGTTTTTTATTTTAATTATTAATTAATCAAAAAACATATATAAAATATATATATTTTTGCAGTTAAATATAAAAAATTAAGCATATAATTGCAATTTTTGTAACTATTTTATAATTAATAATTGCCATAAATAATTAATAAATATATAACTTTTTTAAAAATTTATAAATTATCTATATGTAAATAAGAATAATCTATAAATAATTTTAAGTTATATAAACAGTGCACAATTTATAAAACATAAATCATTTAACTAGTTTTATTTTTAATGTTAAGGCTTTATAATTTCAATTTCTAAATTCATAGTTTTTGCCATTTGAATGGTTTGCTTTGTTATTCCATTTTTACCATTGTAAACGGCTATTATTTTTGAAGAATTTTCTAACATATACTTTTTGCATTTTGCAATACAATCGTTATAATAAAAGGTGTTTGAAATAATGCTAACTTTGTCTGCTTGCATTTGAATGTTTTGATATCTTAAAATATTTTCGTCATACCAGTTCTGACTTTGATTAAGGCACGGTATTGCACACTCTAATGTTAAATTGGGATACTTTGCTTTAAGTTCTAAAACTAATTCAGCAGCAAGCATTTCAACGCCAAGTGAAAGACTGGTTATAAAATGGTTATATCCATTTTTAATAGATTTCTCAATTTTATTTTTAAATCTGTGCTTGAAAATTTTAAATCTAATTTTAGATTGTGAATAACCCCAAGGCAATGATTTTGGGTGATGCCCCACAAAACAACAAGTTTTATTTTGCATCTTAAAACTCCTTATAGTGCAATAATTATAGAAGATTTGCGTTAAATAGTCAATTATAATTAAGTAATGTTATATATTGTCGTGAATTAAAACAAATATAATTGTGAAGTATAATAGTTAATAATGGTTGAGTAAAATTCAAGGAGTTTTGAATGGATATTTTTGATAAAATTGACAAACTTAGGGTAAATCGTGGTTGGACAATATATAAGTTGGCACAGGAATCAGGGCTTTCGCAACAAACAATTCACCAGTGGTTTGATAATCATTCCACCCCAACAATAGCAGCAATACAGGCTGTTTGTGAAGCGTTTGGAATTACAGTTGCTGAATTCTTTTCAGAAAAAGAACTTATAGAAGCAACAGATGAACTTAAAAAATTATATAACGATTGGTGTTGCCTTACAAAAGACGAACAAACTTCAGTAAAGTTAATTATTGAAAACTATATAAAAAACAAACAAAAATAATTTAAATTTTATTTTTAGTTTATAAAATTTTGTATTTTGTTTAATTTACTTCTAGCATTTGTAAATCATAATTTATTTTGTTATAATTTTTATATGGAAAAGTTGCTTAAAATTAACAAAGTTAATTTAAATGTCCAAGAAAATGTGGTTGGCACTGATTGTGCTGTTTTAATTGTTCACGGAATTTCGGAACATATTGGTAAATATCAGTGTTTAGTGCAATCGTTGAATAAAAATAATATAAGCACATTTGCTGTTGATTTGCGTGGGCACGGTAAAAGTGGTGGCAAACGGGGAGATATAAGAAGATTTAGCACTTTTGTTAAAGATGTTTGCGAACTTTTGCATTATATTAAACAAAATTATAACTTCAAAAAAGTTGGATTATTTGGTCATTCAATGGGGGGACTTATATCTGCAAGTTGTGCAAGCGTTGAAAATGTTGATTTTTTAATTCTTTCTAACCCTGTGGTATATCTTCCAAAAAAATTTAGGGCAATAAAGTTTATGCCGTTTCGTTTGTTTCCTTTTGTTAGAATTGATAAAAAACTTATAGAAAGTAAACAGCAACAAGAACAAAGCAAAAAAGATAGCTTAGTTCTTAAAAATTTTACTATTAGACTTGTTGGCAATATGTTTTGTTCAGGTGTAAGAAACTTAAATAAAAAGTTAAATATAACCTGTCCAACACTTATGATGATTGGTGATAACGATGGTTTACTAAATCAACAATTTAAAAGCAAAGAGTTTTTTGATAAAATTAATACTAAAAATAAAACTTATAAAGTTTATAATGCTAAACATTTACTGTTTGATGGAGTTAATACTCAAGATAGAGTAAATGATATTATAGACTGGCTAAATTTATCAGTTCTCAACTACTAAAACATTTAATTTTTACAGTAAAATTAAAAATATATTTAAGAAAAAAGTTGATTAAAAGTTAAAATTAATTAATATATAATAATCAAAATGGCAATTATTTATTTTTTAAAAATATATATAATGATATTCATTATTTTATAAAATATTTTGCAAAAATATAAAATTTTTTTTAAAAAAATATATTATACTTGTAAAAATTAGTCACAAAGTTGCATTTTTAAGATACTAAAAGGATAAAAAATGAAAGGATTAATTATAAAAAAACACTGGTTAGAACTTATATTTCAAGGTAAAAAAATTTGGGAAATAAGGGGTAGCAAGACTAACATTCGTGGAAAAATTGAACTTATTGAAAGTGGAAGTGGTAAAGTTGTTGGTGAATGCTGTTTAGTTGATTGCATAAGTCTTAATTTAGAAAATTATGCTAGTAATAAAAAATTGCATCAAATAGATGATGCAAATGTTTTACCTTATAAAAAAACTTACGCGTGGGTTTTAAGCAATGCAAAAAAATATGAAATTCCACGACCTTATAAGCACCCTAATGGTGCAATTATTTGGGTTAATTTAGATAAGTGCTGATTTTTATTTTATTTATTGAAAGTTTATTTGTTAGTGCATATAGAACTCCATTAAATAAAACTATGTTTAATAAAATTATAAAAAATTTTAATTTTTATTACTCATAATTAGTATTTAACGGTATTTTATTTTTCTTATGTTCTTGTTTATATTGAGTTTTACATTCTTTCCAAAGTTGAAATATTAGTCTTAATGAATTTAAAACAAATTCTTGTGATTCTTTATCAAGCATTTTAAAACGTTTTTTGGCCTTTCTTATAAAAGTTATGCTTTTCAAAAAAAGTTGATTTACTTGCCAATCTTTACCCATAAGGTCAAATGCAAGATTAACAAACTTTAACCGTTGTTCTTCATTAAATGCCTCAAGCCATAATTTAACAAATTTTTCAAATATTTGTGAAACTTTGTTGTTTTGAAAAATATATTTAAAATCACCTTTTTTGGTAACTTTCCAATTGAATGGGTCGTGCTGGAACAAAAAAACTCCATAACAATCAACTACTTTATAATCGGGAATGTGGTGCATTGCAACCCCAACAAGAGATTCCTTTACAATAGTTTTATCAAGCTTAAATGCAATTTCATTATATTGTGCAGAGTTATAATAGTTGGTTTTAAAACCTGGCCCATCGTGGTCAAAAATTTTAATAATTCGATTTTTAATTTCTTGTGAACAAAATAAAGACGCATATAAGGCAAGATTTCCACCTTTACTGTGTCCACCTATAAAAATTTTTTTGTTTATAAGTGATGCAACTTTATTTAGATAACTTAAACTTTCCAAGTGAGATGGTATGGTTTCAAGAAACGACATATTAAAATCTTCTTTCCAACCAACAAATGTAAGGTCTGTTCCACGATATGCTATATAACAAAAATCTTCAAAAATAAAAGTTATTGCTGAAAATTGAATCTCGGCTTGCATATTCCAATGATTTACATAATAATTTATTTTCATTGTGTTAAAACGACTGCTTTTTTTAATTAATTTTATTAATTTTTTATTATTTCGTTTTGCTAAAGTATCTTTTGTAAGCATACGAAAGTTTTGTTTGGAAAAAAATTCTAAGTCACAATCACTTTGCAAGTTTTCAATTCCACCCACAAAATCTTGAAAATCTATATATGCTAGCTGACTTAAAATTAAACTATCAACACTGTTAAATGGGTGCTGACTGAAATTTAAGTTTCCATAATGTTTTAAATAATAAAATAAATTTTTCATAGCGTCTCTTTATTAATTTAATTAAAAATAAACATCTTTATTTTTGATTATAAATTATTCTAGTAAAAGAATAACACAAAATTTTAACTTTATAAAGGAAAATTAAAAAATTGTTTATTTTTTTATTAAAAACTGTTAATTTAATATCTAACTAAAACAAAAAAACTGCAAATATTTTGCAGTTTTTTAAAATTTTTTATTTATGCTTTTCTGTTTGCAAGATAACCAAGTAAGCCCAATACAACACCACCAATAATAAGCATATAGAAACCTATTCCTGGAATGAATGAAGTAGCAGCGATACCTGATGTAGCAAAGAAAATAATTCCACAAATTAATGCAACAACTGTTAAAAGTAAAGCAATTATTGATAAAAATTTGTTAATTTTTGCAAACATATTGTTTTTGCCCATTTTTGTGAATTGCAAAACAAACATTATTACATAGATTGCTGCAACAACCAAAAGGGCAACAGCCATAATGTCAACAATTAATGCACAAGCAGAATTAAATTCTTGACCTGTAAGTTGATAAATAGTTTCTATTGTTGACCAATCGGTAAAGATAGTATATCCTGTTTGATTGGTAATTGAGCCAATTTCTTCAACTCTTGTGTAGATAGCAAGGAACATTGGCAAAATTAAAAGAACAAGCCCAACTGAAGCAAGTAAATTAAACAAAAGATTGCTTGATGATGATTTTTTCATAAACATAACCCCCTTTATTTTGATTATATTAAATAAAAGTTAATTAAGTCAATAAAATAGCAAAAATTAAGTCCTACAAAAAACCATAAATGTAGATTTAACCGTTTAAAATGTAAACAAAATTGTATTAAATAAAAATTTTTTCGAAAAAATTTAATTTTAAATTAATTTTAATATAAAATTTTGATTTATAATTTTTGTATGAAATTTTTTAATTTGCAAATAATACTAAAAAATTAAAAGGAGATTTTATGAAATTAAAAGATAGTCAAACCTATTTAAACTTGGCAAGAGCCTATGCTTCCGAGTGTCAGGCTAAAACAAGATACGAATTTATAGAATATGGAGCAAGATATAATAATTATAAGAATATTGCAGATATTATTGATGAAATTGTATATCAAGAATTTAATCACGCAAGAATGTTCTATACATTTATTCAAAAAGGGGAAGATAAGCAAATTGATAATATTCATATTGACGCAGGTTTTCCTTTTAGAGAAAAATGGGATTTACAAGAAAATTTAAGACTTGCAAGTGAAGATGAAGCGCACGAAGAAGAAATGTATGATGAGTTTGCAAAAACAGCAAACGAAGAAGGCTTTCCTGAAATCGCACAACTATTTTTAGATACAAAAGAAGTTGAAAATTATCACAGGCAAATATTTGCAGAACTTTATGACCAAATGAAAAACAACACTTTATATGTAAAAGATGAACCCGTCACTTGGATTTGTGGTGATTGTGGGTATATGGCAACAGGAAAGGTTGCTTTTGATGAATGCCCACTTTGCAAAGCAAAGCGTGGTTCAATAAAACTTATATTAAATGCAAAAATGTTAAACAATAAATACTGTTAATGGTAATTAAATTTTCAAAATATGCATTTATATAAAAATAAATTTTAAAAACTATTTAAAACTAAAATTGTAAATAAGAAAAAAGCTTGCAACCTTTAAAATTTGCAAAATAAAAAGATAATGAGCAATACATTATCTTTTTTGTTAATTTAAAATTGATTTGTTAAATTTGCTTTTTATTAATACTAATTAAAATCAATTTATGATAAACTTTATAACACTTTTTGAATTTAATCAATTTAATTAAATAATTATAAAAAACTTGTGGCTTGTTTTTTATTTTCTTCTACTACATTATAAAATTCATTATCTAATTTTTCAATTTTTCGCATATCCATTTTATTTGTTGGTTTTAGTTTATAAGATTGTAAACGATTATCAATTAAAATTGGTATAATATTTGGAATATTTGAAGGAATAATTTCAAGTTTAATTTCTTTTCTATCGTAATCTTTTTGTATTAATTGCAATTTATCTTGATTTTCTGGATTGTAAAGTAAATCGTTCATAACTTCTGTAAGATAATCTCTAATAAATACTTTTTTATTTTTAAATGGAACTTTAGTGTTTTCGAATTGCTTTCTGTTAATTAAGTTTGCTTGAATAATATACTCATCAACCAAACTTCTTATATTAGTTACATTTGGTGTTGAAGTGTTCAATTCTTGCTCTAACATATAAGCCAAAGTGTTATACATTACAAAGTTTTCTTCAAAAGAAAATTCTTGATAATATATGCCACCATTATCTTTAAATTTTTCAGTATATGTTTGTTTAATTAGTGGTCTTATTTTATTTTCTTTTATTAAATTCTCACAAAATTTTGTTGTATAATTGGGGTTAGCATAAGTTTTAAGCGTAGTTCCTTTTCCATTAAGATAGTCAAAAATCATAGCGTGCAAACTTTCGTGAACTAAAACTCTTTTTGCGTGCGTTTCTGATTGTAGTTTATTGCTTGCAAGAAAAATCTCATCAGGGCAATCTCTGTCAAACTGTCCTTCTAGTTTTATCGCTTCTTCTGAAACTATATCTTTTAAAAGTGGGGTTAATTGTTGAACAACATAATCAAGTTCTGTGTTTGTAATATCAGGGTAAAATGCTTTATATTTTTTAATTTGTTGTTCTATATATCTGTTAAATTCATTTTGTTGATTATAATTTTCAATTCTTAATTTTCGCTTTGCAAACCCAAAAGTTTTTGCAAGTTCACTTTTAATATCATTCATATTATTAATAAATTCTTCAGATAATTCTATTGGCATAAAAACTCCTTTTTTAATACATTTAAGTATATCACAAAACAGTTAAAAAGTCAATTTTAATATTTTTAGATGTTAAGAAACTATTATGTTTTTTTAGTAGCATTTTAGTTAAGCGCCTTTTAAAATTACAAGTTTTTTATACTAATTTTTAAGGTAATTTTTTTATTAATTTATACTTCTAATAAGGGTATTTTTAAAGGGATTGGGTATTTACAAAAGTGCGAATTTATGGTATAATTAAAGAAATATTTATAGGGGAGAAATATATGGAAAAACAACAGCAAAAACCATTGTTTGATGAAGAGTATATAAATAAAATAAAAGAGCAGGCAATGTTGCCAGAAGTTGGGCTTTCAGACTATAAACTATGTTATGTAACAACAGCAAGTGATGTGGATTTTGTTAAAAGGCAAATCAATCATTCAGTAAAAAATTCTAAGGCTTCAGACAGAAATTTAAACGACCTAGTGTTTACTAAAGTATTTAATCATAATGGCGAAAAATATATGTTCTATTTTGTAAAAAATGACATTTTAGAACAAGATACAAATACAATAAGTAAAATTGCTAACTTTAATTCGTTAATCTATTATAATATTTTAACAGGTGGTTTTGGTTCTAAAAGGCAAAAAACCGAAAAAATTTTACCAGAATATATAGAAATGGCAAAACGAACTTGTTTTATTGATGCTAATGGGAATATTCAGCCATTAAGCAGAATACCTGTTGCATCAGGAACAATTAAAGACGGAGATTTTAATAAAAACACTTTTATAGAATGCTTTAAAACAGCAAGAAATAAGTGCGCAGATAGTATAAGTGTTTCAAGAAAAACCAATGGAAATAATTTTGAAATATTCTTAGATTTATCACCTGAATTTTGCAAATATTGGGTAAATAAGGAAATAAAGGGATCTTTTATAGGTTATTTAGATCAGGCAATAAATGAAATAAGGTTAGACCTTGACCAAATAAAAAATGCTTGTGAAGCATATAATTTACTTGCTGCAGATGGAACAATTAATGGTCAAGTAACTAAAGAAAATCACGCTTATATTTCTAAAAAAAATATAAACAGTTATTGTCTTATTGGAAATCCAAATTTTGCGAAACAAACTTTATTAGATGATTATGAAAAATTGTTTAAATTTGGGAATGCATATCCTATAAGTGATTTATTGTTTTTGCCATCAAATAAAGTTTTAGATATTTTGCTACAAGTTTGTAATGATAAAATAGAAAACGACAAGAAATTTAAAACTCAAGAAGAAGTTATTGAAGAAGATTTTCGTTTCTTTCAATTTTTAAAACAAACAGACCCTAAGTTTCAAAAGGATAATAGAACATATAGTCAGTTGGAGGCAACAAGAGAGCAAGACCTTTATGCAACCTATGTTGGAAGAATGTTTAGAGAAGGAATAAGATATAAAACTGAAGCATATGCTTATCAAAAAGAATTGCGTGATAAAATGAATTATCGTGATGAAAAGCATGGTAATAAACTCGTTGAAATGAAAAATGCTTGGGATTTGGGCTATGATAATGAACAATATAAACAAATGAAGAAAGCATTTGGAGAGTTGGGAACAAAAATATATGATAGAGTATATTATGTTAAATTTTTAAACTATTTACTTGAAACATATAAGCCAACAGGTGCGTTATTTGATTTAACAGAGTTAAGCGATATGTTCGGCGACCCTAAAAGAGAAGCTGCGACAATAGAGTATTCACGAAGAGCGACAGAACAAGATAAAGAATTTGCAAAATATTTAATGCAAACAACAACAGTTGATGATTATATTTCACTAATTCAACGATTTGATGGAATTATAGATGTTCAAGTTGGAAAAAATTCTAATGGAAGATTTGTTCAAAGCACTTTGTCTGTTAACCCATATACCAAAAATGAAATTTATGATAAAATAGGTGATTTAATAACACCTTGGAGAATGGTCAGAAACAGTGAAACAAATAAAGAAAAAATATATGTAGGTGCTGACCCACTAGCATTTGCATCAAAACAAAGACGTGAAGTATTAAACAAAATATTACAGCAAGCAGATAGAAGTGTAACGCAACAAGATGAAGATTGCCCAACAAGTTTTTAACAATAACTTAAAGATTAAAAACTTTTAAAGTGATAATAAAAAAGAATTTTATCGTATTTGATAAAGTTCTTTTTTGTTAGTTTTTAAAAATAATAGTTAATGTTAGTAAATTAAAAACCTACAAAATATAAAAGATATTGTATTGAATAAACAAAATCATTTTATTTAGTTAAAAAATATTAGGTTAATACTCATAATCTTTGAAACTAGAAAAAAATAATGGAAAAAATTTTTACCATTATTTTTATATTAGTTTAAAAACATACAGACTAAAGTCGTTTTTTATTTTTGCAAAAAAATTATAAAGTTTGCAGATTAATTTTTTAATAACTATTTATCATTATTACGCATAAATATATTTTATATTCAAAAAATATATACATAATATTTAATTACTGTTTTATGGTATATTAGTTTAATTTTAAAAACTTTGATTTTTGCTTGTGTAATATTTTTTGTTTTGTTATAATTTAATTAACAATTTTAAAAGGAGTTTTGTATGAAAAGTTTAGTAAAATCTAGTAAAACAATTTTATTAAGTGTTTTTGCTATATTGTTTGTTGCTGCAAGTGTTTTCTTACTTTCTGCTTGTGGCGAAAAAACAACACCAAGTGTTGAAGCAAAAGTTTTATCATACTATTTCGATGAAAGCACTTTGCCTACAATTTCTGTGGTAACAGATGTTGATGGAGATATTGCTTGGGATAGTGACCAAACAGTAGAAGCAGGTGTTAAAAGTTATAATTGGACATTTACACCGAAAAACACAGATGCCTATGAAGTTGTTAAAGGAAGCATTGAACTTAAAAATGTAGATAAATATGTTTCTGGTCAACAAGATCAAACCTATGAAAGCGAAATTGCTTTATGGGAAGATGGAAAAACTTATGTTTATGAAAACTGTAATTTTGCAAGTTCTGTATCTTCAACCAAAAAAGTTGATTTAACATTTATAAACTGCACATTTAACACAAGTAATACAGGTGCAGGTGGAGATAAATGTATATACCTAACTTCATTTACAAATTTGGTTGTTGAAGGTTGTACATTTGGGGGCGAAACAACAGAAGGCACACTTTCAACAGCAGGCTATGCACTTGACCTTAACATTTACAGCACTGAAGTTGATAAAATAGTTATTAAAAACAACAAATTCAACACAACAGCAGGCGCAAATGCAGACAGTGTTGCTATTTCAATTAAAGTAAGACTTGGCGAAACCGATAAACCTACCGATGTAACAGGCACAGAAGGAAGTATATTAAACGGTGTTGAAATTTCAAGAAATGATTTTGCTGACACTTGTAACACAATTTATATAGGAAGTGGTCCAAAAGGAAGCGCAAATGCAAACATTTCAACTGGTGCATTTAATGTAAGCGTTTCTGGAAATACAACTGATGTTTATGTTCTTGAAAGATATTTATATCCAGAAGGTGAAACAGCACCAAGACAACTTGTTGGTGCAAACTCAACAGCAAGTTTTGGAAACAAAACTTCTATTGAATAAAATAATTAAAATATTAATTTAATATATAAAAATAAAAAACAGCCTTATGGCTGTTTTTGTTTTATAAAAATATTTTCATAAATATAAAATATTATATTTTTAGAATAAATAATAAAATTAAAAGCTTTTTTTATTTAATAACGCAATCTATTATAAGACGCTTTTTATTGCATCTTTACAATATTTTAATACAGTATCTTTATTAAGTTTTAAATCATTAATTGTTTGTATTATTTCAACATCAACTTTAAGAGGACTGTTTTCTAAAGGTATAAAGTTTTTAGTATCAACCCGACACAATTCTTTTGAAACATTAAACCTAATGCCATATTGTGAGGTTTTTGTTGGTTTTCCCATTGCATAAAAACTTGATGGTTGACCACCATTTTCTCCAACTAACACAAAGCCTTTATCTTTTAAATCGGTAGCCATTAATATTGCAGAAGAGTGAGAATAATTATTTATTAAACAATATCCTTTTATATTTTGTTTTTCAATGGTATCCAAAATTAAAGGGAAAACCCAAGAATAAGTTGTGCCGCCTTGATTATCTCTAAGGTCAACTATTAAAGGTTTTTTGTTTTGAAGTTTTAAAGAAATTCTTTTATTAAAATTTACAATATGTTTGCTTTTACTAAAAGGGTATAAACCGTCAAAAGTGTTAATTTTAAAATAATTATAGTATTTATATGTTTTAAAAATATATTTGTTTTTAGGTTGCTTTATAAGGCTGTCTTTATTATCCCATATAACAGGTTCTACAATAACATTAAATATTTCATTATTTTGATTAATTGTTATTTTAATATTGTCCTTATTTGTAACTTTAATCATTTTAAGCAAAACAGGGTAGGTCATATACGAACATATTCTATAAAATTTTCCTTCTAAACACTCGGAAGTAATAATTGGTATAAGCCGTTGTTCTATTTCTGTAACAGGAATATCATTAATAGCAATAAGTTCGCCAAAAATAAACTTTTCATTTAACTTATTTTTTATAAGATTTGAAATATAATATTTTTTATTTAATCTTTTTATCTTATATGGATAAGCCACATTTTCTTTTATTGTAATAAATGGCCAAGTATGAGAATCTTTAAACAAAGCGTTTAGCCTAAGCATCTCATAGTTTTGTTCAAATTCGTTTAATTTATTAAAAACAGGTTTTAATTTATTAAGTTCTTTTAAAAATTCTGTTTTGCTGATGTTTTGATATAAATTAGGGTGAAATTTTTCCATTTCACTAAATAAATCTACAAGCGCTAAATACTCCATTTATTTCTCCTATGGTATCACTATAAAAGTTTTGCATATCTAGGGTAAAAAGTCAAATTATTATTTTATAAAAGTTATATTTAAATTTATTGATTTTTATAATTCAAATTCGTAATTTTAATGTTTAAAAATATTATTTTAATTCGGTGTTTATTTAATTATAACATATAAAAAGCATATAATTATACCTTAATTTTAATATATCAATGTAAACTTATTTAATTTTTTTTATTTAAACCATAACTTTAACTTAATAAAATCAACATATTAAACTTATTTAATTTCTTAAATTAAGTGTTATTTAATTATAGTGAATAAAAAAGTAAATACAAATTTAAAACTGTATTTACTTTTTAATAATTATTCAACCAAATTTCCTTTTGCATCAATCTTGCTATAAGGAAGCCATTTTTTAAGTGCATCAGGAATTAAAATGCTTCCGTCTTTTTGTTGATAGTTTTCCATTATAGCAATCATAGTTCTTCCTATTGGCATTGCAGAACCGTTAAGTGTGCAAACATATTCATTTTTCTTTGTCTCTTTACAACGATATCTAATATTTGCACGCCTTGCTTGAAAGTCTAAATAATTACTGCAACTTGAAATTTCGCGATATTTATTTTGTCCTGGCAACCACACTTCAAAATCGTGGCAGTGGCACGCACCAAAACCAAGGTCTCCTGTGCAAAGTTTTACTTCACGATAATGAAGATTAAGTTTATCAAGAACGCGTTTTGCACTTGCTGTAAGTTTTTCAAACTCTTCCCAAGATTTATCTTTGGCACAGAATTTTACCATTTCAACTTTTTCAAATTGATGTTGACGGAACATACCTTTAACATCGCGTCCAGCACTTCCTGCTTCAACACGATAACAAGGGGTTAAAGAACAATAGTTAATAGGTAAGTCGGTTTCATTTAAAATCTGATTATTATAAATGTTTGTAACAGGAACTTCTGCAGTAGGAATTAAAAACAATTCCTTACCATCATTTGTGGTTTTAAACATATCTTCTTCAAATTTTGGAAGTTGCCCTGTGCCTTCTGCAATATTTCTTGTAACCATAAATGGCACAGAAACAGGGGTGAATCCATTTTCAATAGCTGTTTCAAATAAGAAATTCTTAACTGCCATTTCAAGCCTTGAAGCCGCATTTTTCATAACGGTGAACCTTGCGCCTGCAAGTTTTGCCCCACATTCAAAATCTAAAATGCCCATATTTTCGCCTAGTTCATAATGTTCCTTTGGCGTAAAATCAAATTCAGGCTTTTTGCCATAATAATTTACAACTTCATTTTCACTGTCATCTTTTCCGATAGGGGTAGTGTCGTCATATATATTTGGCATATACATCATATAGTTATTAAGTTCTTTTTCCTTGTTTCTTAAAGCGTCTTCAAGTTGTTTAACTTTTTCTGCAAGTGCTGTCATTTCTTGTTTAACTGCTTCAATTTCACTTTTATCTGCTTTTTTATAAACAAGTTCTCCGATTTTTGAAGAGCCTTTATTATGTTGACTTTGCAATTCCTGACATTCTTTTTTTATTTTAGCAATTTCATTGGTTAAATCTATAAAGTATTTTTCATCTAAATCAAAATTTTTGTTTTTAAGTTTGGTTTTATATTCGTTTAAATTATCTAACATTTTTTTCAAGTCTAACATAATAAAATCTCCTAATAATAATTAATTTTTGGTAAATTTAATTATACGATATAATCGCATTATTGTCAAATATTAAATTAATTTTAAAAATTGCATTATATATTTCAAACTTATAATTATTATATTTTTTATAACAATTGTGCTGTTTTTTGTAGATTATCAACTAAAACACTAGACAAATTATGGCTTTTTTGTTATAAGTTAAGTAATAATTAACAGTAATTGCTGTTTAGTTATGTTATAGATTGAAGTTTTAAAAATTAAATTTATTTTGAAGTCTCTATTTTATTTAATTAAAAAATAAAAGCTTACTATTTTAATTTTTGAAAAATTTATAATTTAAATATTTTAAAACTTTAAAAACAAAAAATATCGAATTTAATTTTTTTAAAATACAAACAAAAGTTACTAATTTAATTATTTTATAGAAAGTTTTGCTTGTAAAATATTGTTTTTAATTTTAAATATTATTTTGCAAGAAAAAACTATTTTTTTATTTGCATATATAAACAATATTTACAATATTTAATAATATAGGCCAAATAATATTAAATTTAATAACTTAAAAGTTAAATGTAAAATTAATGCTTTACAAAAAATTTATAGTTTTATCATCATAAATATCAGTTTTACTTGTAAATGACTATAAGTTCTTGCAAATAAAATTTCTGATTATAAAAAAAGTGGAGAAAATAATAATATAAGTTTAAATACAGCTTATATTTTGTAAGGAGAAAGAATGTTAGTTGCTCAAATAATAACTTTATGCGTTGTTGCCATTGGTTTGCTTACTGCATATATTGTAATTAAATTAAAGAAAAAAACAATACCAGATTTGGTTTATAAAATTGTATCAATTGTTTTGACAACAATCTTCTTTTTTCGGTTTATGCTTGGGGAAGATGCAATAAGTGGAATATTTGAACTAACAAACTCACCAATTAATAATAGCGCTTTAACAGTTATAAGTTTAATTTTAAATTGGTTTTTATATGCTGTAATTTTGCTTGTGGTTTTATATCCATTTTTCAAAAATTCAAAATATGCAACCGTAATTAAATATTTTGGAACTATTGTAACCTTACTTTGTATTGGCTTTATATATTACATAACAACAGGAATTGTTGGCACTGACGCATATTCAGGCTTTCAAATAAGAACATTTCTTATTGGGTTAGAGTTGGGAATTTTGCTTGCTTATTGTGCTGTTGTGTTTTGGGAAAATAATAAGTTTAAAGTTAACAAGAATGATGCGTGGGGCTTTGCCTATATTGTGGGAATGTTGCTTGCCACTATGCCATCATATATGCTTCAAGCGCTTTTTGGCTATGCAAACTATGCAATCCAATTAAAAGACTTGAATTTACCACATAGAATAATTTTATACCTTGCTTTCTTAATTCCAATTGCACTATATTTTTTACTGCGCAAAAAAGACAAAGAAACTATTCGTGGTGTTTTGCTTTATATAAGTTTAGGAACTTTGCTTACTTTTAGTATAAATTATAAATTTGTAGATTTCCTTGATGTAACGCATTGGCCATTCCATTTGTGTAATACTGCTATGTATTTAATACCATTGTGCTTACTGTTTAAAAAATGGGATAAATTATTCTATTTTACCTATTTTATAAATGTTTTAGGTGCGTTCTTTGCAATGCTTATGCCAAACTATGATGATAGCGTAAATTTAATAAGCAGCAGGGTATTAGAGTTTTACACCAATCATTACATAGCATTTTTTATGCCAATTTTAATGGTTGCATTAAGGGTTTATGAAAGACCTAAATTAAAGCAATTCAAATATTCAATGATTGGTTTTGGAATATACTTTCTACTAGTTTTAATTTTAAATGCTTGGTTTAGCAATTATGGAACAGTAGATTATTTCTTCTTAAACAGTGACTTTATTGCTGATAAACTTGGCAGATGGGCTGAAAACCTGCTTAACATAGTTCTGACATTTAATATAGGAGATTTAACTTTTACATTCTATCCTATATATCAAATACTCTTCTTTATAGTATATGTAATTTTAGGCGCAGGTGTTTGGTTTTTATATGAAGGTGCTTATACTTTTGTTGATACTTTATATGATATTGCAGACAGAAAAAGAAAAATTAAATTAGATGAATTGGCTTTGCAGGTTGCTTTGAATGGACGAAGCAAGGAGGAACCTATGGATTTAGAGAATAAAGATAAAATTATTCTAAAAAACTTTACAAAAAAATATGGAAACAGTAAAGTGTATGCAGTTAAAGATGCAGACCTTGTTGTAAACAGTGGCGATATTTTCGGCTTTCTTGGACACAACGGTGCAGGAAAAAGCACAATTATAAAATGTATGGTAGGAATTCAGCCTATAACAAGTGGAAACATTGAAATATGTGGATATGATATAGACAAACAGTCGGTTATGGCTAAAAAGAATATTGGCTATGTTCCAGACCACTATGCACTTTATGAAAAATTAACAGGAAGAGAATACATAAACTATATTGCAGACTTATATGATGTAAGTTTAAAAGACAGAAATAAAGCGATTGAAAAATATGTTAAACTGTTTGAATTGAAAGATGCTTTTGACAACCAGATAAAAACATACAGCCACGGTATGAAACAAAAAATTGCAATAATGTCGGCACTTGTTCATAACCCAAAAGTTTGGATACTAGATGAGCCACTTACTGGTCTTGACCCTGTAAGTATTTATCAGGTAAAAGAATGTATGCGTCAGCACGCAAAAGAAGGCAACATTGTGTTCTTCAGTAGTCACCTTATTGATATAGTTGAAAGTTTGTGTAACAAAATTGCAATTATAAAGCGTGGAAAAATTTTGGCTTATGAAGCCGTAGAAAACATTGAAAAAGAGCAAACTTTAGAAGAATATTATTTAAAAGTATCTCAAACTCCTGTTGAAACTTGCTTTGTAGATGAAAAAGATAAAGAAAAAATTAACAAAAAAGAAAAATTTGTTATCTTTAAAAGAAAAAACAAAAACATTAAAATTAGCAACGATGAAGAAAATAAGAAAATAGAACAAGAAACACAATCTTCGGAAATTGATTTAATTTTAGACGAAATAGATACAAACAAAAAAAGAACACAAAAATTAAAAAGTAAACTAAAAAGAAAAAGTAAGAAACAAGATAAAAAAATTGAAAATAAAACTGAAAAGAACAATGAAATAAATAATAAAGAATTAAAAATGGACAAAACAAATAAAGAAAATAATAAGGACTAATTTATGAACAATTTTAAAGCATTATTAATGATGCAGTTAAAAGATAAAATAGATTTTTCATGTTTTAAAAGTGTGAAAGCAGGTATTTTCAAAGTTGTGCTTTCTATCTTTAAGTTTGTGGTTATTACAGCAATTATCTATTTGGCATTTTTCTTTTTAAGTTATTTAAGATTAGTGTCTTTATTAAACGGAATTCCACAAAACTTTTTCAATCTTGTTTTCACCATAATGTTTATTTTGTCGATAATCGTATGTTCGGCAGGTCTTGTTAAAAATTTGTATTTTACAAAAGATAATGCACTGCTTTTAACTTTTCCCGTTCAAAGAACTTCAGTTTTTACTTCTAAACTATTGGTATATTATATCTACGAACTAGTTAGAAACTTAACCTATTTATTACCACTTTTTATTGCTTATGGGCTTATAAATGGCTTGCCATTCTATTTCTATTTTTGGGTTTTGCTTATGTATCCAATAATAACAGCAATACCCGTTGTTATTGGTGCGCTACTTTCAATTCCCTTAGTGTATATTATAAATTTTGTAAAACAAAACAAATGGCTAGAAGTTATTTTGTTTACAATATTTTTTGCAGCAGTTGTTGCAGCCTTGATATTTTTAATAAGTGCAATTCCTCCAAACATAAATCTAGTTGGAACTTGGGGAACTACATATTGGCAAATTCAAGACTTTTTAACTTCATTTAATGAAATATTTATACCATTTTCTTGGCTTGCAACAATGGTTATAGGGCAAAGATATGGAACAGTTAACGAATTGTTTACATCAACCCAATGGTTTTCTTTATTGGGTGCAATAGGGTTAATAGTTGCTGTTGTTGCTCTTTTATATCTAATAGTTCGTCCACTTTATTTCAAAATGGCAAGCACACCTTTTGAATATAAAAAATCAGCAATAACTAAAAAATTCAAAAACAAAAAAACTAAACCATTTGCTTCAGCAGTAAAAAAAGAAGGCATTTTAAATTTGCGTATGCCAGAAAAACTTTATACACTATTATTTGTTGTAATTGGTATGCCTATTGCGATATTTTTATTAAATCAAATTTATTCAGCAATGGATACGCGTTTAACGGGTGCAAATATGGCTGTTGCGTTTAATATATTAATGATACTTTTAATTTCACTTTCTTCAAGCACAAGCATTTCATATGCTTACAGCGAAGAAGGGGCGTCAAGTTATCTACAAAAAACAATTCCAAGACCATATTTGCAAAACTTAACATCAAAATTAGTTATTAATGCCATTTGCATAACACTTTCAATTTTGGTTTCAGTAATAATTTTTGTTGATTTTGTAAGCTACAGTTTTTGGCAAGGTTTGTTAATTTTTTTAATAATAGAATTGGGGTATCTAGGGCATTTAATGTGGTGTGCCGAACTTGATATAATGAACCCACAAACTTGGCAATATCAAACAACAGGAACACATGTAAATAACCCAAACGAAATTAAAGCAACACTTTATGCGTTATTAATTTCAGTTTTGTTTGCATTTTTAACATTCTTTTTCATAAGAGAAAATTTAATTACAGTATGGTTTAAAGTTCTTTTAGTTGCTGCACTTTTCTTTGCGTTAAGGCTTTACCTGTATGTAAGTAAAATTAAAGTATATTATAAGGAGAAATAGCAATGAGTAAATCAACCGTAATTATGATAATTGTTGTATATGTTGCATCTATTTTTGCTATTTCTTTATTCGGTATGCGAGCAATTGTTTTCGATGAGCGATTTCCTGTAACAAAAGTTGAATGCATAAATACAACCGATGATAAAGTTACTGTTACCGAAAGCAATGGAACAAAAATTTTAAATGTGCCGTTTACAACTCCAGGCGTTATAAACGCATATGGAAACGCAGAAGGAACTTATTTACAGTTATATTGGCGTGTTTATCCAGATAACGCAACCGAAAAGTCTGTGAGATTTGTTTATGATACTTCACTTACACGGTTCGAGTTTGTTAAAGATGCCGAAGGTAACGAATTAGGGCTTATTCTTTTTAACGGCCCAACATCGTTCAGTTTAAGAATTATGGCAACCGATGGAACTCGTGTTTATGATGAGGTTTGGATAAGTGTAAGATAAAACTTGTTTTAATTTAATATAAATTGTTATTTATAAACTAGATTAATATTTTATCAACAAACAAAAATAATCAATTTTAATAACATAGAAAAGGAACTTTATATTAAATTATAAAGTTCTTTTTTTATATAAATTTAGTTTAAAAACATTGTAATGAAACGCTATAAAATATAAAAATTTGTAAATATTAATTAATATATGGCTTCTATACTAACCCCAAAAAGATTAAATAAGATAGCGTTATTATTAAAAAACAGTTAGCAAACAGTTGACACGGAGTGGAAGTATTGATAGAATAAAATTAGGTGTTATATCCTTTTTAAACAAAAAAAATTAAATGGAGAATGTAAATGAAATCGGTAAAGTATTTTTTTAATAATAAGGTTATATTGTCGATTTTTTCTGTAATACTATTCGCATTCTTTGGTGTCTTCCTTGTTGGGTGTGGAGATATTACAATAAAAAGTATGACAATTAATCAAGGAACATTAGAAACAACAGTGCTTCGTGGCACAGAATTAGACACATCAAAAACTGTTGCAGTTGTTACATATTCAGATAATACAACAAAAACAGTTGAAGCAAAAGATTTAGTTTTTGGTTCAATCGATACTTCAACCGTTGGTAATAAAATTTTAACAATAACTTACACAGACGATGAAGAAAGAACTATTTCTATCAATTTTGCTGTTAATGTTGTTGCTTCTGAAAACGATGTTCTTTCTATCAGTCGTCTTGAAAGTGCGTTGTTAAACGAATTTAATTCAAACAGAACTGCTTCTGGCCAATACGATTCCTTCAAAGACCAAGAACAGCCTTTGTATGTGGGTGATGATAATGCTTTTAATTTTAGGATAAACGCAGCAGGTTATGATGCAGATGGCACATTTGTGCCAAACATTATAAATCCTAAAGTTAACATAACCGTTGAAATTATTGGGGATAACCCACTTACAGCAGATAAAGAAGCAGATGACGCAAAAACAGTTTTAACCGGAACAAGTTTAGCACACTTTGTTGCTATTAATGAAGATGTAAACACTCTTCAATTTTCACAAAACGCA
>CALWOV010000011.1 GCA_944383275.1 uncultured Clostridia bacterium
AACATCAGTTTTGCTTGAATATACACTCGCTTTGCTTCGTATGCATTCAGACAAAACTTCCGATAATATAAATTATTATTATTAATTATTATCATTGACTGTAATTTTATAATAAATAAAAATATTTAGTATTACTTTTTAATATAAAAAACTTTATCTTAATTGATAAAGTTTTTTATTATAAATATTAATAATTTTTAAGTATTTTAATGTAAATTTTATTTTAATATTATTTTTTATAAAAATGTTAATAGCAAAACATTGGTTTTTTATTTTTAAATAAATTTATATTTTCTATTATTCTGGCATAATGCTGTTAAAATATAAATTATAGTTACTATCTGATAAGTTAATAACATCTCTGTTTTTTGTTGCTTTATTCCATTCTTCTTCAGTTCCACACCAATAAATGTTAGTTTCATCAAAACTATAAGATAGATTTATATTATCTATATTTTTTAAAGATAAATATAAATTTAAGCACTTTCCTTTGCTGTGTGGAGAGATACGAATTTGTGTAAAATTATCATAATCGTTATCTACAATTATTGTTATGGTTTCATTGTTTAATGTGCTTATCTCTAACCCAGCAACGGGGTATTGTGCAATTTTATCTATAACTTTTAAATAATCAGAATTTTCTGGTAAAATATATTGTATATCAATATCTTCTTTTGTAATATCATTTATATCATAATAATAACCTTTAAAATATCCATCATAAGAATTAGTAGTTGAAATCCAAATACTCGTAAATGCTCTGCAAGGATAATTAAATAACACACCACAAAGAATAGTTACAACAATGATAATCGGTGAAATTATTGTGTTAATAAAAACATTTAAAATACCTTTTTTCGATTTTGCAACTATTACAAAAATAAAGCAAGTAAGCCAAATAACTCCTAAAATTATATAAGTAATTGCAACACCATTTGTTTTAATAAAAGGAAATTCAGGTATAACAGCAAGCCCAAACATAATTAAAGGTAAAATAAGAGTTAATACTTCTGCTGTTATAATTAAAATTTGTTCTTTTTTGTTTTTGTTTTTAAGATAAAAGTTTTTAACTTTTTCTTTTTTTAATTTTCTTTTATTAGTTCTTCTTAATTTTTCAAAAGTATCAATATTTTCAATACTGTCAAAAGTGTTTAAAACATCTTTATGTTCTTGTGGTTTTAAAAGTTTTTGAACACCATCGGTTAAGGTAACTAAAAAACCAAGTTTGCCAGCATCAACACCTTGTGCATAATGATTGTTAATTTTAGGCATATCATAAGGAGACATGTTTTTAAACACAGGAATAAAACTTTGTGCATTAACACTGTTATCAGAATTGTCCTTAATGCGTTCTATAAATCGACTCCATTCATTTCTAACCCAAGCAGAATTAATGTTTTCTTGAGATGTTCCAACTAAAATAAAGATTTTACTTGTTGTTATTGCCTTAAAAATAATTGGTTCATAGTTTGCACCAAGCCTATCTTCTAAGGTTTTTTCAGCCAAGAATACTTTGTAATTCTTTTCGGTTAATGTGTCATAAATTTGTCTTGCAATAATGCTATCTTCTGTTTTATTTCCGTTTTCATCTGTTGCTTTATAAGAAATAAAGATATCAAAAGCCTGTTCTTTTTCAAGTTGTTTTGCAATTTCTTTTTGCAGTTTATCTATTTCATTTGCTTTTTCTTTAATAACTTCTTGTTCTTCAAGTGTGCTTCTTTCAATTAATTGTTTATAATTCTCATCTTCAAAAATAGATTTAAAGTTTGCTCTGTGGCAGGTAGGTATATACTTATTAAGTCTGTTATCTTTAACATATTCAATACCATATTTTGAAAGTAATAAACCTTCATAAGCAGATTTTTCAGCATTGTTTTTTTCAAGCACAAGTTCATAGGTTTTTATTGCAAGGTCAAAATTATAACTTGCTCGTTGAAGATATGCCATATTTAAAAGGTTTACAATCTCTTCATTATTAGAGGGCATTAAAACAGTAGAGTGGCAATGTTCACATTTGCCTAAATTAGAGTTTTCAATTCTTGTTATTTGTGTTGAACCACAACAACTACATCTTATTGCTTTAATATCCATATTTGTCCTTTCGTAATTTTTATAATAAATTATGCTTGGTTTTATAAATTTGTTTTAAAGTTTTAAATTATTTTATTATATTTTTAAATTTATTAAATTTAAGTTTAATTTTTTAATATATGTTTTATTTTAACATATAAAAATTACAAAAACAAGTTAAAGTTTAACAAAATTAATGCTTTACACATATTATACTGCAATTATTTTTTTAGGAGTGTATAATGGCGTATAACAATGCAAGTGATTTTTTAATTGCAGGAAATGATGAACACGGTGTTATGCCTGCAACACCAGGGAAGCGAACCCCAATGATGCCTTATATAGATAGAGAAATTTATGAAAATGAATTTAATTTTGCTGCTAAAAATTGGTTTTTGGCTGATTGTTTAAGAATTGGATTTTATATTTATGATGTTAAACCTAATAGGCAAGACTTATCCATATCAGCACGAGTGGCTGCCGTTAATCGAGTGTCGCCAACTTTGGTTTTAACTTTTGCATATAACGCTTTCGGTGATGGAACAACTTTTAACAATGTTGGTGGTCTTGAAGCCTATTACAGTTCGCTTAATATAATGCCAGCACAAAGCAGAACCTTAGCCTATGATGTGTATGACAGTATTTTAGAAGCAACAGACCTTAGGGGGCGAGGCGTAGATAATTTAGATGTTGGAATATTAAGTTCGGTAAGAACAGTTTCAGCATTAGTGGAATGTGGCTTTATGACAAACTTTAATGAAGCAAAACTTATGATAGACCCAGACAATCAAAGAATAATAGGGCAGGCAGCCTGCAAAGGTGTTTGTAAATTTTTAAATGTTAGATATATAACACCACAAGAAACAAGATATACAACCTTAAGACGTGGAAGTCAAGGCGCATTGGTTAGATATTTGCAGTTTATGCTTAAAATGGAAGGATATGCAGTTGGCAATGTTGATGGAATATTTGGAACGCAAACAGAAAATGCTGTTTTATCATTTCAGCGAGCAAATGGTTTAACTCCTGATGGAATTGTTGGGCCACGTACTTGGGAAAAAATTAATAATTTTAAGCCAGATAATAGAACTTTACGAAAAGGAAGTTATGGGGCAGAAGTAAAATATCTGCAAAGAAAACTTTACAGTAAACTGTATAATGTAGGGGCAATAGATGGTATATTTGGCAACCAAACATTAGATGCAGTAACAGCGTTTCAACAAGAAAATGGCTTAACTCCTGATGGAATAGTTGGCCCAAACACTTGGGCAGCAATAATGAACAACGCAAATTCACGCCCTTTGATATAGAATATATACTTTTTATGATTAATAATTATAAACAAAATTAATATATTTATATTACTTTATTCATAAACTAATATAAATAGTGCTGATTATTAATTATTATTTTTTATTACTCAAAAGTTAAATATTATTAATTTTGTTTTTAGAAAATTAATTTTAAGAGTTAAAAATAAAAACAGGTGTTAGTCAAGCAATTTTGAAACTAATTATATAAAAGAGTTTTACTACTAAAAAGTAGAACTCCTTTCCTTATTTTTAATTTTGCTAGTTTCAAAAGGCTTTAGCCTTAATACCCTGTTTTTATAAATATTAAATTATTTTAAAAATTCTTGCATTTCTTTTGCAACAGATACTGCTTTTTGTAAAAACAGTTTAGCATCTTCTTCGCTTTCATGATTTAACACTTGTGGTTCGTGATTTTCATTAAAAAGTGTAAAGTTTTTAATTTCAAAAGTAATTGCAACTTCCGGAAGAGTTTTTAATTTTGCTAAAAGTATATCCCAATCTATGTTTCCATATCGTGGAATATAATGTTCATCTTTTTCGCCAAAATTATCGTGTAAATGAACTGCCATAAGTCTGTTGCCGAAACGGTCTAAAATATCTTTTTCGTTTTCGTTATAAAATACATTCTGATGTCCACTATCAAAACAAAGACCAACATTTTTACTTTTAATATTTTCCAAAATAAAAGTGTCATGTTCATAACTTTCGGTATTTTCAATAGCAAGCCTAACATCAAATTTTTCGCACGCTTTTGCAAGCCTTTCAAATCTTTTTAATCCAAATTCGTTAACAGGTGGCATAAGTTCTTTTTTGTATCCTGTGTGCGTAACAAAAAGTTTGCAACCAAGCATAGCACATTGTGCAATAATTCCAATTAAATAATCGCAAAAAATATCTCCGTTAGTGCCTTCTTCCCATAATAGATTATAATTTTTAATATTAGGAAGATGAATAAACTCGATACCTATATTGTGTTGCTTACACAACTCTATCCCCAAACAAATATCTTCAAATAAAGCAAGTCTTTTTCCACGGCGACGCATTGATAAAAAAACTTCATCAAACCCCATTTGCTTTGCAAGGGTAACGCGTTCAACAAATCTTGCGTGATAACCATATTCGGCAGATATACATAATTTTCTCATTAAACTAAATCCTTTATATAACTTCTTCTTCTTGTTTTTTGATGGCTTTCATATGATTTATTAAATAGTGCTTGAACCTTATAGTTGCTTTCAAGTTGTGCATTAGTTTCTGCAAACTTAATTCCACGCTTAATAAATCTTGCATACATATGTTCGAAAATAACTGCCGTAACCCCTGAATTTGCGTGCTTGTTTGCAACACCAATAAGGGCAAGGTCAACTGTGTCATTTTTCTTTAGTGAGCGCAAAATTGGAATAAATCCAAAAGGGAAAAGTTTTCCATTTGCTTTTTTAACTGCTTTTGCCATAGATGGAAATGCAAGCCCAAAACCTGCAACTTCGTTGTCTTTATCAACAAGAACAACAATAAAGTCGGTATCAAGCACTAAATTAAATTGTTGAAGTAAACTTTTTCGAACTTTTGGGGTAAGTGGAACCGTGCCATATAAACTGCCATATGCTTCATCAATTAAATTTAAAATTTTATCGGCATATTGCTTTAAAAGTTCTTTTTTCTTTAATCTAATTTCGGTAAGCCCACTTCGTTTTGCAACGGTTGACGCAAGTCTGGCATTCCTTTTATCTAATGTGGGTGATAAATGTAGTTGAAATTCAAGCCAATCCACATCTTTTTTATAGCCAAGTTTTTCAATATGTGTTTGATAATATGGGTGATTATAAAGCATTTCAAATGTTGAAAGTTTATCAAAACCTTCTATAAGCATACCTTCACGCTCTAAATCATTAAAACCAAGAGGTCCGTGAATTTTTGTCATACCTTGTTCTTTTGCCCAATTTTCTATTGCTTCAATAATTGCTTTTGAAACTTCAAAATCATCAATAAAATCTAACCTTGAAATTCTAGCATATTTAACATTGTGCTTTTTATTATAAAGGTGTTGAATAATGCCAGCGCCACGCCCAACAATTTTTCCATCTTTATATGCAAGAAAGCATTGACAGGTTGCATCGCCACTTGATAGATGTGGGCTTTTCTTTTCAGACAATAAATTAATTTCATCACTTCTTAGTGGTGGAACATAATATGGGTTATCTTTATAAAGTTTTGGTTGAAAATCTACAAATTGTTTTAACTGTTTCTTTGTAATAACAGGTTTTATCTCTATCATAAAATATCCTTCCGTTTATAAGTTAGTAATAATAATTATTATAAATAATAAAAAAATATTATTATAAATACAATTTATAACAATATATTATTTTCATTATATTATATTCAAAAATTATAATCAACTAATTTTTATAATTGTTGATTAATTTTTTTATTAACAAAAAACGGAAATTTTTTTATTTTAATATAAATTTTTAAAACTAGTAATCATTCTTACTTTCTAAATTTACATATTTTAAACTAAATTTTATAAAATTAATATATGGTTTTTATTGTAAAATTATTGTTTGGTTCTTTCTAGATAAGGCACAAGATTATTAAGCGATTTTTCTTCTAGCGTTTTAAGTTCTCTTGCAAGGTTTAAAATATCTTGTTTGGCTTTGCTTGCATCTGCAAGTGATTTCATCATATTAATTATTCCGAAAAAATAGCCCATAATTAAAAGTTCGGCAAGATGTTGGGTGTCATCATTAACGAAACTTCCCATTTTAACACTTAACCACATTTTAGCATTTTTTAAGCAACCGTTATCTTTTATTTCAATTTTACTTTTCTTGGCAAGTAATCTACATTTGTCTTCAATTTCTTTTAGTTGCGTTTGTTGGTTAGAAATCATTGCTTTAAATGTATCAGATTGAACTTCGGGTAATATGTAATTAATTGCATTAATTCCTGTTTGTGCGTTGGTTAATGTGCTTTGTAATAAATCTATATTTGGTCTTTTTTCCATATTATAAATTCCTTTTCCTTTTTTATTAGTTTGTAACAATTTTTAATTTTTATACATAAGTTATCTAAGGAATAATTATCGACTATTTTCGACAAGTCGTTGACAAGTTTATTTATAGTTGCTATAATGTTTCTTGCCTAATTTAAAAGGAGAATACAATTTGCTGCAAAAACATAAGTGTGAACCCAATGTAAATGAAGAAATTTTTAATGAATTACAAGAAGCATTAGATAATGAAGATGCTTCTTCATTAATAAAATTTTTTGAAGGCAAAAATGAAATTGATGCAAGGAATTGTAGATGGCTTATTTTAACGTCATTTAATTCTGATTATATCCATAAACTTGCTCATTATGATGAAAATAATAAAAACAAAAAGAAAAACAATGACAAGTCTATACATATATCTGCCGATAAATTGCATAATTTAAAATTAGGACAATTAATTAATATTTGCAATTCTACTGCAGTTTCAAAACTAGATAAAGAAACCAGTCTTTTGCTTCAAGAACTTGTTTGTTATGGTTCGCTTATAAAAAGTAACGGCGAAGTGCAGTATGTAAGTTATAAGGCTATAAGTGCTTTAATAAATGCAACTGCAAATAATATCAATTTTGATTTAGCAACCACTGAAAAATATGTTTATGGTTTTGGAAATGAAGAACAGATTGAAAGATTTTCAAACATAGAAAAAACTCAGATTTTACCTAGAATAGAGCAATCAAAAGCAATAGAGCAAACGCAGTCGGCAACAAGCAATGCTCAACAAATGTAAAACGCTTTAAAGCGTTTTTATTTTTTAAAAAATGTTGACATAAAGGTTGAAATGTGATATTATAAATTTGTTATCCGCATAAAAAGGGCTTTTAAATCTTATAAATTGTTTAAGTGCCTTTATTTAGCGAGGTTGGAAAGAGGAGGGAATTAAGATGTTCGCTGTTATTAAAACCGGTGGTAAACAATACAAAGTTAAAGAAGGAGACATCTTAACTGTTGAAAAACTTGATGAAAAAGTTGGCAGTAAAGTTAGTTTTGATGTTCTTATGTTTAGCGACGGTAGTAAAGTAGTGGTTGGTAAACCAAATGCTGGTGCAGTAAGAGTTAGCGCAGAAGTGCTTGAACACGGAAAGGGCGACAAACTTCAAATTGCTGTTTATAAAAAGATGAACGGTCATCATCACGCACAAGGTCATCGTCAACCTTACACAAAAATCAAAATTGTATCTATTAAATAATTAGGGGTTTTGATTTGACAAAAATATTAGTTATTAAATCAAACAATAAGTTTGAAAGAATTATATGCGAAGGTCATACCGGTTATGGTGTTGAAGGTGAAGATATAGTTTGCAGTGCTGTTTCAAGCATTGTTCAAACTGCTGCACTTGGAATGCTTACTGTTGCTGCTGCACCTGTAAGCGTGATTAAAGATGACGAAAAAGCATATTTTGAAATCGTTATTCCAAAAGATTTGTCAAAAGAAGTTGACCACGATGTGCAAATTATTTTTGCAACAATGATGTGTGGAATAGGTGATTTATCAGAAGAATACAGTGATTTTATAGAATTGGAGGTTCAAAATGTTTATTAACATTCAACTGTTCGCCCACAAAAAAGGTCAGGGTAGTAGTAAGAACGGTCGTGACAGTGAAGCAAAGCGTTTAGGTATAAAACGCAGTGATGGCACTTTTGTTAATGCTGGCGAAATTTTGGTTCGTCAACGTGGAACGGCTTTTCACCCAGGGATTAATGTTGGTTTAGGGCGCGACCACACTTTATATGCGTTAATTGAAGGCGTTGTTAAATTTGAACGCACAAAAGAAAACAAAAAACGCGTAAGTGTATATGCAGAAGCAAAATAAAAAACCATTTTTGGTTTTTTATTTTTTTATTGTTTAAATTATTTTAATATGATAAAATATAGTAGTCTATTATTATAAGTTAACAAATTTATTTTAAACTTTTATTAATCAGGTGAATAAATGGAATATGAGATATCAAAAGATGAAATTTTGGTTAAAAATGCAACTACATTTCAACCAAAAGCAACACTAGAAAGTGGGCAAATGTTTCGTTTTAGATGTGAAAATAATGTTTGGAAAGTTCAAAGTGGTGCAGAATATGCCGAAATTGTGCAGGATAACCCCCTGAAATATAGAATTATCACGCAAAATCCTAAATTTTTTGTAAATTATTTTGACTTTAACACAAACTATGATATAATCATTAAAGAACTTTCTAAGTTTGATGCTGTGAAACCTGCTTTAGAATTTGGAAAAGGGGTCAGGGTTTTAAAACAACCACTTTTAGAAGTTTTAATTTGCTTTATAATTTCTGCTAATAATAATATAAAGCGCATTAAAAAAAGTGTTGAGTTAATTTGTGAAAATTTTGGAAATAAAACCGATTTTGGCTATGCTTTTCCAACCATAGAGCAATTAAGTTTAGCAAAAGAGGCCGACTTTATTAAGTTTGGATTAGGGTATCGTGCTTCGTATATGGTAAAAACTGTAAATGAACTTAAAAACGGGTGGGACTTAAATAGTTTATATAGTTTACCAACAAATATAGCAAGAGAAAAATTGATGACACTTGCTGGAATTGGTCCTAAAGTGGCAGATTGCATTTTGTTGTTTGGCGTTGGTAAAAAAGATGTTTTTCCCGTTGATACTTGGATAGAAAAAGTTTGGCACGACCAATTTGGTGGTATAACCAAAAATCGCAAACAAATTGCTAATGAACTTGTAAATATGTTTAAAGATTATTCAGGCATCTGTCAACAATATATGTTCTATTATAAAAGAGAAACAAAAAATTAAGGGGTGAATTATGAATATTGCACTTTTTATTGACATAGATAATGCTAAAATCACATTACCTGTGTTTAACAACATTATTGAACAATTAAAAAAGCGTGGCAAATTAAGATTTGTTAAAATTTATGGTTTTAACGAAAGAAAACATATGAAGTTTGGTGAAGTTATAGAAAATAACGGTTACGAAACTGCACCAACAATGAGATTTAAAAAGCGCGCTAAATCGCAATTAGACAGCCGAATTTTTATTGACGCTGTTAAACTTTTCTACACAGCCGATTATATTGATGAATATTGTTTCGTAACAGGATTAGGAGATTTAGTTCCTTTGCTTAGTTTCTTGCGTGCAGGTGGCAAGAATTTAGTTACAATTAAAACTGAAGTTTCAGATGGTAACGACCATATGTATGATGATTATATTGAGCTTGATGTTGCTTATCATAAACCATTTAAACTATCGAAGGCACAATTAAACGCAAAAATTTCTGCATTAAGTAAGCGTTCTCAAGAATTGGCTGCATCTGATGCTGACGATGACGATGTAAGTGTTCAACGTGAAGAACTTATAAATGAAATTCAGGAATTACTTGATGAAAAGCCTGATGATTTAGATGAAGAAGAACAAGAAATGTTCTCATCTTTGGAAAGTTTACTTGAAATTTTGAAAATATAACTTATTAAGCAATATTTTATAAAATTTATAAATAGATTAAATAATATCTTTTAAAAGGGGAAATATCTATGAAATTTAGAAATATTGCTTTTTCTATGTTTGCTTTAATTTTGCCTTGCTTTATCTTTATTGGTTGTGGTGAAACTAACTTAACCAAAGCAAATTATGCAACTGCATTTGGTGCTGTTGAAACAACTTTGTCATTAGCAAACACTTTAATGGTAAACATAGAAGAAACAGGCGAAAACACGGTATGGGAAGAAGCAACTTCTGATTCTACTGCAAAAAATCTTATAAAATTTTTAAAATTAATAATGGAAAATGAGGAATTTGAGTTATCTAATGAACATATTATATACTCATCAACAGTGCCATCATCTCCACCTTCAGATGTGCAAATAAGACAATATGTAACTTATGATGGGCAGGATATCAATGGATATATTGCAATGTCTGATGATTTTACTAAAATAAGTTTTATACAGTATATTGCATTTGATATTAATTATGATTTTGAAAATAATAAATTAGTAAATTATCGTTTAGATTTTGCTGTTAAAATGGCTGGCGATGTTAATTGCAATTATTCAAGTTTATATTATGATGGGCAAAAACTTTGGGGGCTTGATTCTGAGCACACCGATTATCAAACACAAATTAATAATATAAAGTCGGCTTATGAAAACAATATAAATAAATCAGCAATTTCTAAAAATTATGACTTTTCGGAAGAGCTTTTAAAAGTGCAACAATAAAAAACAGGAGTATTTAACTCCTGTTTTTTTGTGCAACAATAGTTTTTACATAACGAACTAGCGATGTTTAGTTATTAATTTTTCTATTAATGCAACAACTAAATACATTAAAGATGCTAGAACGCAAAGCAAAATTGTGCTTGCCATAACAAGGTCTAGTTTAAAGACCTGACTGCCATAGACAATTAAATAGCCAAGCCCAGCTGAACTTACTAGATATTCGCCTATAATTGAACCTACCCAACTCATACCAACATTTATTTTTAAAACTGAAACAAATCCTGGAATAGAAGCAGGCAAAATTAGTTTCCAAAGAATTTGAAATTTATTTGCACCCATTGAACGCATTAATAAAATTTTTTCTTCATCACACTCGCGAAAGGTGTTAAGCATTGAAATAATTGTAACAATAATTAATATTAAAACACAAATTGTAACAATGCTTTGAATACCTGCACCAACCCAAATTATAATAAGTGGACCTAAGGCAATTTTAGGCAGACTGTTTAATACAACGATGTATGGGTCAAGAATTCGTCGTAATGTGTCACTCCACCATAGGACTATTGCAATTAAAGTTCCAAGCACTGTTGCTATTATAAAACCAAGAACAGTTTCATAAAGGGTAATACCCATATGATAGAACAATTCGCCACTTTCATATAAACTTGCAATTGATGCTAAAACTTTGCTTGGCGTGCTTGTGATAAAAGTGTTTATCCAACCAAGTTGTCCGGCAATTTCCCAAAAAGCAATAAAAAATATCAAAATAGAAATTTGGCAAACACCAACAAGCCACTTTTTCCTAGATTTTTGTTGCAGCCACTTTTTATGCTCTTGCGAGTAGTCAGGCTGTTTTTTCATCTTCGTTTAACTCCTTCCAGACCTTGTCTTTAAACAAGTTAAATTGTGGGTTTATCTTTTTCTTAGATGGAGTTCCTTCTTTTGAAAATGGAATAACAAATTCGGCTTTAACTGTTGCAGGTCGTTTTGTTAAAACTATAACACGGTCAGCCATACTAACTGCTTCACCAATATCATGAGTAACTAAAACAGAAGTTTTCTTTTCTGCACGAATAATAGATGAAACATCATCAACAACAGTTTGTCTAGTTTGATAGTCCAAAGCACTAAAAGGCTCATCTAAAAGTAAAATGTTGGGTTGCAAAACCAGTGTGCGTATAAGTGCAACTCTTTGTCTCATACCACCACTAAGTTCATGTGGATATTTGTTTTTAAAATCAATTAAGCCATATTTTTCTAAAAGGTTATACATATATTCTTTACTGCTATCTGATTTATCGTGTTGAATTTCAAGCCCAAGTTTAACATTTTGCCAAATAGTGCGCCAAGGGAAAAGTTGGTCGTGTTGAAACATATATCCAATTTTTCCACTTTTAGTGTTTACAGGCTCATCATTTAGTAAAATTTTTCCACTTGATGGTTTTAAAATTCCAGAAATTAAAGAAAGAATTGTTGTTTTACCACAGCCAGAAGGTCCAACGATTGCAACAAATTCTTCTTTGTCAATACAAATAGAAATATCTTTTAATGCCAAAGTTTCGCCTGTTTTTGTGTGATAATTTAACATAACTTTTTCTAGTTTTAATAAATGACTCATTTGTTTCTCCTAAAACTTAATCCACATTGTCATTATATTAAGATTTTAAAAAAAATGTGCAATTTATTAATTTAAACAATAAAGTAATTAAAAAATTAAAAATTTGTAATAAAAAAGGCTTCTTATTTGAGTTATAAAAAGCCTTTTTATTAAATCAACTAATTACAGTTTTAATTCGTTTGCAACTTTTTGTGCAATCGAGTTATCTACAACTTTACTAAAATCAACGCTGCCTTCAAGTTCGCCAGCAAATCTAATAATTTCTTGTAGGTGATTATAGTCATTTTCATTTAAAACAGGTGAAGATGACCAAGCGTTTATAGCCTTATAACTTTCAACACTTCGTTGAATACTATCTCGGCTGCTGTCAGGGAAACTTGGTAAAAGTGCATCGATAATATTATCCATACTTTCAGTTTCTAAGAATTGATAACCTTTAAAAACTGCTTTTAAAAATTTTTCTGCCTGTTCTGATTTCTTGGTTAAAAAGTCTTGGGTTGCTATAAAGCCAGTATATGGAACATTGCCACCTAATTCTCCTATACTTGCCACAATATAACCTTTTCCTGCAGCTTCATAGTCGCTTGCTGTTGGTTCAAATATTGTGCAGTAATCACCTTGATTACTCTCAAAAGCGCCCACCATCATACCAAAACTATATTCAAGGTTAAGTGTATAATCTACTCCAGCTTCTAGGCCAGCAAGGTGAAGTGCATATTGAAGAGTCATAGCAGGCATTCCACCTTGTCGTCCAGCAAGAACTTCTTTTCCTTCAAGGTCAGTAATTTCAAAGTTTGGCTCATCTACTCTAGAAACAAGGAAAGAACCATCACAGTTGGTTAACTGCCCAAAAACCTTTGGTGTGTTATCGCCTTGACGAGCTGTATAAATTGCTGTTTCAGGTCCAGCAAGACCTATGTCAGCATGACCTGATAAAACTGCTGTCATAACGCTGTCAGAACCGTTTCCGTTGGTAAGTTCAATTTCCAAACCTTCATCTTTAAAAAAGCCTTCGTTTATTGCAATGTAAAGTGGGGCATAAAAAATGCTGTGTGTAACTTCATTAAGTCTAATTTTGTTATCATTTGTATTGCCACAACCCACAAAACATATTGCACTAGTAAAAATCATAACTAAAAATAAAGCAATCTTTTTCATTTTTCCTCCATAAATTTTTGTTTAGTAATTTTTTGATAATTTTTTCTGTTTTTTAGCAAAATAAAGTTACGAGCATTTTAATAATTTATTTTTTAAATCATCTTAAAAACTTCTAAACATTCATTGTATAATATTCTGAAATATTATATTTTGTTAAAATCTTTGCAATTTTTTTAGTTTTATGTTATAATGAAACATCTTATAAAAAATGTTTAAAACTAATGATAAATTAGCACAATTAGTTATGGAGTTTAGATGAAAGAAATTTTTAATTTACCAAATATTTTATCGTTTTTTAGATTGTTGTTAGTGCCGGTATTCATACTAGCATTCTTTTTCAGTCCTGACGACACTTATGCTGCAGCACTTATATTTTTTTTAATTGCAAGTTTTACCGACCTTTTAGATGGTATAATTGCAAGGTCGTTTAATAAAATAACAAGTTTAGGTATTGTTCTAGATCCACTTGCAGATAAATTGCTTACAATGTCTGCGTTAATTTGTTTTGGAATTGCTGGGATAATACCACTTTGGCTTGTTATAGTTATGGTTTCTGTTGATTTACTTATGATTTTATCAGGGGTAATCTTGTTTAAACGAAAGTTCACTATTCCAAGCAATTTCTGGGGAAAACTTGGCACATTGACAATGTCCGTTGGAATTGTTATGTGCTTCTTCCACAGCGTTGTTATGCCTTGGGATTTATGCGTTTTATATGCAGGTTTAGTAATTGTTCTTTTAAGTATAATTTTCTATGCTGTGTTAAACTATAAAGAAGCCTTAAGAGTGTTAAAAATGAAGAAAAACAAAACAGAAACTAAAGAAAATATAAACGAAAACAAAAAATAAAAAAATAAAAAATCAAATGAAATAAAAAGTTTGAATAATAATTTAAAAGAAGAAAATGTTAAAAGTGTAGAAACAAAAGTTGAAGAGAATAAAACTGTAGAAAATTAAAATACATTTTATCTAAGTAAAAATGCTTTATTAAAGCATTTTTTGTTTTTATTTTGATTTTTTGTTAAAAATTATAATGTTTTTAAGGTATATTTAAAGTTAAATTTTAAATAAGATTTAATTTTATAAATTATTATATAATCTAATAATAAAAATAATTATTGACAAAAATATAGTTAAGTGGTATAATTATTTTAGAAATTTATTGGGGGATATTATGTCTGTTTCTCTTTTAGCAGAAAATAGTTTATTAAGTTTTTTATCTAATCCTTTTATAATAGTGGCTTTAATTTTGCTTATCATTGGTATTTCAATGGCACTTTTAGCAAGCAAGATAACTGCAACAGTTAGAAAAACAAATCAAGTTGCAAAGAACGATAAACTTTTAATAATTCTTAAAACAATAGGCGCTATAATTATTTGTTTGGGTTTTGTGTTTTTTATAATTGGTGCAGCAATTTTATGTGGCTTGTTTTAATGGTTTAGACAAAAAAGTATATTTTATTATATAATTTGATTAAACACTCCTTTTTTCCGTTTAGGGAAAAAGGGGTTTTTATTTTACAATTTTTTTAGCAAAGTTGCTTTTCAAGGGGGAAATATGACAATTTTTATAGAAGCAGTTTTGTTAGATAATTTTTTAATAGATTTTTTAATGCTTTTACTTGTTATGATAGCGTTAAAACGAAAAGTGAATTGGGTTGGTATTGTGCTTGCTAGCGTTTTTGGTGCTGGTTTTGCATTGGCAAGTCCAACATTTTTTATAAGTGGGTTTTGGGCATTTTTAGTAAAATTTGTTGCTGCTGTTGTTATGTGCATAATATTAGAACTAAATTTTAAACGATTATTTATAAAAACCACTTTATTTATTTTGTTCACTTTTGGTTTTGGTGGAATGCTTATAGCAATGTTTTCTTTTTTGGGTGTTTCGGTATCAACAGGTATTTCAGTTGGCTATATAAGCAGTTTGCCATTAGGTGCAATTTTTGCAAGTTTAGGTTTGTTTGTTGTGTGGCTGGTTTATATGCTAAAAAAACGATTTAAAATTACAACCGTAACAAAATGTTGTGATAAAGTTAAAATTTCTATTAATGGAAAAGAAAAAATACTTAATGGTTTTTTAGATACAGGAAATACATTGCAAGACGAATTTGGTAAGCCTTTACTTGTTATGAATTTAAAAAAACTTGAACTTTGGCTTAAAAAAGATGAAATGCTTGCTGTTATGTTACATAGCAAAAAAAGTTGTGTAAACAATGCAAGATATATACCGGTTCAAAGCGCAGTGGGGCAAGGTAAAATGCTTATTTTCGATGCAGAAAATTGCGTTTATAAAGGAAAAAATTTTAAAGTTGCAATTGGATTAATTTCAAAAGATTTTACAGATTTTGATATAATTTTAAGTCCTAAAATGGTGGTGGTATAATGAAAAAAATGTTTTTAAAACTGTTAAGTAAAATGTTCAAATTAAATAAATATCTAGAGCCAGACTTTTTGCTTTTTTTATGCACTAATGAAAGTTTACCAAATCCCTTAACACCAGAAGAAGAACAAGAATATTTATTAAAACTGCAAAATGGTGATGAAAATGCAAAAAATTTACTAATCGAACGAAATCTGCGTTTAGTTGTATATATAGCAAAAAAATTTGAAAACACAGGTGTAGAACTAGATGATTTAATCTCTGTAGGTTCAATAGGTTTAATAAAAGCAGTTAGCACTTTTAATTTAGATAAAAAAATAAAAATTGCAACATATGCTAGTCGATGTATTGAAAATGAAATTTTAATGCATTTAAGAAAAGTATCAAAACAAAGAAAAGAAACCTCACTTGATAAACCTTTATCTTTTGACAGCGATGGAAATGAACTTTTGCTTGGAGATGTGCTTGGAATCGATGCCGATGAAGTATATTCAGGAATGGAAACTTCTGATGAAAAAGATGCCGTTTGGAAAGTTTTATCAAGTTTAGATGAACGCGAACAAGAAATAATGAAAATGCGCTTTGGCTTAATGGGGCAAGACGAAATGACGCAAAAAGAAGTCGCCGACCTTTTAAATATTTCTCAAAGTTATATATCACGAATAGAGAAAAAAATTTTAGGAAAATTGAAAAAAAATATAAGTAAATATATGTAAAAAAACAGCATATTGCTGTTTTTGTTTTTTAATTATAGTTTTAAATTAAAAATTTTTTAACTACATTTAAAGCATTTTTTTCTAATCTGCTTACTTGTGCCTGACTTATTCCTATTTCTTCACTTACTTCTATTTGCGTTTTTCCAAGATAATATCTAAGCATTAAAATTTTCTTTTCGCGATGATTTAAAGTGCTTATAGCGTCTTTTATTGATACGTTATCTATCCACTTTTCTCCAGTGTTTTGTTCGTCTGTAATATGTTCGGAAAGGGTAGTTGATTCTAGGTCATCAGTATAAAGTGGTTCATCTAAAGACATAGGCTCACTTATTGCATCTAGTGCGTGAACTACCTGATAATAAGGAACTTCCATATCGGTTGCAATTTCTTCCAAAGTTGCTTCGCGTTGCAAGTTTTTTTCTAGTTTTTCTCGTGATTGCAATGCTCGATAAGCTATATCTCTTAAACTTCGGCTAACTCGAATTGGGTTATTATCTCGTAAAAATCTTCTTATTTCACCAATAATCATTGGAACTGCATAGGTTGAAAATCTAACATTAAGTGAAATATCAAAGTTATCTATTGCCTTAATTAAACCAACACAACCAACCTGAAATAAATCATCTTGACAACACGCTTTCCTTGCCATAAATCGTTGAATAACGGAAAGAACTAATCTCATATTTCCATAAATAAATTTTTGCTTTGCATCTTCATCACCTTGTTTTATGGCAATCATAAGTTCATTCATTTCTTCTGGTGTGTAAACAGGAAGTTCGCTTGTATTAATACCACAAATAAGCACTTTATAAGACATATAGTTCCCCCTAGATTATAAAACTTAATTCTAGGGTTTCCAATTAGTTTTACTTTTATGCGTGTTAATTAAATTTGGTTATAAAAAAATTAATATTAAGAAAAACTATCTATAAAGTTTTGAAAACATTAATTCAAACACCTTTACATAAAATAAAATAATTTTGTTAAAAATTTTAAATTAATTGATAGTATAATGTTTTAAACAATATAATATTAATATTTTTTATAAGTTTAAAGTTTAAAATATTTCATTATTTTTGTTTTAAAATCATTAATTAAAAGCTTTTAAATTTATAAAATATTATTTTTAAATTTTTTATTATGAATAATTAACTGCAAAAAACATATACTATAACTGTTAAAATTGATAATTATGTATAAAAAATTTGACTTTTACTTAAAAAATTCAATTTAACTGTTGCTTTTTTAAATAAAAAGTTGTAAAATTAAATTAATACAAATGATTTATTAATTTTATTAATAGTCAAATGTTAATTTAGTTAAGATTGCTTAACAAATAAAAGGAGAGTAATATGGCTGAATCAAAGAAAACAAAAAGTTCAAGTTCTAAAAGTTCTTCTAGTTCAAGTTCAAGAAGTTCAGGTTCAAAATGGGGACTTAACAAAATTTCTTTCTACACCATTGGTGCAGTTGCAATTTTGTATTTAATCAGTCTTATTTTGTCTGCTTGTAATGTTTCTTCTACAGCAGTAGTTGCATTGCAAAACATAGGAACTGCAATTATGGTTTGTATTGTTGCTTTCTTGGCTTGGAAGTATGTTCGATCAAAACCAACAGTTTGGAAAGTGCTTTACTTTGTTTTACTTCTAGTTATTCTTGCTGGTATTGTTGTGCCTTTGGTTATGATGTAATAAAAAGATGCAAAATTTTGCATCTTTTTTGTTTTGGTTTGTTTAATTGACTTATAAACTTTTTTTTGATATAAAATTAATATCATTAAACTTTATATTAATATAGTTTAGTGCATTAAAATATTATATTACTTTGTATATATTTTTAATCAACTTTTAAAATTAATTTTATAAATTGTTAAGGAGATTATATGGAAAAAGAAGTTGTAAGTAAATTAGGCGAATTGGTTGAAAATTGTGGTCATATTTCGAAATTGTTGATAACAAATGAACTTGCTATGGCAGAAGGTAATATTCAACTTGCACAAAAATCAACAATTGAAGCACTTGAACTTTTAAAGGTTATTTTAAATGATGTCTTTATTGAAGTAAAAGAAGTTTTAAACACAGATAATTCTGATATTGAAGAAGCAAGCACTTCTGCGTTAGAACTTGCAAAAGCATTAAGTGATATACAATATAATGCAGGTGTTTTGCTTACTTTAATTGCAGATGAGCAAAGTGATTTAATTTGCTCAAGCGTTAAAACAAAAATTGTTAAAGGCATTAACACTGCAACTAAATTAGCAAACGATTTATTTTTTAATTAAACACCAATTTGGTGTTTTTTATTTTTTAATGTAATTTTTTATGGTTAAGTTTTTAACTTATAATTTATTATAACTAATTTTTAATTGATAAAGTATTCAAGTTTATTTTAATTTATAAACAATTTTAATTTTGGTATAGTTTTGTTTTCTTGACAATATTGCCGTTTCGGTTTATACTTTTTATATTAAGGTTAATTATTAAATAATAAATAATTTTAAAAGGAAACATATGATTGAACTAAAAAACATTTGCTATGACGCAAAAGACGGAAATAGCAAGGAAATATTAAAAGATATTTCATTAACATTTAATGAAAATAAAATAACAGTTATAACTGGGCCAAATGGCAGTGGTAAATCAACACTTGCAAAAATTTTAATGGGAATTTTAAAACCAAGTTCAGGCGAAATTTGGTATAACGGGAAAAATATAACTAATTACACGATAGACCAGCGCGCTAAACTTGGCTTTTCGTTTGGCTTTCAACAGCCAATTACCTTTAAAGGTCTAACTGTTAAAGACTTGTTAGACATAGCATCTAATAAAAAGAACACTTTATCTGTTGCTTGTGAGTATTTAAGCAAGGTGGGGCTTTGTGCAAAAGATTATATAAACAGACAAATAGATAATAAATTGTCAGGTGGAGAACTTAAAAGAATAGAAATTGCTATGGTTCTTGCAAAAAATGGAGAAGTAAATATTTTTGATGAACCAGAAGCAGGAATTGATTTATGGAGTTTTGAACAACTTATTAAAATATTTAAAGAACAAAACTCAACAAGTATTATAATAAGCCATCAAAGTAAGATAATTGATATTGCCGACAGAGTTATTCTTTTGAAAAATGGAAAGGTTGAACACATTGGCACAAAAGAACAAGTTATGCCACTTATAGAACAACAAAAATGCAAAAAATTGAAGGAGAGCGAAATATGAATGAAATAACAAAAGACTTGTTAGAACAGGTTGCAAACCTTCACGATATACCACAAGGTGCTTTTAATATTCGTGAAAACGGAAAAGCACTTGCAAGACAAAACACAAATGAAATTGAAATTATTTCGAAAAAAGATAAAGATGGAATAGATATAGTTGTTCAACCAAACACAAAAAACAAAAGTGTTCATATACCTGTGATTGTGTCTGTTGGTGGCTTTGACGATTTGGTTTACAATGATTTTTATATCGGAGATAATTCAGATATTTTAATAGTTGCTGGTTGTGGAATTCACAATACAACAGACCAAAAAAGCAGTCATAATGGTATTCATACTTTCCATATAGGGAAAAATTGTAAAGTTAAATATATTGAAAAGCATTTAGGAATTGGTAATAACAATACAGATAAAATTTTAAATCCAATAACAAATATAGAAGTTGGAGAAAACAGTGTATTTGAAATGGATACTATACAACTTGGGGGCGTAAGTTATTCTAAACGCGATACAAGTGCTGAATTAAAAAATAATGCAACTTTGCTTATTACAGAAAAAATTTTAACAACAAATAAAGATATTGCACAAACCAACTTTAATGTAAATCTTTTTGGCTATAATTCAAAAGTAGAAGTTGTGTCTAGGTCTGTTGCTAAAAACAAATCAAAACAATCGTTTTATTCAAATCTAATCGGCAAAAATAAATGCTTTGGGCATGTTGAATGTGATGGGGTTATTTCCGAAAGTGCACAAATAACTTCAACACCTAAAATTGTTGCAAAAAATGTTGATGCCGAGTTGGTTCACGAAGCGGCAATAGGCAAGATTTCAGAAGAACAAATAACAAAACTTATGACATTAGGGCTTGATAAAGAAAGCGCAGAACAAAAAATTATAGAAGGATTTTTAAAATAATGGGATAGTCCCATTTTTTTATTATAAATATTTTAGATGCTTTATAATTATTTTAAAATATTATGAATAATTTATTAAATTTAACAAAAAATATAATTGATTTCAATAAAATTACAATTTATGGGTATTTAAATATTTAACAAAAATTTTGTAATTTTATAGAATTTAAAATGACCATATAAGATAGGTCATTATCAAAAAGCATACTTGCTTATGTTTTTGATAACAAAAATTTAAAAAGGAGAACATAATGCAAAAGATTTTAAAAAATAGAATTATAACTTCTGTTTGTGCTTTGTTTATGTTAATTTGCTGTGCAGTTTTATTTGCTGCATGTGGTGGTCCAACAACAATTTATCAAGCAGATTTTTCTAAGGCTGACAATAACGATTTTAATGCTTTTGATGGAAGTGCTGTTACTGTTGACACAACAAATAAAACTGCAACAATAACTGCTAGTGCTAAAGATAGAGGGGCAAATACATATTTTGGTAATGCTGAAACAAAAAATACTGAAGTAGATTTTAGCAAGGCAGTTGTTAGTGTTAAAGTAAACATAGACTCAAAAACAATGACAGAAGGTCAAGGTTTTATTTGGTCAGTTGCAACTAACCAAAAATTAGCCGAAGGCGCTGATGAATATGCGCAAGCAAATGAAACTATGATTTATTTCCTTAACACAGCAGATGGTATAAAAGTTGCGCACTCTGATCTTGGTTCAAATGCAGAAACTATATTTGCTGCAACATCTCAATCAGAAGCAAAAGTTATTGAAGATGGTTGGTATGAAATTAAATATACTTACAGAGTTGCAGAAGATGATGTTGTAAAAGTTGACATTTCAGTTGTAAATGAAGATGGCGAAGCTGTATATGAAAAGAAAGATGCTGCAGCAGTTAAACCAAACCAAATTTCTGACAGTTTTACTGTTGATGAACTTGCTGGTTTAAGATATGGTTGGTTCTGCTATATGTCAGTTGACACATTGGAAGTTTCTAGTCTTTCTGTAGTGCAATAGTATTAAAGCTTTAAAATAATTTATTTAAAAAATAACTTATTAAAATAACCATTATATTAATATATTATTTATTAGTGCCGTGAGGCTTGCGAATAACGGTATATTGAAATAATGTTTATTTATAAACTGAGCAAGCAGTTTGATTTTAGCAAGGAATTTAATTCCTTGTTTTTTATTTAAGTTAAATAATAATATTAGAAGGAATTGAAATTATAAATATAAAAAGATAATACTTTAATTTGTATTATCTTTTTTGTTAATTAAAAATTTGAGCATAATTGATAAGTTTTTATTTAGTATTAATTTAAAAAATTGCGTTATTTTAAAAATAAAATAAATTTTCAATTAATAATTATTTAGTTAATAATTTAAAATTTTAATATTATAAAATTTATTAATAATTTATTGTTATAAGTTTTATAAAATAATTTTAATATACATTAATTTAACTTATTTTATTTTTTATTTGCAATTCTTGCTTACAACAATTAGTTTAATTTTGTATTTTAAGTTAATTGCAAAATTTTTGAATATCTGATAAACTTTTTATGTTTGAAAGGAGGAAATATGGAACACAAAGTTTTAAAAAAGCAAACAGTTTCACAAATGTGCTTTGTATGTGGAATTCAAAATGAATCTAGTTTACATATGAATTTTTATGAAATGGACGATGGTAAAGTTGTTGGAACACTTAATGGAAAAGATATTCATCAATCTTACCCAGACCGTATGCACGGTGGAAATATATGTGCTGCGCTTGATGAAACTATTGGTCGTGTTATTTGGACTATCGAGGACATATATGCTGTAACAATGGAACTTAAAATTAAATATAGAAAACCAGTTCCTTTAAATCAAAATTTAATAATAGTTGCAGAACTTATTAAAAACACACCTAGAATGTTTGAGGCAAAAGGTAGCGTGATTGACGAGAATGGAACAGTGCTTGCAACTGGTGAAGGAACGTATTTTAAATTGAAAAATGTTGATAAAAAAGCAATGTATGCAAATGGTATAGAAGTTTCTGTGCCAGATGATATAAAAAGTTTTAACTACTAATTACATTTGCTTAACATTTTTTGATTCAATGTATTGTTGTTTGGTTAAATAAGCACATTGTTTAAAATTTAAATATTTAAAACCACAATTTTTAGCAACAGCAAGGCTTGATTTATTTGTTAAATCTATTGCCATTTTTATATTAGTTATGCTTTCTTCATTATTTTTATATAATGCAGAATTTAAAAAAACATCTTCAACAACATATTTTAAACCATTGGTTATTATGCCTTTATATTTAAGATTTTTATCATTATTTAAAAATCCAATTAAAGCACTTTTGCCAACGGCATAAGCATAGATATAAGCAAAAGGTTTGTTATTATTAACAATGTAATAAATTAAACTAGGATATTCATCTTGAATAATTTTTGATTTTAATATTTTATATTCTTTGTTATTTTTGTCATAAATTAAATCTACAGTATCTATGTTGTTTGTATCTATTTTTAAATCACAGGTCTTTGTTTCATTTCTTATTGTTTTTCTAATTTCATTTATTTCTTTGTTCATATTATCTTAAATTCTATCTGCAAATACTTAAAAGGATTTGCAATCACAATTAATGTTTATTCAAATTTGTGTTATTGAAAATTTAGTTTAAGGGAAAATTTTTTAATTTGTAAAAAGTTAGTTTTTAAATTTTTTACGACACATAATTTATATTATCGGAAGTTTTGTCTGAATGCACACGAAGTAAAGCGAGTGTATATTCAAGCAAAACTGATGTTAATTCAAACTGTGATGGCGAGCAAAGCACGCAAATTCGTTAGAATTTATTAAAATTTTATGTCAGTAAAATTTTAACATCACATAAGTTTATATTATCGGAAGTTTTGTCTGAATGCATACGAAGCAAAGCGAGTGTATATTCAAGCAAAACTGATGTTAATTCAAACAGTGTTGCCGTTGGGACAACGGATTTGCGTTTAGCAAATTGGTTTGTGAACATCGTGAGCAAAACAACATCACATAGTTTATATTATTAAGTATAAACAAAAATCTAAACAATGTCAACTTAAAACTTTAGGAGTTATTATGGAAAAAATTTTGCAAGAGTTAATGCTTATAAAAGATGATAAATATAAACAATTTCATAAAAAAATATTAAACGCAGATGTGGAAATTTTTGGGTGTAGAACACCTGATTTAAAAAAGCTTGCTAAAAAGTATGCTAACACTGAAACAGGGGAAAAGTTTTTAACAAATTTACCACATAAATTTTATGATGAAAATGCATTACACGGTTTTATGCTTGGCTATCTTAAAAAAGATTTTGATAATGTTTTAGAATATGTTAAAAAATTTATTCCATATATAGATAATTGGGCTGTATGCGATGGAACTGTTGCAAACTTAAAAATATTATCAAAGAACATTGATAAAGCATATAAGTTTGCAACAGAATGTGTTCAATCAAAAAAATTATGGCGTGTAAGATTTGGTGTTGTTATTATGCTTGATTATTTAGTAAAAACTAATTATTGCGAAAATTGTGTTAATTTAGTTTTAAAAATTAAATTGCAAGATTATTATGTAAAAATGGCAATCGCTTGGTTTTTAAGTGTGGTTGCAGTTCATAATTTTAATTTAGTTTTAAAAGTGTTTGAAAACAAACAGTTAGAAAATTGGACTCATAACAAAACTATTCAAAAAATAAAAGAAAGTTTTAGGATAACAAAAGAGCAAAAAGAAATTGTAGAAAAGTTAAAAATTAAACAATAAAAAAGTTTTTATATACTGAAAGTTTTTTAGTAAAAATTGTTTTTTGTAAACATAGAATATCATTAACTTTAAATAATTTTATAAAACTAAAAAAATATTATAGATTATGGCATAATTTTCAAATAAAAAATTATTTAATTAAGTATTAATATGTTTACAACTAAAAATTAAAATAATTATTATAAGGAAAATTTATGAATAAATTTATGTTAATTGCTATTAATGAAGCAAGAAAAGGTATTGAGAATGGTGATGGTGGTCCATTTGGGGCAGTTATTGTAAAAAATGATGAAGTGATTGGTGTAGGGCATAATAGGGTGCTTAAAAATAAAGATGCCACCTGTCACGGCGAAATGGAAGCAATAAGAAATGCTTCTAAAAATTTAAACACCTTTGATTTATCTGGTTGTGTTCTTTATACAACAGGTGAACCTTGCCCGATGTGCTTGGCTGCCTGTTTGTGGGCAAATATTGAAAAATTTATTTTGGTTGTTCTATTTTAGATAACGAAAGAATTGGATTTCGTGATAATAAATTTGATAATCTTATGGGCGGCAGGCAAAAACTAAAAGATTATCTTCAAGTATTAGATAGAGAAGAATGTCTAAAACTGTTTGAAGATTATTTAAAAATGAAAAATAACAAAATTTATTAATATTAATTTTTTTTTACTATCAAATGAATAATTATATTGTAAATAATTTGTTTTATTAAATTAAATAAAAGCCGTTTTTTTAAACGACTTTTATTTTTTAGGGTTAAAATAAGTGTGCAATAATTGTTTTGAAATATCACTTAATGGTGTTTTAAAAAATTCGGAATAAATTTTTTGAATATTAGGGTTTTGATAACAAAATTTTATTTTACTTTGTTTGTCTTTATTTGTAAGTCCTACACTTCTTGCTGTTATTATTTGATTTAAGTTTACAGCCTTAGGTGAAAGCCCACCACCAACGCAACCACCAATACAATTCATAACTTCCACAAAATGAAATTGTTTATCATAAGTTTTTAATTTTTCAATAAAAGTTTTAATTGCAACAGCACCACTGATATAAGCAATGTTTAAAGTTAGATTTTTATTTATAAATGCAGATGCTTCTGTAATATTATTTTCTGTTTTTTCAATTTTAATTAAATTTTCAGGTGGTTCTTTTTGGTTAACAATGAAATACACTGTTCTTACAACCGATTCAGTAACTCCACCAGACCTGCCAAAAATCATACCAGCACCAGAGCCTTTGCCCAGAAAATCATCAAATTCGGAATCTTCTAAATTTTTAAAATCAATATTTTCTTTTTTTGCCCATTCGGCAAGTTCGTGTGTTGTTATAACATAGTCGTTATCGCGAATGCTTTCGTTATTATTATATCTACCAACCGAGTTAAATTCAGGTCTGTTAATTTCTGCTTTTTTTGCTGCACAAGGCGTGATAATAACGCTTACAATATTTTCAGGTTTTAAATTCTTTATTTTTGCAAAATATGTTTTTATGCAAACGCCTTGCATTGCAATAGGGCTTTTTGCAGTGGAAAGGTGATTTACCATTTTAGGATAAAAATTTTCAGCAAATCTTACCCAAACAGGACAACAACTTGAAAATAACGGAAGATTTATATTTTTTTCTATTCTTTCAACAAGTTCATTTGCTTCTTCCATAATTGTCATATCTGCGCCAAAAGTTACATCAAAAACATAATCTGCACCTAGTTTTCTTAAAAGAGAAATCATTTTACCTTCTACAAATGTTCCTTTTTCATAGCCAAATTCTTCGCCTAAACTAACTCTGATTGCTGGCGCTGTGCTAAAAACAACAATTTTATCAGGATTTTTAATATCATCTAATAACATACATACCTCGTTTAATAATATCTATGATAAAATTTTATAGAATACAAGTCAAGTATTTTATTCTTTTGTTAAACAATTAGTTATTAATTTTTTAATATTTTTTTGTTTACATTTTTCAGATAAGGCAATTTTTTTATTTTTTATAATAACTACATTATCTGCAATGTTTAAAACATCTTCAATGCTGTGAGATACAAATATAACTGTTTTTTTATCTTTTTCCCATAAGTTTTTAAACAAATTTATAAGTTTTAATTTTAAAACAACATCTAAATTTCTAAAAGGTTCGTCCATTAAAAGCAGGTCTGATGGATAAATGAATGCACGCAAAAGAGAAACACGGTGAGCCATTCCTGAAGAAAGTTGTTTTGGATAATAATTTCTAACATTTTCTATTTCGGCAAATTTTAAAAAAGGCGTTAAATCTATATTATTGTTTACTATTTTTAAGTTTTGTTCAACTGTTAAATTAGGTATCAATCTGTTATCATTAAAAACAAAAGACACATTATCATAGTCTTTTTTAATTGTGCCATCAAAATCAGTTAAACCAGCAAGTATATTTAGTAAAGTTGTTTTACCACAGCCACTTTCTCCCATAATTGCTGTTATTTGTTTGTTTTCAAAATTTATGTTTAAATTTTCAAAAACCACATTATCGTCATATTGCTTTTTTACATTTTTAAGTTCAATCATAGCCATCTCCTTATAGGTCGGTTTAAAAGATTAACAAAATATTCTAATGCAAGTGCTAAAACAACTGTTACAACAGTTAACGCCAATAGTTCGGACATTTCAAAATATATCTTTGCTCCTTGCATAAGGCCACCCAAACTTTTTGTTGTGTTTGCAAGAACTTCTGCTGCAACCATAAGTTTTAAATTAAGCGCAAGTGAAGAACTTACTGTTAAATAGGTGCTTGCCCAAACTTGTGGAATACAAACTTTAAAAATAATATCTTTATTTTTAATTTTATAAATTTTACACATTTGTAATAAATCTTTATCTAAATTTTTTAATGAAGAAAAAATTGCTGTATATAAAAGTGGTAAAACAACAAGTGTGGATACTAATATAGGGGCAATATTTGCGTTTGTCCATATTATAAATAATAAAATCACTGCAATAGTAGGGGTTGCTCTTATAATAGAGATAAAAGGTGATAATATTTTTTCAATTGCTTTGAACTTAAAAGCCAAAAGAGCAAGCAAACCGGCAATAACAAAAGAACTTAAAAACGCAAGAAGTGTTCTTAAAAGAGTATTGCAAAAAGCAATCCAAAAAGTGCCTGATGAAAACAAATTGCCTATTTCTTGAAATGTTTGAAAAGGTGTTGGAAGTATAAATTCACTGTTGGTTATTTCTGCAAAGATTAGCCAAATTAAAAAAATAATTACTATTACACAAATTGGATATAAAACATTTTCTAAAATTTTTTTAGTTTTTTTATTCATAGTTAAACCAGAACTCCGAACTTAAATTACCAACAGCATTTTCTTCTATACTTTTTAGATTACTAAGATAATTTTCAATAAAATCTTTATTTTCAAAAGCAGACATAAACCCAATGTTGCAATTATTTAAAACTTCTGCATTAAAATTATTATTTGTAAAAGAAGGTGTTGCACCAGTTTTTAAGTTGTTAGAAATTGCTTCAACACATTTGTCAATATTTTCATTTGTCCAATTTTTGTTATTCTGCATTTTGTTTATAAAATTTTTAACAAAAGTTAAGTTGTTTTCTATTAAAGAATTTTTAACAACAAGTAAACTTTGTGGGTAATAGTTTGCGCCATAAAGTTCTTGTAAATCAAAAACTTTAACCACTTCATTGTTTTCAAACTTGCTTAATGCAGTTGCGCATAATGGCTCAGCCACAACAGCATAACTTATTTTATTTGTTTTAAGTTGAGCAACAACATCAGTGCCTTCAATTCCTTTTAATAAAACATTATTTGCATTGGCTTCGTTTTCATCTAATGTGTAATTTATTTGATTATTTTTTAATATGTATTGAAAAGTTAGACCGGGAACATTTTGTATCTGAATACAGCCAACCGTTTCTCCCGTTAATTCGTTTAAACTTGTAATGTCGTTTTTTCCAATAACATATAAATTTCCAAATGTGCAAATTCCAACAGCCTTATAGGTTTTTCCATCTCCACAAAGTTTTGAAGCAATATTAGTTGGAATTATTGCTATATCAGCAGTCTGTTGTAAAATTGTGTTTGCAATTTCGTTTGCAGAAACAACATTATAAGTTACATTTTCATTAAATTGTTCATTTGTATAAAGCATTTCAGAAACAGACAAAGCAGGGGCACCATCAGGAACATAAACATTGATTGAATTATCATCATAACAACCTGTAAATGCAAGACAAAAACAAATCATAGTAGCAAATAAAGAAAATATTTTTTTCATATGTTTATCCTTTTTCATTAGTTTAAGCAAAATATAAATTATTATAATAAATAGATTTAATTTTCTTAGAATTCTTTTAATTTATTATTCATATAAATTTTTAATTTACTTTTTCATTATATTATATTTAGTTACTAAAAGTCTATTTTTTATAATAAACTTATAAATAATATGTTATTTGCTAAAATATTTTAAATTATAAATTTAGTAAAAATAAAAAGCCAATTAAAATTGACTTTTTACATTTGATTTTGTTTTTCTAATTTTGTTAAATTAATATTCTCATTTTCAGATTTATGTAATTTATTTTCTTGAATTTTGTTGTTTTGTTCTTGCATTAATTCTTCATAATAGTTGATAGAATTAATGGCATAGGCAAAACAATCTTTTTGTTCTTGGTTTAATTTTTGTATGATTATTTGCGCGGCAAATTTTGCGTTTTTTGCGCCTAAACTATCCATATTTTGCAGGGCTCCAAAAATCCAATGTTTTTCTGGCATATTATCGGTAAAACTTAAAATTAATGCAAGACTATTTAAATCGCCATAATTAACAACATACCCTAATGTGTCAATAAATGTGTCTTTTGGCTCAAATTTGGGTTTTGCTCCGGCAGCAAGCAACATCTCAATGCGTTCACAGTCTTTTTTCATTATGGCTTGATTTAAAAAATTGGGTTTATAGAAACTTGAAATAATTTCTCCGTTATTAAAACTAAATTTTAAATATTCTTGGTCAACGGGTAAGCCAGAATTTATAAGATTAAAATATTTTTTATTACTACAAAACTTACTGCAACCTTTTTTAAGTAAATTTAATTTTTGTTCATTTGTTGCTATTTCAAAATAAAAATCTCTAATACAATCATCTTTTAAGCCATTATTTTCCCATTTTTTTATAGTATCGGTTTTTATTTTATCAAAATCAATTAATCCATCTTTTATATAGTTTGTTAATAAAAATTTTTCTGTTTTCAATTTTTTCTCCTGTTATAAATTAAACAGTTTATAAACAATATCTAACAAGTTTAATTTATTATTAGTAAAATAATTATAACACAAAACAAAAGTATTGTAAATAGGCAATTTTAAGTCACTTATAATAAATTTAGATTATGCTTAAGCTTAGTTAGAGTTTGGGATTGGAATTATTTTTTATTATATAATATAATTTATAATTTTTTTAAAATAAAATGTGTTTTTATTTGACTTAGAGTTAACTTTAAGCTTTATAATTAAATTATACAATAAAATTGAAAGTTTCGGTTTAAAGGAGATAATATGAAAATTATAGTTTTAACAGGAAGTCCTAATGTAAATGGTTCATCTAATATGCTTGCAAATGAATTTATAAAAGGTGCTATAGAATCTGGTAATGAAGTTGTAACTTTTGATACTGCACATATTAATGTTAAGCCTTGTGGTGGGTGCGTTGCTTGTGGTTATGAAGGTCCGTGCGTTCAAAAAGATGATATGGAAAAAATTAAAAAAGAAATTTTAAGTTCTGATATGATAGTTTTTGTAACACCGTTATATTATTACAGTATGACAGCACAATTAAAAACGGTTATAGACAGGTTTTGTTCCTTTAACAGTTCTATTCAACATAAACATTTAAAGTCTGCATTAATTGCAGTTGCTTGGAATAATGATAGTTGGACTTTTGATGCACTTGAAGTTTATTATAAAACTTTAGTTAAATATCTAAATTTTAGTGACAGGGGTATGGTATTAGGGAAGGGGTGTGGAACACCAAGTATGACAGCTAATTCTAAATATATTTATGAGGCATACAAACTAGGAAAAAGTATTAAATAATTTTTAAAAATAAATATAAAACATATATAAAATATAATAACTAAAAATAAAACTTTTTTGAAAATAAAATTATTTAGTTTCAAATATAAAAAATTTTTATTTAACTGCTATTTATTATAATTAACCATCTAAATTTTATAATAGAATTAATAAAACAATAAATATTATTTTAATTTATATAAAAACATTTATAAAAACCTTAATATATTAATGCATTTTTAAAAACAACTAATAAATCATTACTTATCTTTATACAAGATAAAATTTAAAATAAAAACTTAACTAAATTAAAAAAGTTAAGTTTTTTATATTATTTTATATGATTTTTAAATTGATTTAATTTAATAATGAATAATTAATTTCATAAAATGTTGATATAAAAATATAAAAAATTATTTTTTAGAAATTTTATTGTTCATAACATAGTTTGAAACTTTTAAAAAATTTTCATCATAGTGATATAATTGTTGGCCAAATTTTAACCACGCCTTAGACCACGAATCATTTTCTTCTATTAATTTTTTAACATTCTTTTCTTGCAGCACAATATTGTCTTTTTGGGTTTCCAAATCAACACAGTTTTCTTCATCATAAAGTTTACATTGTATATCACATTCTAATTTATCACATTGGTTAGCAAAAATTGCTTCTTTTGTTTTGCGTTCATCAAACTCATAAATTAAGTCTTGAATTTCTTGTTTATTTGTTAAATTATCTAAAATTTTTTCAACTGCTGAATGTCCAATTTGTTTTTTCATTTCTTTATTTATATCAAAAAGTGTTAAATCGCCAATAACAATTTCTTCTAATTCGTGAACGGAAAGCATAAATAATACTTTTTTTAAGTCTATATCATACTTAAATTCAGACCACATTGCTATTGCTAACATTTGTACTCCATAAATATGTTCAGCAACGCTTTCAATTCTATCACGCTTAACATTCCAATTTTTCCAGCCTGTTCTTATAACGTTTTTTAATTTATTACATAAAACATAAAATTCAATAACATTTTTCTCGCTTTTCATAATTTTCTCCCCAATTTTAAATTAGCTATTTATTTTTAATCAAAAGTTCATTATATCCAGTTTTTTTATCAAAAGTTTTTTCAAATATATAATTATCTAATTTCGCTATAACAAGTTCACAAGTTGTATTAACCAAACAGCCTTCAACCATATGGCCACCAATAACATTTAAATTTTCTTTAGCTAAACTTATATGTATATGAAGACGATGTTTCGAAACAGTTCCCATCAAACTAACTATTTCTAATGGTTCGGTTAGTGTGTGAATTTTTTTGCCATTTGCATCACGAATTTTAGCAGTTGTAAGGCAACCAACACCACTGATTACTGTTCCTGCTTCTATATTGTTTTTCTTGCAAAATTCGAAAATCGAATTATATAAATCTTGTCCTTTAACAAGTCTAATTGCGTATTCTTTCATAATATTTCCTATTTAAAATATTTTTTTCATTTTTGCCTCTAAAATAATTATACATAATATTTTTAAATTAGTCATTAAATTATTATAATTTTATATTATCGGAAGTCGAACCAAGCACAACTTTAGTTGTATTTGAGTGAGACTGATGTTCATTCAAACTGTGATG
>CALWOV010000012.1 GCA_944383275.1 uncultured Clostridia bacterium
GACAACGGATTTGCGTTTAGCAAATTGGTTTGTGAACATCGTGAGCAAAACAACATCACATAGTTTATACTATAAATAATAACTTATTTCTGCGTTGCTTCCCACACTGCTTCCAGCACATTCTCCTGTGTCAGTTGCTACTTTTTTATCATTAACAAGCATTTCAGATTTACTTTTAACAGTTATTTTACTGTTTTTAATTTCACCATTTTCTATTATATATCTTGAAATTGGGCGAATAAACAATTTTTGAACACTTCCATTTAATGCCCTTGCACCTGTTATCTTAGAATTTGCATCAAGCAAAATATCATCAAGCAACTCATCAGAGTAACCAAGTTTAATATTATTTTCTTTTTGTTGTTTTTCAAAAGTATCAATTTTGCTATCTAGTTTCATTTTTAAAATTTCTTTAAAATCGTTTGTGCTTAAATTTTTGTATTCAATTACATTATCAAATCTGCCCAAAAACTCTTTAACAAAAGGTCCACCTTCAACACCACTTCTTGAAGTTAACTCGTTTAATCTGAAATTTTCAGATTTACTATCAATGCTTGCTTGTTGGTTAGTTGTTGCAACAATAACACAGTTACTTAAATCTATAACTTCGCCTTTTGCTGAAGCAAATTTCCCTTCATCTAATACACTTAATAAAAATGTTAAACAAGAAGGATGACACTTATCAATTTCATCAAACAATAAAACGCAACTTGGATTTTGTTGAACATAACTTAAAAAACCTAAATTATCATTGTATCCAACATATCCTGGTGGCGAACCTGTTAATCTTGCAACATCTGATGGATGTTTAAAAGTTGACATATCAACAGTAAACATTTTGTTATCAAAAAACACATTTGCTATTGCTTTTGCAGTTTCTGTTTTTCCAACACCTGTTGCACCATTGAATAAAAATGACGCTATAGGTCTGTTTTCAGATACAAAACCACAAGCAACGCTTATAAGTTTATCAATAACTTCGTTAACAGCAAAATCTTGACCTATTATTTTTTTTGAAAAATCTTCGCATTGTTGTTTTGTTATAGATAAAGTTCCATTTTTAGCAATTTGGGTTTCAGATTTTTTAACAGCAGTTTTTTCTTCTTGTTTTTTATTTTTAAAATGATTAACAATTTCTGCTGTAGGATTCATTATCGCATCTTTGTTTGATAAATCATATTTCACTTTTCCCGTTTTGCCTATTTTAACTAACCCATTTAAGAAATTATCATCACAAGGCCAATCGCATAAAAACATAAAGTCATTATTGTAATATTCGTCAAATAATGTATCGCGTTGCTCACATAATAATTCAATATCATTTTCGCCTATTATATTTGCAAGTCCCCTTAAATTCGTATTAAATTTATCTTTAACATTTTGTGGAGCATCTTTTAAGCATTTATAATTTTTTAAAGAAGTTATTTTATTATTATTTTCCAAATAAAAAGGTGTCATAAGGCAATCTACAATAGCAGTTGGAAGTAAATTAAAATATTCTTTATTTTCCCCATTTTCAGTAAGCATATTAAATAGCGCTTTTCTTATAAAATCTTCTTCAATCAACAAAACTGGTTTATAAAATAAATCTTTTGCTTTATAACTTTGTTTTGTCTCATTAGAGTTTTCAATAAATTCAACAGATGGAAAATAAGCCGTATTCCCCCGTTTTCTAATTTCATTAAAAGCAGAAAACATTCTGTTATCAGGAGATAAATTATATAAAAATTTATCAACAGTATTTTTCTCTAATGGTGGATTTTTTTTAAGTGCTTTTAAAAAGTCGTCAACAGTATAGCCCAATCTATCTATTGCCAACATAAATAAGTCTATATTATATAGTTTTTCATCTTCTTCATAGCCCCAATCATCAATTCTCTGAGCAAATAACGCACTATAATAATCTGCCCAATTTTGTCTGGTTTCTTTAATAAATGCTTGAGTTGTTAAATAATCTTGTTCTGTTACAAGATGATTTTTTTTATTACTGTTAATATATGCATACAAGTAGTTTAAATCAATTTGCATATCAACCTCACTAGAATATTTTAAATAAAAAATTATTTAAAACTAAATTATCATATAGATTCTATCATTTTTACAATAAAATGTCAATATGCAAGATTTTTAAGGCTAATTTGTGTTTGGTATATGTGATTTTTTTGTTTTTAATTTAAAAACTTATATCAAAATTTAACAAACAAAAAAAAGCCATATAAAATGGCTAATGGTGTCTAAGAAGGGATTTGAACCCCCACAACCTTTCGGTTACTAGGACCTGAACCTAGCGCGTCTGCCAATTCCGCCACTTAGACTAATAAATATACAAATATTGTATCAAAAAACTAAAAAAATGTCAATTTTAATTAAAAATTGTTTTTAATATCTATATTTAATAAACACTCATTAAATAAAAAACCAACACCAATGCTTTTGAAAATTAGTGATAAGTGTTCGTATCAATTTTATATTGTTCATCAAATATTTTTAATTGGTCAATTGAGTTTATTACATTTAACCCCTTACTTAATTTTAAATATAATCATTGCATTTGCTGTATCTTGTTTTGTTGGAGGTCTTTTATATAAACAACAACAATTAACTTTAGAATTTGCAAATATAATTAATAAACGAAAATATAATTATTTAAAAATTAACAAAAAACATATATAATTAAAAAACTACATTTGTAGTTTAATTTGACACTTGTTCTTGTTTGTGCTATACTTGTTCATATTTAAAAACAGGAGTCGCAAATGAAACAAGTTAAAGAAGATTTACGAGTTAAAAAAACAAAAAAACTTTTATGTTCAACAATTTTAAATTTAATGCAAAAAAGACCACTTGAAGAAATAACAGTAACAGATATTTGCAATAAAGCAATGGTTCATAGAACAACTTTCTATACCCATTATGAAGACAAATATAATCTTTTGCTAAATGCCTTAGAGGAAATTAAAAATTTAATTTTTATGCCTATAATAAATTCAAAAGAAAACGAAAGTGCAAAGACTATATTCCTTAAAATTATTGAAGCAATTGTTGATTTTTTATATGAAAATAGAACAGCAGTTTTAAATATACTTAAAAATAACAGAAGTGAAACTATTATAACTGTTATTGAGCATGCTGTACAAGAAAAAATGGATATACTAGTTAAACATCTTAATAATAAATTAAACATAGAAGTACCATTACCAGTTATAATAAGTTTTTTTGGTGGTGGTTTTACAAGTTTATTATTATATTGGATAGAAAATCAAAACTATACTAAAGAAGAATTATTACAATATGTTAAAGTTTTATTAAATATAAATTTTGATGATTAAAAAATCGCAAATTACTGCGATTTTTTTACATTTGTTTATTTTTTTCTTCAAATTTTAAGTTACTTTTTGTAAACTTATTATATTCTTTAATAAGTTTAGATTTATACTGTTCATCTTCTCTTCTTTTTAGAAGACTATGGTAATATACACCATATAATCCATCATCTGATTGTTTTAAATTTGCTATATTTTTTTCAATCAATTTCTCAAATGGTATTTGAGGATTTTCAATCCTTTGGTTTATTGCCCAATTTAAGTAAGGTTTAATATTTTTTGTTATTTTGCCATTATTTTCTACATAATAATAATTATATAATATATCGGCATCAATTTTTGTTAATACTGAAATATAATTGGCTTGAGGAACTTGAGAATTTACAATATGTTCTTCAAGTTCTTCAAATGTTATATACCCTTTCTCTGCAAATATAAATACGTTATTAAAAGATAAATCTGTTTTACTATTTTTAATTACAGTTTCAATATTTTCTTTTAAAAAAGTTTGATTTTTTATAAGATTTAAATTTTGTAAAAGTGTTCCATTTTCTGCCATATATTTTTTTGCATCTTCATTATTAAAATTACTTGCACAGAAATAAATTTTATCTAGGTTTTTAGTTTCAATCATTTTTTCACTTATTAATTGTTGCATATCCCTAAAAATTGCACCAAACTGAAGAAGGTAATCTATATCTAATTCACTTTCAATTTTGGCTATGGTATCAAGTTTTAATTTATATGCTTCTTTTAAACATACATACTCTGTTTGTTTGCAATGATTAACTAAAGTATTAAAAATTTTATCTTGTTTTATTTTTTTATATTTTTTATGATATTTTAAAAAAATATCAACTATTTCCATAATTTTACCTTTTTGTTAAAAATTTAGTTTAGTTATTTTACAATATTTTAATAAAAAAGTCAAATTTTACTAATTTTGCTTAATATTTATAAAATTTAAAAACAATAAATTATATGATTATAACTATATAAAAAGTATTACAAACTAAAATTATTTATCATTCAATTAATAAGACCAACTATTTATATAATTTATCCACAAGTTCATCGTATTTTACAAGTTTTTTATTATTTAAAACTAAACAACAATTAGACACATTCTTAATAAAATCTAAATCGTGGCTTACTACTATTAATGTTCCAGCATATCCTGATAAAACTTCTTCCAAATATTGTTTATTTTCAATATCCAAATGATTAGTTGGCTCGTCTAATATAATAAGATTTGCATCGGTAAGTATCAATTCAGCAAGTTTTAATCTCATTTTTTCGCCAGAACTTAAAAACTTAATTTTTGTATTAAATCTTGATTTATCTATATTCATAGAAACAATATTTGTTATAAAATTAGTTCTAAATTCTTTATCATAAAGTTGACTCATTTGGTTTATCGTTATTTCTCCATTCAAGTCATAAACATCTTGAAACATAGTTGCAATTTTTAAACTTGGAGTTTTATAAATAAAACCATCATAGTCTGTTTGCTCAAGTATCATTTTTATAAAAGTTGATTTACCTGTTCCATTATCACCAAGTAATGCAACTTTTTGCCCACTTTCTATAACAAAATTAGCATTTTCAAACAATATTTGATTTTGAAATTTTTTAGTTAAATTTTCAACTTTTATTGCAACTTTTGTATTAATACTGTTTTTCTGTAATTTATATTTAATATTAATTTCTTTTTCAGGTCTTTCAACATCTTTATCTAATTCTTTTTGAAGTTTTTTCATCTGACTTGCTGCAATTCTGCTAAATTTAGTTGATACCACATCAGCACGCAAGCCATTATCGTGTTTAACACCTGCTCGCATTGCTGATTTTTGATGCTTACCAGCATCTACTAACTTTGCAAATTTTTTATATTGCTCCATATCTTCTTCTATATGAGCAACTTTTTTCTTATGTTTTTCATAGTTTCTTTTAATTGTTAATTTTTCATTTTCTTTTTGCAATTTATATTCATCATAATTCCCGTAATATTCTTTAATTTTACCATCTTTCAATTCAATAATTTTATTAACAGTTTTATTAAGGAAATCACGGTCGTGGCTTACAATTATAACTGCACCTTGAAAATTATTTATTTGCTTTATTATTAAGTTTTTAGCACTTATATCTAAATGATTAGTTGGCTCATCTAAAACTAATGCAGTTGGATTTTGGGCAAAACAATTTGCAAGTCCAATTTTTGTTTTTTCGCCAGAACTTAATTTAGATATTTTGGTTGCATCTAATTCAATTTCATTATTAAACCCTAACAATTTAAGCCAAATAAAAAATTGATTTGAAAATTCATTATTAGATAAATTTTCTAATATTTTACTAAAATTTATGTCTGAACTCTGTTCTAAAACAGCCAAATTTTCATCAATTACAACTGTTCCACTATCTAGGGCGATTTGCTTTGAAATTATATTAACCAAAGTAGATTTTCCCTGTCCATTAGAACCTATAATTCCAATTTTTTCACCTGGATAAATTATTAAATCTATATTTGATAGCACTCTTTTATCGCCCCAATCTTTTATAACAGATTGAAGTTGTATCATAATTATATCTCCTATTACAGTTAAAATATAAACAAAAAAAGCATCTATGCAGAGAACACAGATTTATGAAATAGTTTGTAAAATATACAATAAAAATTAACTATATTTAATTGCTTTATAAGTTATTAAATTTCATTAAATTTTAAGTTGCATAAATTACAAAACAAAAATCATAAAAATCTCCAAATAAATGCTTTTTTATTAAACTGTAACACTCTTTTGCAAAGAATGCCCTTTTCGTCTTAATTATTATATCATATAACAAGATAACTGTCAATATTATTTTTTAACAATTAAATTTATAATTTTATTAGGAACATAGATTTCTTTAAGTGTTTCTTTTAGGTTTAAAAGATTTTTTGCTTTTTCTATAACTGAATTTTGTTCTTCATTTAAAGCTATTTTAATTGTTCCTTTTACTTTTCCATTAACTTGAACAGGAATTTCAATTTCATTTTCTAGAAGTTTATCTTTATTATATGTTGGAAATTGTTGTTGTAAAATATCATCTTTAAAAACTTTTTCAAACATTTCAGAAGTTATAAAAGGAGCAAAAGGATTTAGTATTATTAAAAACTCTTTTAATTCTTCTTTTGTTATAAATCCATCTTGTTTAATTGTGTTAACGAAAATCATCATATCTGAAATTGCTGTGTTATGTGTAAAGTTTTCAATGCTGTCTTCAATTTTTTTAATTAATCTGTTTAACAACACTTCGTGTTTTTCAGAAATTTTATCTTCATTTGTCATAAGTTTAGGTAATTCCCAAACATTGTTTATAAATTTAACACAACCTTTAATGCCCTGCTCATTCCAAATGCTGTTCTGGTCATATTCACCACTAAACATTGTGTATAATCTGAAAGCATCTGCACCATATGGAGTTAAAATGTCCATTGGGTCAACAACATTACCAAGTGATTTACTCATTTTATTTCCGTCAGCGCCAAGCACAAGACCATTACACAAACGCTTTTTAAAAGGATATTCAAAAGGCACTGCACCAATATCATATAAGAAATGGTGCCAAAAACTTGCATAAAGCATATGACGAGTTACATGCTCATCTCCACCAGTATAAAGATCAACAGCACCCCAATATTTTAATTTGTCTTGTGAAACAAATTCTTTATCATTATGTGGGTCTAAAAATCTTAACCAATACCAACTAGAACCAGCCCAATTAGGCATCGTATCAGTTTCGCGTCTTGCATCTTTGCCACATTTTGGACATTTACAATTTACCCAATCTTTTGCTTTTGCTAGTGGACTATCTCCATTATCATCAGGCTTATAATCTTCTATTTTAGGTAATTTAAGTGGTAATTCGCTTTCTGGAAGTGGAACATAACCACAATGCTTGCATATAACCACAGGGAAAGGCTCTCCCCAATAGCGTTGCCTGTTAAAAGGCCAATCTTGCATTTTAAAGTTGGTTTTCTTAGTTCCTATTCCTTTTTGCTCTAAATATTTAATCATAGTTTGTTTGGCTTGTTCAACATTTTGACCATTTAAAAAATCACTGTTTATAAGTTCGCCATCTCCAACAAAAGGTTCTTTTTCAATGTCGCCACCTTTTATAACTTCGATAATAGGTATGTTAAATTTTTTAGCAAACTCGTAATCTCTGCCATCATGTGCTGGCACAGCCATAAGTGCCCCTGTTCCATACCCCATCATAACATAGTCTGCAATAAAAATTGGTATTTGCTTATTATTAATTGGGTTAATTGCATAAACACCTTCTATTTTAACCCCTGTTTTATCTTTACCAACCAAACGGTCAAATGAAGTCTTGTTTTTAACTTGTTCTTGATATTCTTTTATTTCATTAATATTCAATATTTTGTCTTGCAGTTCATTAAGCAATGGATGTTCCGGAGCAATACCCATAAAAGTTACCCCAAACAATGTGTCTGGACGGGTTGTGTAAATTTTAAGTTTTTTATCGGTATTTGAAATTGCAAAATCCACTTCAGCACCTTCAGATTTTCCTATCCAATTTCGTTGCATAGCCTTAACATATTCAGGAAAATCGCAATGTTCGTGGTCTTGAAGCATTTTATCTGCATAGTCAGTCATTTTTAAATACCACACATCTCGTTCGCGTTGTTCAACCTTTCCATGACAACGGTCACATTCACCATTTTGACTATCTTCATTGCTTAATGTTGTTTTACAATTAGGGCAAAAATTAACAACTCCACGCTTTTTATATGCTAGACCGTGTTTTAAAAGTTGCAAAAAAATCCATTGTGTCCATTTATAATATTTAGGGTCGCTGGTTGAAAATTGCCTGTCCCAATCGTAACTCATACCCAAACTTTCAAGTTGTTTTGTAAAATTTTCAATGTTAACTTCGGTAACCTTTTCAGGCTGTTCACCAGTTTTTATTGCATAATTTTCTGTTGGCAAACCAAAGGCATCCCAACCAACTGGATATAAAACATTAAACCCCTTTAAGCGTTTATATCTAGCAATAACATCTGTTGGCACATTAGCCTTTACATGCCCCATATGAATACCTTTTCCACTAACACCAAAAAATTCGGTTAAAACATAATACTTTGGTTTAGGAGAAAAATCAATGGCTTTAAATCCTTTTTGTTCTTTCCATTTTTTCTTCCACTTTTCTTCAACTTCTTTAAAATTATAGCCTTCCATTTCATTTTCCTTTTTAATTTTTTTAAAATTATAGCAAAAACTTAGTAAAAAGTAAAGAAAAAGTCCATTTAAACGGACTTTTCTATTGATTTTTATAATATTTTAAAAATTATTTTTCTTCTTCGTGATTACAGTTGCAATCTTCACAACCACAATGCTCGTCTTCACAACCACACGAACATTCTTCATCGTCAAGTTCATTAAGTTTTTCAAGCATAAGTTCTAACTCGATATCGTGAACTGATGCTGCTTCTTCCAACGTTTCCATTTGGCTTACAGGACAACCACAGCAAGACATTCCGAACCCCATAAAAACTGCTTCTGCTTTAGGGTTTGTTTCAAGGGCTTCTCCTATTGTCATATCTTTATTAAATTTAGACATTAAAAATCTCCTTTTATAATAAATTCATAAAATGAACTTTTATATTATACATTTTTTGGTGGTAAATAGCAACCACATTCACAAAACAAATCATCTTCCTTAACCACTTTTCCACATTTAGGACAAAATCTTTCACTTTCTACAACTTTATCTTCTTTAATCGCGCAACCACAATTAGGGCAAATTTCGCTGTTAAGTGGAACAATGTTTTGACATTTAGGGCAAAGTTTTAATCCCTGTTGTGAAGTTTTGGTTTCTTTTTCATTATCGGTTTCTAATGTTTCACTTAAAGGATAATCGCTTGATTTATCTTCATCGGTGTAACTTTTTATAATTATATCCTTTTTGCCTTTACTTGATTTTTTATTATCTTTTTCAAGTTTTTGTTTTAAACCTTCTTTACTATTTTCAATTAGGTCTTCAATTAATATATCAGTTTCATCTTTTTCTTTATTTTGTTCAGTCTCATTATTTTCAGCATTTTTAATATCTTCGACTGTTTGTTCGGTTGCACCTTCTTCTTTAATTTCTTCTTCCTTTTTCTCTTCTTCTGCTTTTATCATATCTTTTATTTGTAGAACTTCTTGCTGATACTCTGATGAATAACTTTTTGGATATACCAAATTTTCAACACTAACGCCTTCAATTAATAGACCATATTTAATAAATTGTCTGTCAACTTTGGGTTGCAAAAACTTTTCAGAAAATTCTTTGCTTAAAATTTCTTCCGGAGTTATTTTACTTTTTTTGTTTAAAACTTCAGAGCATACTTCACCCACAAGAAAATCTAGTTTAGGTAATGCTTTATTGTTGTTAATTTTGCCCCAATCAATTTTAAACAGCCCAACTGCTTGTGCTGGATTATTAACTGTAACTTTATATTTCCCTTGTGCTTTAAACTTAAATGCTTTTAATTTTTTCTTTTTAACACGAATATAGTCTGATTGCCAATATCTGTTTTCAAAAGGTTTTAAATTAACAAAATATAAATCACATTTAAATTTTTTAGGAAGTTCTACAACAGCAGTTGTTCCGTGTTTTTTAACTTTCCCCCTATCAAGACGCAACAATCTTGCAGTTTTTGGAATAAGACCAAGTTGTATTTCATATTTACCTGCCGTAAACACATCTAAAACAACATCTTTAACAACAATAACAGCAGCCCAATTAGGGTCAACTGTAAGTTGTGTTCCAAATGTTATTTTTAATAATCTTGAATTATAGCGATGTATAAATGAATTGGCGTATCTTGGTGATAATACAATTTTAGTTGTAAATAATTTTTTTAATTTTCTAAACATTTTAACCTCTACTTAAATTCTATTACAAAAAAATATATCATATACATAAAGAAAGTTATTAATTAAATTTTTTAGTTAAGATTTTATTGATAACTAAAATAAATTTTTATTGCTATACTAAAACAAAACAATTTGTATTAAATGATTGCAAAAGTTTGATTAAAAACAATATTAAAAACAAAAAAATTCAAAAAAAAGAAATTTAAAAATTATTTGGAATTAAAATAATATAATTAAAAACTATTTTAAAATATTACTTCCATAGATAATAATATAACATAAATAAATTAAAATTTGCAAACATTCGTCAAATATTTTAATTTTAAAACGATAAAATCAAACATAGAATAAAAACAGGGGGCAAAAATGAATTTTACAAAACTTATAGGAATGAAAGTTGTTGCTGCATATGATGGTAAATCGGAAGGATTTATAAGCGACGTGGTTTTTAACAAAAATTACACACAAATAAAGTCTTTGGTTATTGTTAATAATTTGGAAGAAAAACAAATTTTAAATACACACAAGGTATACAAACTAGGTGAAGATATTATTTTAATTAAGAACTCTTCTGCTTTTATAGTTGGAACATTACAAGAAAATAAAAATGGAATTATAAATAAACAAACTTATGACATTAATGGAAAGTCACTTGGGAAAATTACTGAAATTATAATAAATGAAAATTGGAAAATTGACAAAATTATAACTGATATAAATGAATTCTTACCAACTAAAATTATATGTGCAAATGATTATGTCATTATTAACACTGAGAATTCTAATTTAAAAACTAAAAATTTTGCACCAAAACACAAAATAAATAAAACGGTTACCACAACAAATTTAGTAAAAATTGCTGAAAATAATGATGCTTTTGATGTTAAACCTTTAACACCAACACAAGTTAAAGTAAACACATCACTAGACCTTTTAGGAAAAAGACTTAAACGAGATTTTGTTGTTTTTGGAAATCAAGTTCTAGCACCAAGAAACACAGTTATAACTTCATCTTTACTAACAACTGCAAAACAAATGAATGTTTTAAACGAGCTTTATTTATTAGTAAACTAAAAAAGATGCTTTAAGTTAAAGCACCTTTTTTATTTAATTTATTTTTTTGTTGTATAATTTGCAATTGCTTGAACAAGTTCTGCAACAGATGCGTTTATGTTTTTAATTTCTTCTTTGCTTGCACCTTTTGCTTTTGCTTCTTTTGCTTGAACTTTTAGTTTATCAATTAAATCTTTAATTTTAGCAATATTTTTTTGCTTATCAGTGTTTTTTCCACTTTTTTCAATAGAATTTAATGTTTTATCAATCTGAGCACGCAATTCTTGTTGTTGTTTTAATAATTTTTCATTTTCTGCTTCTATTTGTTTTTGAAGTTCAAGCAAGTCATCATTTTCTTTTTCTATGTTTTCTTTCTTTGTTGTTTGTTTTTTAGTTTTAGAAGTTGATTTTTTTGCTGTTCCTGACTTTGTTGATTTTGTTGAAGATTTTTTAGTTGTAGTTTTCTTTGGTTTTTCGTCAGCAGGTTTAACTTCTTCTTTGGTCTCTTCATTTTCAGGTGTTGTTTCGTTGCTATTTTCTTTAGGCTCTTCAACTTTCTCTTCTTGTATCTCTTCAGGTTCATTATCAACTGCTTGTTCACTTTGAGTTTGTTCTGCTGGAGCATCTTCAGCAGCTTCTCGTGCAAGTTGTTCTCTTAAAGCATCTAATGAAGGTGCTTGCTCTAGGTCTTTTAACGATTCATCTATTTCATCTTGTGGTTGATTGTTGCTATCAGCGTCAGCATAGCCAAAGTCTTTTAATTTTCCATCTTCATCATAGAACATACTCCAATCAACTTTACCTTCATCGCCTGAATCGTCATCGTTATTTGAATCAGAATTTTCTGTTTCATTTTGTTCAACAGGAGCTGCATTCAAGTCGTAAACAGCATCATCTGGGTTTGCAGTCTCACCATCTGGTGTTGTTTCTTGTGGCTCTGCTTCAGTAGGAGTTGCTGATTCATTATTTTCAGTTGTTTCTTGTGGTTGTTCTGCATTTGTTGCATCGTTTTGACCATCAGCATTTTCGGTTTGCTCTTGGTTTTCCCCTTCAACAGGCCCAATATAATTGCCATTTTCATCATAATATTGTGAGTAATCAATTAAATTTCCGTTTTCGTCATAATATTGTGAATAGTCGATTGGGTTACCATTTTCATCGTAGTATTGAGAATAATCAATTAAATTACCATTTTCATCATAATATTGATTCCAATCAGTGTTTTCATCTTGATTATAATCTTGTTGGATTAAATTTGTATTATCTGTGTTCTGGTCGTAATTTGGAGTATATGTTTGATTAGTTTCTGTATATTGTTCGGTTGGTTGTTGATAGGTTGCTTGTTGTTCTGGTTGTGCTGCAACACCATAGTTGCGTAAATTTTCAATTTCAAGTTTTTGAACTTCAATTTGTGTATCTTTATTTTCATTATCTGTCATTAATTGTTTAACTTTGCTTTTAAGTTGAACAATTTGATTTTCATAATCACGAAGTAAGTTTGAATTCTCTTCGCTTACTTTTGCATTTAATTCATCATAAACTTTTGTTGCAAATGTGTTGTATTCAGATTTTAATGCTGTTTCAACTTCATTTTTGTCATCTTCAATTTCTTTCTTTCTGCGTTGAATTTCTACTTTATAGCCTTCAATAGTTGCCTGCTCTTTTGTAAGCATTGATTGCAAGTCTTTTTCAATCATTGCTTTCTTTTCCATTTCATCTTTTGCTTGACGACGGTTATAGTTAATTTCAACACGGTTTGTAGTTTCACTTATTGCCTTGTCTAAACGCTCTAAGTTTTCCTTAATTGCTTGCAACTTACGGTTTGCTTCACGCTCGATATCGTCCATATTCTTTTCTGCTTGTGCAAGTTGTTTTTCGTATTCAGCAATTTCATTTTGCAAACTTAATTTGTTCATTAAAAAGGTTTCACTTTCGTTTACTGCCCTTTCAATAAGTTGAGAACCATTTACACCTAAATCATCAAAATTATATGGGCTGTGTTCAACTGCTTCACGTTTTGCTTTTTCAAGCAAGCGTTGCTCTTCTAGGGCACGCTTTTCCAAATATTCACGCAAAATTGGAATACCGTTGTTGATTTCCTTTTTAGTAAACAATAATTCATAGTCAACATAGTCTGGCATTGTGTTTGTTGCTTTATCTACATTTCTTATAAAAACAGTAAAGTTATCATAAAAATCTGTGTTTAAAGCACTAAATCTTGCTTGCAATACCATACAAAAAACAGTTCCTATAATAAACACTAAAACAGGAATAAAAGTTGAATACATTATAACATTTACAATGCTTGCCATAGAAACAGAACCTGCTTCGTTCATTCCACACGCAAGACCAAATAAGAATGTTATTAATGCAATTAAAGTTGTTGCAAATTTTGTTTGTTTTAATATATTGATGGTACTTGAATTGTAGAGTGGTCGTTTAACACAATATTCTGTGGTTAAATAACGACTAGGACTGCCTTCACGCTCTAACATAAATAATTGCCATCTATCCCTAATTCTTCTTGGCAATTTTTTCATATTTCTGTGGAACTCTACCAAATTCGCATCAGTAACGACAGGGTTTTTTAACAGATATTTATTTACCTTTCTTATCTTACGCATTGCAACGCTTTCATATGAAAAGATAACTCGCAATGCACCTATAATTATAACAAGCATTATAAGTGCCATAGCAATAACTAAAAGTATATCAACTGTTACTGCTGACATTGCTTGTTGAAATAAGGTAAACACAGAATCCATAAAATCCGTGCCTGCTATTATTTGAGAAATCATTATCTCACACTCCTATACAAAAATTTTGTCTATTCTTGCAACTTTATTATATTAACTAAATTATTGTTTGTCAAACGATATTTGGCAATCATTGAAAAAAGAATATAAAATTTTTTGGGTTACTGAACAATTTAAGCTGTTTTCTGCTGCTTTTTTGTAACAATCTAACTGAATTTGATATTTTTCCCACAGTTTTTTAGCATTATTTTCCTTATTTGTTTTAAAATCAATAAGTATTGCTTGGTTGTTTTTAACAATTAATAAGTCTATTACACCTTGAATTAAAATCTTGTCTTTAATATCACAATTAACAAGTTGATTGTAAGGCACAAACATAAAAAAAGTTTGTTCGCGCAAAATTTGCGCATCTTGTATTAAAGGTTTTAACTGTTTAATACACTTTAATATTTTGTTGCATTCTACAAGTTTCAATTCATCAATTTTCATATATTTTGAAAGATATTTAAAAATTTCTTCTTCACTGTTTAAATTATAATCAATATATTGCATTGCTTTATGATAAGCAAGCCCTATTTCAGTTGCATCGATAAACTGATTTTCTTTTAAAGTAAAAGTTTTTGGTTCTGGCATATATGCAGGCACAACTTCTTGCTGTTGCATAATTTTACTAACAGAGCTTTTAAGTGCAATTTCGGTTTCTCGTTGATAGTTATATTTATTTGTGCAATAAATATCCATAAATTTACTTAATTTTATGGTATCCACTTGTTTTTTTGTAACTAAACTATCAAAAACTTGCTTGTTTGCATCAATTTTTTCTTCAACTGGTTGATAAACAGAAATTGTAAATTCATCATTTTTACCTTTATTTACAACTATATTTTCTTCGTTATTATTAAGTTTTAAAATCGTTCCATCATCAAGTGCAGATAAAATTATACTTAAATAATCATTTGACTTTTCAAGTGTAAACCGATTTTTTATTGCTTTTAAGTTTTCTAAATCATTTTTACCCACTATGAACAAATGATTTTTTGCTCTTGTTATTGCAACATAGAGAAGTCTTAAATGTTCAGCAAACTCTTGATGCGCTTCTTCAATTAAAATTGCAGAGCGCACTAGGGTTGAATTTTTAACACGGTTTTCTTTATCAAAAACTTCTAACCCTATTCCTAAATTAGAACTTAATAAGCAATTTCCACGCAAACTAGATTTATTAAATTGATGGCTTGCATCAACAATAAACACAACGGGAAATTCAAGCCCTTTACTTTCGTGCATAGTTTTAACTTGAACAGCATTGTCGGCACCTTGATTTTGAACAGGAATATCAATTTCACTAGCAAAATCAACATAATTTAGATAAGCATATAAATCATAGTTATAATTATGTGATAAAAAGTGTTGAATAAATGTTTGCATATTTAAAACGCGTTGTTTTCCATTATCCATTTTTAAGATATATGAAAATAAGTTTGTTTTAACTATAAAATTATTTAAAACTTCACTTATAGAACCGTTTATTAATTCTTGTCTTCCTTGTTCTATTAATGTATATGCTTTATCTAATTTTTCTATATTTGCTCTTTTGTTTTGACAACAAATATAGAACTGCTCATTATCATATTTAAGTCTTATATTTGCAAGTTCTTGTTCTGTTAAATTTACTGCTGGACTTAATAAAAATGAAGTTAAAATATAATCGTCCTGAGTATTTGCAAGTAAACATAAAAAATTATGTAGCAATTGAACTTCATATTCTTCAAAAATGCCTACACCACTTACACCACTTACAGGTATTCCCTGACTGCGCAAGGTTTGCACTATTGTGTTTAAATACTTACCCCTGCTTCTTACAAGTAAGGTTATATCTTTAAAATTCAGTTCACGAAAACTTCCGCCATCTAGTTTAGGGTCATAGATAAATTTTTGCTCAAACATAAGCCTTGCTATTTTTTCTGCGATTATTAAACCTTCTGTTTTTGCAAACATAGATTCTTCTTTTTCTTGCCAAGGAGTTTCTTTTACACTGTATATTTTTGATGCAACTTGTTTTTCTTCTTTTTGCTTAAATTTATTTACAACGCAAATTTCAACATTAGGTAAAGCATTTTCTGGGTTTTTAAAATTTATACCTGCTTTTAACATACCTGTTTTTTTATAATCTATTTGTGCAACACTTGGTGTCATTATTTTAGAAAATATATAATTAGCAAAATCTAACACAAAAGAAAAACTTCTGAAATTATCGTTTAACTCTATTGCTTTTTTGCCTTTATTATCACTTAAATATTGGTTATATTTTGCAACAAAAATATCTGGGTTGGTGTTTCTAAAACGATAGATACTTTGCTTAACATCGCCCACCAAAAACAAGTGATTGTCATTATTTAACAAACTGTTAATTATTCGTTCTTGTATGTTATTGATATCTTGATATTCATCAACAAAAATTTCTTGATAGGTTTGTCTTATTTGTTCTGCAATTTCTGATTGCTCTAAAATTTTTAAAGCAAAATGTTCAAGGTCAGAAAAATCTAGTTGATTAAATTCTTTTTTAAGATTTGTATAACTTTGGGTAAACTTTTCGGTCATATCTAAAATGGTTATTAAATTGTTTTTACTTATGTTTGTGTTTTTAATAACTTCTTCTAAATTTTCACTTATATATATCCGGCTTGTTAATTGGTCTATTTCATCTTTTAGGTCAGATTTTAATCTAGCGTAATCTTCTGCAATTTCAGCCCATATAGCATTATCTTTCACAACTGGTTTAGATGGAAATGTTGGCATTGAAAACACTATTTTATGATTTAACGAAAACGAGTTTTCGACTTTAATTAAACTAAGATATTCAATAATAATATCGCAATTTTGCTCTATTTTATCATAGCCATTCAAAATTGCTTGTTGTTTAAGATTTAAAAAATCTTTTAAATATTCATTTAACTTTTCAACAACATAATCATTTATAATTTTTGCAAAAGTTGATTTATCAAAATCATCATTATAAAGATTTAATATTTTTTGTCTATACTCGTTAAAATCTGGTTGACCTGTTACAAATTCATACACCTTTAACACAATTTTACTTAACTCATCAAGATTGCGTTTCTGGTTGTAAGTTTCGGCTAGTGATAAAAAACCTTCATCTTTGTTTTCTAAATACCAACTAAAAACTTCATTTAGTGCTTGTTGCTTTAACACAGCACTTTCTGCCTCATCTATAATTGAAAAACTAGGGTCAGCATCTATTGCGAAAAAATATTTTTTTATAAGTTTCTGACAAAATCCGTGTATAGTGCAAACATCTGCTTGCCCTAACAAAAGCAACTGTCGATTTAAGTGATTTTTTAATTTAGAATTTAAGTTTGTTTCGTTTAAGGTTTTTATAATTTCATCTTCAAGTTTGCTTCGCATTTCACTTGCTGTTGCGTTAGTAAAAGTTAGCATTAAAAGTTCCAAAACCGATTTACCACTATATAACGCATTCAAAACACGGTCTATCATAACCATTGTTTTACCACTTCCAGCGCCTGCAGAAACAAGCAAATCGCAGTTTTGAAGGGTTATTGCTCGTTCTTGTTCTTTTGTATATTGTTTACTCATTTATATCCCCCTTAAAACTGTTTTCATCTAAAACAAAGTCTATATTTCTTGCATCTTTTAAAGTTTGCTTAAAAAATGAACAAAAGGTTTTAGCCTTACAAAATTTACAAACATTTTCTAATGGTTTTGCCTCTATGTAACCCTCACAAATTTCATCTATTGCTTTTGCTAAAATTTTAACAGAATATTCAATCATTTGTTTTAATTGTGTTGAAGAAATTAAATTATTTGAATTTTTAGGCTTCATTTCGCCTTTTGCCACAACTTCCTTACTTGTTGATAACGAAAAGTTTATAAGTTCACTTTTAGGATTTTCATAATTAACTTGGTCATCTTGTGCAAGTAAAACATCTATATCGTTTACACTTACCCCATTAAGTTTATATCTTTCAAACTTTTTAAGTTTAGTGTCAGAATATTCGTTGTGTAATGGCATTAAATAAACACCACTTGGCTTTAAGTTTTGATTGTTAAAACCTTTTAAAATTGCCCACATATACACAAAAAGTTGAATTTTTGTTCCAACATATAACAACTCTTTTTTAAATTCTGACGAGTGTTTACCTGTTTTATAATCTATAACACGAACATAATCATTCCAAAAATCAACTCTATCAACTTTCCCCTTAATTTTTAGTGTTATATTTTTAGGGGTAACAACCTTTTGAATAGGAACGAATTTAGGGTCTCCAAACACGGCTTCTGTGAATTTCGGTTTAAACGAACTGTGCACAAGATGATTATTTAATGCCAAACAAATTCTTGCGCTTTCGTTTTTAAGACCATTAATTAAAGCCCTGTTTTTTGTTCCTGATAATAAATGATAATACTCTTTTTGTTCAATAACATTATCAAAAATATTATAAGCCAAAGCTCTTATTTCATCTTCATTTAACTTTTTGTTTTTACTTTTATTAACATAATTTTCTGCAACAGCGTGCAAAATATCACCAACCTGTCGAGCCTCGATATTATTTACTTCTCTCTCTTTAAGTTTTAAACCATATTCAGCATAATGCTTAAAAGGGCAACTAAAATAACTTTCAAGTTGCGAAATTTTGGTGCTATCTTTTGCAAAAAATAATTTTTCTGCCTGTTTTAAGTTTTCTATTATTTTATTATCACTTTCTAAAACACTTAATGAATTATAAAGTTTTAATTTGTTTAAAAATTCTTTTGCTGTTAATAGAACATTTTCATCAGCATTCTGTTGTATTAAACTTAAAACTAAATTATCTGGGGTTGCAAAATTGAAACAAAGCCTTGCTTCTTCACTGCCGAACACTTTACTATCGTTAATTATTTGTTCTATGGAAGCAACTGGTAATTTAAAACCTTTAAAATTAAACATTGCGCTTAATTCTTTTACTAAACTGCTAGGAAAAAGTGTGTCTTTACCCTGATTAAGTGGAAAAGTTACGCATAAATTATCTGATATAACAAAATTTTGTTGTGTAATAATACGCGTTCTTTGGTTCAACTCTTCAATAGTAGGAGAAAGTGGCAAATCTTGCATACTTTTAATTTCTGTATCAGAAATTATGCCAACATCTTGCAACATTGCTGGCAATTTACCTTCATTAGCACCTAAAATAAAACAATATTTTGTAGGGGTAAAAATACTAGACAGAATTTGACCAACAAACACGCAATCTAGCGACATTGGAAGTGGTGAAATTTCAACAATACTTACAGCAGCATTCAATAATGATAAAAATTCTTGAAAATCAGTTTCTTCGCCCCCGATAATTTTAGATATTTGATTTAACACATTATCAAGTTTTGCATAGGTTTGCCTTAAAATACTTTCTTGCTTTAAATTACCTTCATTTAAGAATTTTAGTGCTAAATTTTCTAACTTTTCTTCTAAATTACTCTCTTGCATAAAAACTTGCAAACTATTTACAAAATCAGACACCGTTTTAGAATTTTCAAAGTTTTTCTTTAAGGTTGTAACCGAATTTAAAAGTAACATTTTACTTTCTTCAAAAATTTCAAAATTAGGGTCATTAAATTTGTTTTCTAAAGGCTTTAACCACATATTTCCCACAACGCCGAACTTTTTAGCAACAGTATCTAATATTTCTTTTTGCTGACTGTCAAGATTAGACAAAGCGTTAAAAGCAAACTTTAAAACATCATTTAATAAAAAATTGTGTTTAATGCACATAATGGCATTATTTATAAATTTATAACCTTCGGTTTTATTAAGTTCAAAATTTTTATCTAGCCAAAATGGAATTTTAAATTTATTAAACTCTTTTTCAATAATATTTTCGTAACCATTAAAATCTGAACAAATAACATTAAAATCTGAAAATCTTGCGCCATTATGCACAAGCCATAAAATTTTTTTAGCAATAAATTCTATTTCGTTATTAATGTTTTGCGCACTTAAAATCTGTGGCGCATTTTCATATTTTTCAGCTTCAAGGCATTTTTTGTTTAAAGCAAAAACATTTTGCAAAATATGCTCGTTAACATCATTTAAGTTCTTTTCTTCCACTATTATATTAGGTTTAACTTTTAATGCATTGCAAGTGCTTAAAACTGCTTCTTTAAATTTAGAATTGTATATATATGAGTTTAATTGGTTACTATTTGGCTCTAAAATTCCTATTGATACAGAATTGCTTTTTAAAACCAAATTTTTAAAAATTTCTATACCTTGCCCTGTTAAATCATCAAATCTGCAAAAATGAACATCGCAGTTCTCGAACTGCTTTGAAAATTTTAGTTTTTCGCAAAGCACATTTAAACGATTATTGCTATCTAGAAATTTATCTTGAATAAAGTCTTCATACAGTTGATAAACAAGTGCTATATCCAACATTTTTTGCTTTAAACTTTGATTTTGTAACTTTTCAGCACAAACTTTTATTTGTGTTGGTGTTATATTGCAACTTTTAATTTGCGCAATACTATCAAACAAAACCTCAGCAAAAGTTATGTTTTTTGCAGTTTTATTAAAACAAACAAATTTTTCTTCATTTCTTTTTAATAAAAGTTGAATTATTACAACAGCATCTAACTTGCTTATAATTTCCTTGCCGGCAAAATCTCCAATTACATAGTTTGCAAGGCGTGGAAAAGTTAAAACATCTATGTCAAAACTTGCTTTTAAATCTAGTTTTTCCATAACAAGTTTTTCCATACTTAAACTAAACCTATCTGGCACAACAAAAATTTGTTTTCGATGGCACTTTAAGCCTTTTTTTACAATTTCAAGTTGTGCATCAAGTGCTTTCATAAACGAATTTGCTAAAATACAATTTACTTCCACAAATATTACCCCTTTATATAAAAAATAATATCATAATTTTTCTAAAAAAACTACAAATTTTGCATTGAAAAATTTTGACAAATAAGTTGAATTTTTCTATATTGACAAAAAACGCTTAAAGTGATAAAATATTTTTATAAAACGGAGTGAACTATGGAACAAGAACTTATAGATATTTATGCTGCATATTTTTCTAAATTAAAAAGACAATTTAATAAACATTACCCAAATGTTGATATAAAGTATGATGCTAATTTTGACGATTTAAAACAAAGCAAACAACTTAACTTTAATGAGTTAAAAGAACTTGAATTTTATATGACCTTAAACTTTAAAGATAAGATGTTATATTCAAAAGTTTTAGAAGCCGATTTTTATGAACACGCAAAACAATATAGAACTTTATCAAATGCACTTAATTGTGCAGGTTTTTATAATCTTGCAATCTACATAACGGCATATGATAAAATCATTAAATTAGATAAAAAACTTGATTATTTAAAACAACAAAATGGTTATGATTTTGCTGAAGCAAAAATGTATATTAACTATGATTTAGGTAAAACTTTAGACGCATATTACCAATCTAAAAAATATTTTGAAAAACAAATTATGCAACAATTACATAATGAATCAAAATTTGAAAAATGCGAACCATACCCTGCACCAGAAATTGTTGAAGATATTGAATATGAAGCAAAACATTTAATGAATTGTGCAAGACAATTAGACAACATTGAAAAACTTGAAGGTGGTTTTTTCTATAACTATCAAACACAAGCAAAACTGCTTTTAAATGCATTTAAACCAGAACCTGATGTTAAAGATTTTGCAAAAAATTTTAAATACAAAACCAAAAAAATTGAAGGACAAATTTATCATACATATTATAAACTTGAAAATATAGAAAACAGCAAAAAAAATGTTCAAAACAACTCAAACAATGCATATAGTATGCCAAAACAAGCACTATAATAAAATTTTTAGACACAATAGTTATAAATTTAAAACAAAAAATATTTTAAATAATTCAATAAAAAAGTATTTACAATCGTTTGAAAATGTGATATGATTATATCGTAATAAGGGGGAATTTAAAATGAATTCTGCAAAATATTGTAACAAAACAATTCCAGAATGGAGCACTTGCGAAATGGCTTTTCGCCTTGCTGTTGGTGATATGCCAATGGGCATTCCTGCACGCAAACAAAAATCTTGCATTGCAACTTTTAAAGGTAAAAGTTTAGATGGTAGAAACAGAATTAATATGGTTGATTTATATCAAGACACACCTTTAAAACAAACTGCTGAATATAAATGTTCATTGATGCGCACAGATGTTGATGACACTGACGAACTTACTGAAGAAAATCGCGAAATTATTCAACAAGGTATTGATGATTTAATTCGTGGAAACTTTCAACAAGCATACAACAACTTTATTGATGTTGCAGCTTCTAACGAAAGCAGATTTACAACACAAATGTCTAAACTTCACGGTGCAAAAATATCTATGCCAGAGCCAGCACTTACAAGCGAACTTGAACAAGGTGTTCAACAACTATAATTAATTTAATATATAATAAAAAAGCACTGAACATTGTTCGGTGCTTTTTATTACCATTTGTTAACTACTTTTTCTGCAAACCCAAGCATATTTTTAACTTTAATTTTTGTTCCATCATCAAGAATTGCTGTCCCTGTAAAGTAACCAAAAACTTGATGCTGATTGCTAGATATAATTAATGCTGAAGTATAACTGTTACGGTCTATAATTGGTTTAAATTTCATTTCAAATCGTTTATCTGATGATGTAAAAGTCCAATCTTTCAAAAAGTCATCTTTTCCATTATCAGTTTTAGGAATGTTAAAAGAAATATGCTCTAATTTATGTGCTTTTCCATTATAAAACAGCATATTTTCAGTTGCTGCCGAAGTATCACCAAATCCATAACCAATATTAAAGCCAAATTTTTTGCCATCAATCTCACTCATTCCAGCGCCCCAAAACCAAGTGTTTTTATATGTCCAAACTCCCCTTCCCCAATCTAACAAAGCACTTGCATTGTTAAATTTAAACTTATCAACACCAAGTTCTGCATAACCATTTGCACAAATACCTATAATTTTTTGATTATAATAAAACGCTTTTTTGTTTTCTTTAAAAGGGGTTGCTATAACCATACTATCTTCAGGTTCATTTGTTAAAACAAAATGACATTTGAAAGTTTTGTCTTTATCAAACTTTTTAAATTCTAAATTTAATTCTCGCTTTTTGCCATTATTTAAAAACTCTATAAACACGCGTTTATTTTTAAAACCCACGCTTCCTATTTTAGAAGTTTTAGATAACCCAATCTTACCTTTGGGCATAAAAGTCATAACAGATACTGTTTTTTCTTTTGGCACTTTAAAGTTGATTAAACTTGCGCTAATAAGCCCCATATATCCATTATCAGCAATAGTTAAAGCAACAGCATAATCTTCATTATGTATTAAATAGTAATCCCATTCTTTAATTTTTAAATTACTTGCTTTTATCTGTTGCCTGTTATAATCTTTAATTAAATTTGTAGCATAGCCACACTCTACAAGTTCACCATTCTCATTTAACAATGGTGAACTTAATTTCATTTTCTTTTGCATTTTCACCTCTTGTTTTTTATTATTTTAACATAGTAATAACAAAAATTAAAACTATTTAGCCCAATTTTAAAACTTAAATCAACTAAAAATTAAATATTTTTAGTATAAACTTATAAAAAATAGAAAATTTTAATAAAATATAATTAATATAATTAAATTATTGCAAAAATATTAATTATATTAAATAACATAATTCAATCTGTTAAATATAAAAAGCTTATATAATCACATTTTTTCAAAAAATTTAAAAAAATAAGAATTATCTCTTGACAATAGCAATATAATATAATATAATTAATTTATCATCGCGGGGTAGAGCAGTTCGGTAGCTCGTTGGGCTCATAACCCAAAGGTCGCTGGTTCGAATCCAGCCCCCGCTACCAATAAAGAACGCAAAATCACTAAGGTTTTGCGTTTTATTTTTGTTTCAAACGAACCAAATGGCTGGCTTTGAAAACACACAAAGTGTGTTAAAATGTTCTCACACTTTCCAGCGACCTTTTTTGTATGACAACTAGAAGTTGCCATATAACTACACTCGGCTTATGAATGCAAGCATTCCTAATCCTTCGCTTGTTATCGCTGGTTCGAATCCAGCCCCCGCTACCATTCAAAAGCCCTTAACCAAGGGCTTTTTTCATACCTTGATAAATTGAATTTTGTCTTTTGACTACTTTTTTGACTACTATTTTTACTTACAAAATGACTTTCTTCCAAACAAAAACAACCTTTCTAGGTTGTTTTTTAAAATTAATATGAACTTTTAAAACCAAAGTTCTTTTTTTTTATTATTTTGCTTGTTTTAAAGTTTACTAAACCTATCCTTTTTATTTTTTATTAATAATTAAATTCGGTAATAACATTATACAATGTTTAAATTTAAACAATTTTAAAATAAAGTTAAACTTACTCTTTAACAAACTAATCTTGGTTTTACTTAACAGACTGCTCTTGGTTATTTAAGTCATCTTTTTGTTTGTTTTCTAAATATTGATTTGTATTTTTAACCAATTCTTCCACATCTACTTTATGTGGTTCTTTTAAAATTTCAAGTAAATCGCTGTGGCTAGTGGCGTCCATTAAATACTCCATTATTGTATAGGCATAGGAATAATGATTTTCAACATTATAAAAATTGGTTTTAAGTTCTGATGCTGAGCAACTTATATGATTGGTTTGATAGTTATCTTGCCCTGCTAGTTTAGTTGCTATACCTTCCATTAAAAGCGCTGGCTTTATTGATTTATCTTTTAAAATTTCTTCATGACAAACATGAACAAACTCGTGCACCAAAGTTTTTAAATAATCATCAAATTCCCTATTCTCGTGATTTGGTGCTTTTTTATATAAATCGAAATTTAAAATATGTATGTCACCATTTACTGCAGATGCAACATTCCACGGTTTATAGCGCTCTGGAAACTTTCCATTTTCAGTTCGAAGATTAATAAAATCTTGCAAGTTATCATAGATTTTAATATATGTTTGTTTTGAAACTTTATCTAACTCAAAAAAATCCATAACTCGCTTTTTGTTTTCATTTAACTGATTAAATAAAGTTTTAGCAAAATCTTTATCATTTTCACTATAATTAATTATAAAAACATCATTTTTTAATTCCATTAACTATCCTTAAAACAATATTAAGCAGAAATTTTGTCAGCAAGGTTGACCATTTTCTTTACTTTTTTATATTTACCAAAGCCACTTCCTCCTGTTACATAGAAACCATTTTTATTACTATAATCTAGCAAATATGTTATTTGTTCTGGTGTTACATAAGGAGTATAAACTTCTACGCCTGTCAGTTTTGCTTTCACACAAAAATCAAGTAATTTTTTTACATTTATGCTAGAATCATATTCAAAAGGGTGTGCTAGATAAACTTTACCTTTATGCAAATAAATAATATGTGTAACATCACTTAAATTAGGATATAAAATGTCAACATTAAAATAAAGTGGGAAATCTGGTTTTTCAGTGCATAATTTATAAAACTCAGAAGCAGATTTTGGAAATTTACCACCAAAAAATTGTTTATTTGCAACAGAAAGTTTAATGTTCCTTAAAATGTTCTCGTGTGCAAGTTCTCGATTTTTATTCCACTCGCAAGTATCACTTAAAACAATACCCTTTTCTTTACACAGTTCTGTTAATTTATGATAAGTTTTTTCTTGTTGAGCCTTACTTCCACCATAAACAGAAACTATCCAATTTTGAACAGGTGCAGGGTCAAAATCATATGCTATAACTTGAAAGTGCTGATTATTATCATATACATCAAGTTCTACCCCTGTTCTTATTTTGCCACTATAATATTTTTCTACATTTAAACTTTTTAAAGCAAGATGAGCAAGCACAGTGTTTCTATCCGTTATTGAAATTTCTTTTAAACCTTGTTTTTGTGCTTGTTTTAAAATTTTATTTAGTGATGCACCACCATTTACTGAAAAATTTGAGTAAATCCTTAAATCCATTGATTACCCCTTTATTATGATTATAGATTAAATTAAAAATAAATAATTTATATTTAAACTTTTGTTTGCAATATTTATTAAGCAAAGCACAGAATTTTAATATATTTGCCATAACTTTGTTTAGAATAATTATAGCAATAGTATAAACTTTTTTGCAAGTAAATATAAAAATATATAAAAACTTTTTAAAAAGTGCTTTGACTTAAAGTTATATCTATGTTAAAATGTTAAAAAATTTAGTAAAGTGAGATAATATGAAAAAACTATTAAGTGTGTTAGGTGCTTTTGCACTTTGTTTTTGTTCGCTTTTTTACTTTTCTGCTTGCAATGAAAATGAACAAACAAACATAGTAACTAGCAACTTTGTTACCTACGATTTTGCAAAAGCAGTTGCTGGCGACAATTTAAGCGCGTCTATGTTGGTAGATGCAGGTGCTGAAAGCCATTTTTTTGAGCCATCAATTAGTGATATTAACAGAGTTACTAATTGTGATGTTTTTATCTATATAGGTGGCGAAAATGAAAACTGGATTAATACAATTTTAGAAAATGTAGATACAACAAAAACAAAAGTTATAAGAATGTTTGATTATGTTGATTTGGTTTCTGAAATAGGACACGAAGAATATGATGAACACATTTGGACTTCCCCACAAAATGCCATTAAAATGTTAACAGCAATAAAAGATGTGCTATGTGAAATTGATAGTGATAATGCTGAAAGTTATATAAGAAATTTTAATACATACATAGAACAAATAAATGAAATTGACAATGAGTTAAAAACAATTAAAGAAGAACAAAAACGCCCACTTGCCATTGCAGACCGTAACCCTTATAGATATTTCCTTAATGAATACAATTTTGATTATAAAGCACTTATTGAAAACTGTTCTGGCGAAGCAGAACCAAGTGGCAAAGATTTAAGTGATTTTATTAATTTTGTAAACAACAACAATGTTACCACACTTTTTACTGTTGAACTTTCAAACACCAATATTGCCAAAAACATACAAAGTGAATGTAATAACATACCAATAAAAACTTTATATTCTTGTCATAATATATCTAAATCAGACCTTGACAATGGTGAAACATATATTACACTTATGCAAAAGAATGTTGAAAATTTAAGGGAGGCTTTAACTTAATGTCGTTAATTAATTGTAAAAATCTAACGGTTGCATATGAAGGGAAAACTGTTTTATCTAACTTGAATTTTGAAATTGAAAAAGGCTGGAGAGTTTTTGTTATTGGAGAAAACGGTTCAGGAAAAACAACTTTAATGCAAACAATGCTTGGACTTAAAAAGCCACTTGAAGGTAAAATTATCTATGGTGATGGGCTTAAACATAATGATATTGGCTATCTGCCACAACAAAGAGAAATTAAAAAAGACTTCCCTGCTTCAGTTTATGAAGTTGTGTTATCTGGAAGACTAAATAAATGTGGTCTGTTTTATACAAAAAAAGATAAACAAGCAGCCTTAGAAAGTATGGCAAAACTTGACATTTTAGATTTAAAAAACAATAGTTTTAAAGATTTAAGTGGTGGTCAACAACAGCGTGTTTTATTAGCAAGGGCTTTATGTGCAACAAACAAAATTTTAATGCTAGATGAGCCACTTACCGGTCTTGACAGCAAAACAAGTGCTTATCTTTCTTCATTATTGCTAGATTTAAACACTAAACACGAAATAACACTTATAATTATTTCGCACAATTTTGAAAGCACTATGAATTTAAGCACACATATTTTACATTTAAACGACAATCAAGTTTTCTTTGGCACAACAAAAGATTATAAAAAAACAACATACTATAAATTAATGGGAGGCAAATGATAATGTTTGATATTTTAGTATCAATGTTTTCCTATTCTTATGGTATAAGAGCAATCGTTGTTGGCATTTTAGTTGCACTTTGTGCTTCACTGCTTGGTGTAAGTTTAATTCTTAAAAAATATGCTATGGTTGGTGATGGGCTTTCTCATGTGGGGTTCGGCTCGCTTGCTATTGCAACAGCGTTAAATGTTGCACCACTTGAAGTGTCATTACCTATTATGATTGTGGTTGCTTTTATATTGCTTAAAATAAGTGAAAACAGCAAAATTAAGGGCGATAGTGCCATTGCACTAATAAGCACAAGTGCGCTTGCTATTGGTGTTGTTGTTATAAGTGTAACAAGTGGAATGAACATAGATGTTTATAATTATATGTTTGGCTCTATTTTGGCAATTAGTCAAAGTGATATGATATTGTGCATTATACTTTCAGTTATTGTTATTACTTTATTTATATTGTTTTATAACAGAATTTTTGCCGTTACTTTTGATGAAAATTCAGCAAAAGCAATGGGAGTTAGAACAAACTACTATAATATGCTTATTGCAATTTTAACTGCAGTTACTATTGTTATAGGAATGAAGCTTATGGGTGCATTATTAATTTCAGGACTTTTAATTTTTCCTGCACTAAGTTCTATGCGAGTATTTAAAAAATTCAAATCTGTTGTTATAAGTTCGGCAATTATTAGCATAGCGTGTGTGTTTATTGGAATTTATTTATCTTTTGCATTTAACAATTTAGCAACAGGTGCTTGTATCGTTTGTGTTAATTTAGTTGTATTTTTTGTTTGCTGGCTTGTTGCGTTTATTAAACAAAAAGTTGAACTTAATAAACGGAAAAAGCAAGTAGTGTTAGAAAATAAACAAGAATAAAAAACAGCCATAAAATTGGCTGTTTTTTATTTATAATTACATTTGATTTTCTGCATTGTTTTGAGTTATATTTGTTGCTGATAATGAAGCAACAACAAGTGCTTGGTTTTGTTTTTCAAGTAACGCAATTTTAGATTTATTGCTTTTAATGTCGCGCTTAAAAATATTTGAACTAGGTTTTTTCAACTCATCAATCTGCCTATATGTTTCATTAACAAAATTTCCAATTTCGCTTAAAGCAAATTGACTAAAAACGCCATCTATGTCTTGTTCTGATAAAGGCTTATTTGTGTTCTTACAATATGCCATTAAAAGTGGAGTGTTTTGTTCTACAAACGCATCATACCTATCCAACCAAGTAACAAGGTTAAAACATTTTTCTGTTAAGCCTAAAAAAGCAAACATATCTTTATTTTTTCGTAATTCAATTTTTTCAGCAATAATTCTTAATTTAGGATTTTTCTTATAATCATCTAACATAATCTCCCAAAATTTACTTATAAATTCGTCGTGATTAAAAGAAACATCTTCGTTGCTTGCATCTTTTTTTATTTTATAATATTTATAAATTTTTTCTATATTGTCTTTATTTAAAGTATACATAATAATCACTTACCTTTTTATTAACTTATATTTTTTAAAGTAAAATAATTATACCACTTTAAATTATTAATGTCAATATACACTTTTTTAAATAATCTTTTAAAAAACAATTTTTATTGCAAAAAATAAATAATTATATAATATTCGTAGTAAAAATTTTAGTTTTAAAATTTTTAACAAAATACAATTACCTTAAAACCAAAGTTATAGCAACATAATTTTAATAAGGTGTTATTTATGCAAACACAAAAGTATGTTTCAATTTTTACTTAAACTTTTAACAATATAAACAAAATAATTTAAAATTATAATATATTTAAAGTTAACGCATAATAAAAGTTTTTCAACAAGAAATTTACAATTTTTAACTTTACAATTTTAATAAATATTGGTTCATTTAATAAATGCCAATATGAACTTATAAATAAAATTTCTATAATATCAAATTATATTATAACATAATAAAGTTTTATCTTTATTATAGATTTCTAAATCCATTTTTTTAGAAAGATTTTTATTTAAATTTTTTGCAATTCTTTTATAAATGTTATCTGAAAATTTTGATATAGTATGTGCATCATGACTGTTTAAAACAAACACTAAAAAATTAGTTTGCAGTAAATTTACCAATTTTAAATCGTCTAACTGTTTTTCAATACAAAACCAATATTTAACCATTTTGTCATCTATATAATCTAATACGCCATAGTAAAACTTTTGGTTTGGATATTTTTCTTTAAACTTTTTCCACTCATTATTTAC
>CALWOV010000013.1 GCA_944383275.1 uncultured Clostridia bacterium
TTAACATCAGTTTTGCTTGAATATACACTCGCTTTGCTTCGTGTGCATTCAGACAAAACTTCCGATAATATAAATTATATGTAGTAGAAATTTAAAATTTTTATAAATTAGACCTTACTCTGAAACAAAATTTTTAATATCCTAAATTAAATAATTTTATTTATGCAATTACAATAGTAATTTTTTAATTTTGCATAAACTTTTTATAATTTTTGTTTTATATATTTTTATTATCAATAAATTAGTTTTTAAAAACAAGATTTTTATTAATTTTTTATTTTTTAAATATTTTTAAATTTTATCAATTTTTTTAATTTAATAAACAATTTTTTAATTTTGCATAAAAAATATATAAAAAACACTATTTTTTAATGTTTTTTATATATTTTTAGTGAATTTTTAAAATTTTATTTAAAAAATACTTTTAATTATTAACTTATTTTTAAATGTATATTATATAGATATATATTTCTTATATATATTATATAGAAAAGAAAAATTATAAAAACAACCTTTCCTTATATAAAATTAAAAAAGCCTACTTGAAAAAAATATTATATTATGTTATAATTGAATATCTAAAAAATGCTAGAAAGGTTATTCACTTTTCCACTTTTTTATTTAAAAATTCAAAGGAGAAAAAAGATGAAATTTTCTTGTCTTGGTTTAGAACTTGCTGATGCTGTTTTAAAAGTTGTAAAAGCAGCAGCAGTCAGAACAACAAATCCAATATTAGAATGTGTAAAACTAACTGCTGAAGATGATAGATTAACATTAATGTGCACCGACCTTGAGCTAACAATTATACAAAGCATAAAAGCTGATGTTAAAGTTGAAGGTGAAGCAGTTATCAATGCTAAATTCTTTTCAGAGTTTGCAAGAAAAATTAGCAGTGAACAAATCACTTTTACAATGAGAAATAATAATAGTTTTGAAATTTTATATGGTTCAAATACTGCAACACTTCAATGTCAGAACGCAGAGGAGTTTCCACAACCAAAAGAATTAGAAAATCCAGAAAAAATTGTAATAAAAGCAAACGATTTAAAAGATTTAGTTACAAAAGCAAGTGTTGCTGTTGCTCAAGACGATTCAAGACCAATGCTTAAAGGTATTTTGCTGGAAATAACAGATAATCAACTCTACGGTGTTGCGCTTGATGGTGTTAGAATGGCGCTTATTAAAAAGCCAATTATAAGCTCAACAGCAGAATTTGGAATTATAATTTCTGCAAGAAGTTTACTTGAAATTGTTAAACTTTTACCTGAAAATGATACAGAAATCACAGTTTTAACACAAAAAAATCACTTAATGATTAAATTAAATGACACAATTTTGATAACAAGACTTTTAGGTTATAAAGCAGATTTTGTTTCATATAACCAAATTATACCAACAGAATTTTCAACAACAATAACAGTTAATCGTCAACATTTATATGATACTATTGAAAGAGCAAGTTTACTTAGTCGAATTGAACGCAATCATATTATAAAACTTAACATTAAAGATGAAAATATGATAATTAATTCACAAAGTGAACTTGGGAATATTGTGGAACACTTGCAAATTGTTCATACAGGTAATGATTTAGTAATTGATTTTAATGGAAGATTTATAACAGACAGTCTTCATGTAATAACTGATGAGTTTATAAAAATAAGTTTTGGTGGAAATATGAGTCCTTGTGTTATAACACCAACAGAATCAGATGAATATTTGTATTTAATTTTACCAATGCGAGTATAAAATTAGTAATTCAAAATTTTTAAAAATGTTAAATTAAATAATAATAAATATAAAAAATAAGCAAAATTGCTTATTTTTTTGTTTTTATATATAAAAATCTACTTTTTTATTAAATTTTAAGTCTTTAACTATCTATTTATTCTTTTCTATATATAATATATATAAATTAGTGTTAAATTTTAATATCTTTCAACTCTTAATTTTAAAAAATAAAAGTGTTATTAGATTTAAAACACACTTTAATTAAGTTTATAAATATTTATTTATATTTACAAACATTACTTTTTAATATAATTTATTATAAATTGAAAAATTAATTTTATAATTTATGTATATTAAAAAGCACTTTTACACTTTTCTATTAACATATTTTTAATATATTAAAGTTTAGTAAATATAAAAATTTTGATTATTATTAATCTAAGACTTACTATAAATAAAATTATACTAATAATTTAGTTAAATAATAAGCAAATATTATCCACATATCCACATTTTTTATAATAAGTTTTTAATTTTTAAAATCTTGTTTTTATAAAAACATTATTAAATATTTAAAACTAATTTAAAATGAAATAAAGTATAACTTTTGTAAGTAAAATATTAATAAAAAAATAACATATTTACATTATTTTTAATAATACAAAAATCAACAAAATTAAACTTGTAAATTTTTATTTTTATCCTATTAAGTAACCAAAACAACCTTGACAAAAAAAAGCATATATAGTATAATTTGCTTACAGTATTTTACTAAATTAAATACAAGTCTAAAACAGGAGTGATATTATGAAAAGAACCCTTCAACCAAAGAAAAGACAAAGAAACAAGGTTCACGGTTTTCGTGAAAGAATGAAAACTAAAAGTGGAAGAAATGTTCTTAAACGCCGTCGTGCAAGAGGTAGAAAAAATTTAACTGTTTAATCGGAGAATAAAAATGCTACCACAGAAAAATCGACTCAAAAAACGAAAAGAATTTGCTTATATATATAAGAATGGGAAGAAGATTTCTAGTTCACATTTAAGCCTTATTTATATTAAAAGCAAAATCTATAATTCAAGAATTGGTATAAGCGTTAGTAACAAAGTTGGAAATGCTGTTAAAAGAAATAAAATAAAGCGTCAACTTCGAGAAATAATGCGTGCTAATATACCTTATTTGCGCAATCATCAAAATATCGTCCTATCAGCGCACCCGAATATATCGGAGTGCGATTTTTCTAAATTAAGAGCAGAAGTAAATCAATTATTAACCAAAGGAAATTTAAAAAATGAATAAATTTTTTTGGTATTTAGATGCTCCTTTTCGTTATCTTTGCGTAGGTCTTATCTATATATATAAATACACAATAAGCGCCATAACTCCAAGCACCTGCATTTATACACCTAGTTGTTCTACATATACATTAATAGCAATAAAAAGGTTTGGAACAATTAAAGGAATTTTAATTGGTGCGAAAAGAATTTTAAGGTGCACTCCAAGGCATGAAGGTGGATTAGACCCGGTTCCAGATAATATAAAAGGTAACTTAAAATATAAAATTTAATTTAAAAAGGAGAGAAAAATGATAACTTCACTTCTTGCAAGTGGGTTAACAGATATGTGGAACACAATTATAAACCTTTTCAGTTTTATTCCAAACTATGGGTGGATGATTGTAGTATTCACAATTTGTTTAAAACTTGTTTTAAGTCCATTAGATTTTTGGCAACGAAAAGTTAGCCGAGATACAGCAAAAAAGCAAGCAAAATTACAACCAGAAATTGAAAAATTACAAAAGAAGTTTGGAAATAATCGACAAGTTCTCAATCAAAAAACAATGGAACTATATAAAAGAGAAAAATTTAATGTAGCAGGTTCTTGCGTTGGAATGCTTGTGAACCTTGCGCTAACATTATTTATCTTTATTTCGTTGTTTACATCTTTAATTGCTATTTCGCATGATAAAATTTCAAAACAATATGAAACATTAAGACAAACTTATGAAACAAGTATTGTTCAAACATATGGAGAGCAATATTCATCAACCGATTTTAAGGTAATTGAAGACGAACTTTATAGCGAAGCAGTTTTACAAGCGCAAACTGAATTAGGGCAAGATGCAACAGAAGAGCAAATAAATACAAAAGCAGAAGAAATTTTTAATCAAAAAATTGCATCTGCGCAAACCGATGTTTTAAATAAATATAATGAAATTAAAGACAGTTGGCTTTGGGTTTCAAGTGTATGGAGACCTGATACAAGTGCATCAAGTTTCCCAGATTTTGCAAATTATGCAGCAATGTCTGATTTATATAATTCTGATTACTATAAAGGCTTAATAGGAGAAAATGCAACCGATGAAAAGATTGCAGAAGTTAAAGCCGAACTAGAACAAGAATATAACAATATTACAAAACAAGTTCAAGAAAAATACAGTGGTTGGAACGGATACTTTATTTTAGTGATACTTGCAGCAGTAGTAACTTACTTAGCTATGACAGTAACTCAATTAATGCAAACTAAAAAGAAAAAAGACAACACGCAAACAACACAAGCACCACAAAACACAGCAATGAAAGTTATGAAATATGTAATGCCTATTTTAATGATTATATTCACAATAGGTTACAGTGCAGCATTTGCTATTTATATCGTAACAAACTCTATAATGTCTACAATTTTATCAGTAGTATTCCTTAAAATTTTAGAAGCTATTGACAAAAAGAAAGGTGATAAAATTGAAATTAAAAACAAACCAGATTACAGCAGATAAAAGGAGATATTAATGAGAGTTTTAGAATTTACAGGAAAAACAGTGGAAGATGCTGTTCAAAATGGATTAAATAGTTTAGGTTTGACCAAAACTGATGTTGATATTAAAATAATTTCAGAAGGTGGTTGGTTAAAAAAAGCCAAAATTGAATTAATTATCAATGAAACAAACCAAGAAAATATAAAAAATCAACGAAAAAATGATAAAAACGAGCAAAAATCAGATGAACAATTCTTCATTAAAGATGATGAAAATCGTTCTCATCGCATTTTAAACGATCAAGAATTTGATAAAAATTTAAAAAAAGATGATAATTTTAATAAAAATGAAACAAAATTATCAGAAAAAATTGAAATTAGTGTTAAAAATGGTGAAGAAATAGGTAATATTAATACTCAAAATAATTGTAATAGTTTTGAAATAGATGATAAAAAAGAGCAAGAATTAGCAGTTAATTTTATAAAAGGCTTTTTAAAACAAGCAAATATTGATGCTGAAATTGAAATTAAAAAAGATAATACAGCCACAATATTAGAAATAAAAACAGAAAAAGCAAGTATGCTTATAGGTAAAAAAGGTGAATGTATGCAGGCATTACAAACTTTAATGGTGGCATATTTGCGTTCTAAATCTCCACAAAAAGTAAATAAATTTATTATTGATATAGAAAATTACCGTCAAAAGCAAAATGAAAAAATTGAAAAAAAAGCATTAAATGCGATAGAAAAATGTGTTCAAACAGCAAAACCGGTAAGTTTAGATTATATGAATGCTTTTGAAAGACATCTAGTTCACGATATTGTTGCAAAAGATGGTAGAGTAATAAGTGAAAGCTTTGGAAAAGAACCCCGAAGATTTGTTAAAATCTATATAAAATAAAAACAAAAAACACACATGATTTGTGTGTTTTTATTTTATCAAAACAAAATATATTCAATTAATTTAATATTACTCATTTGTTTTAATAATATATTAATATCCAAGTTTATGTAAAATATCAGAAATTCTATCTAAATCATCACGATTATAATAATCTAAATAAATTCTTCCACGATTATCAGAACCAACTAAACCAACTTTTGTATTAAAAGCTTGTTGCATTCTATTTATTAATTCTTTAAGTTCCATAGAAACACTAAGTTTTTTCTTTTTTACACTTTCAGGATTTAAAATTTCTTGAACAATTGTCTCAAGTTCTTTAACTGAAATTTTATTATCGCAGGCTTTTTTAGCAAGTTTAATTTGTTCTTCACGGTCTTGAATACTAACAATCGATTTAGCATGTGCCAAGCTTAATTTACCTTTTTCAACCATAGCAAGCACTTCTGGTTCAAGTTTTAAAATACGAAGTGTATTAGTAACCATTGGTCTACTTTTACCAATTCTTGCAGCAAGTTCTTCTTGGGTAAAATTAAATTCTTCAATAAGTTGCTTAAGCGCAAAAGCAGTTTCAACAGGATTTAAATCTTCTCTTTGCAAGTTTTCTATAAGCGCTATTTCTTTTATCTGTCTATTAGTGTAGGTTTTAACAACAGCAGGAATTATTTTTATACCAGCGATTTTACATGCACGATATCTTCTTTCACCTGCAACTATCATATACTTTCCGTCTCTTTCTACAACAACTATTGGTTGAATAACTCCGTGTTGCTTTATACTTTCGGCAAGTTCAGTAAGTTTTTCTTTATCAAAAGATTTTCTTGGCTGGTCTATATTAACTTCAATCATATTAACTGGTATTTGTCTAATCTCACCATTAGATGAATTCCTTGAAGCAATTTCTTTTTCAACTCGCTCAAGTTTTTGTTCTAATATTTTTTTACCACGCAAATATTCTTCATTATCAGTTTCAACTTCACGAGTTAATATTAAAGGTTCTTGTGTTTTAGGTTTTATTTCTTTGGTTTCATTTAATAAATTTTTCGCTCTTTCTAAAACATCATTTTCTTTTTTTAGTTTTTCTTCATAACTTGAAGTTTTCTCTTGTTCTACAATAGATGCTTTTTGTTGCTGTTCATTTTTTGAATTTTCTTCTTGTCTTTTTAATTCAAGTTTTTGCTCTTCAACTTTTTTGGCTATATCAGCCATTTTTTTCTTTTCAACTTCACTATTTGCAAGTTGTGGGTCATCATAAAGTGAAAATAATGCACTTAATCCTCGACCTAATCCGTGTTTAGCCATTATTCATTCTCCTTTTTGGCTTTTTGTTTGTTTAAATCTTTATTGCGCTTTAAAAATTCGATTGCTAAATCTTGATATGCAACAGCACCTGTGCTTCTGTTATCATAAAGCATTATTGGAACACCATGACTTGGTGCTTCAGCAAGTCTAATATTTCGTGGTATAATTGTTTTATACACAGTTCTTCCAAAAAACTGTTTAATTTCATCAGCCACTTGGTTAACCAAATTGCTTCTATTATCTTTCATAGTTAAAACAACACCTTCAATTTCTATACTTGGGTTTAAATATTGTTTAACTAATTTTACAGTATTCATCAACTGAGTTAAACCTTCTAGTGCATAAAATTCACATTGAATAGGTATTATTATTGAATCGGTTGCTGTTAAAGCATTTACAGTTAATAATCCAAGTGATGGTGGACAATCTATTGCAATAAAATCGTAATCGTCTTTTATTTGAGATAATGTGTTTTTCAAAACTTTTTCTCTATTTTCTCGTTGAACCAAAGCAACTTCTGAACCTGCTAAATCTACATTACTTGGCAGTATTTTTAAGTTCTTAATATTAGTTGGCATAATTGCTTCATTAACAGAACATTCATCTAAAATTATATCATAAAAAGTATTATAATCTTTACTTTTATCTATGCCAACTCCGGTTGTTGCATTGCCCTGTGGGTCCAAATCAACCAATAAAACTTTTTTACCATAAGCGCATAAATATGCGGCAAGATTGACGCATGTTGTTGTTTTTCCAACGCCACCCTTTTGATTTATAAAAGAAATTATTCTACCCATATTTCCACCTCGTCGAATTTACTATTTCTATTATATAATATAGTTAAAATAAAATCAATTATTTATAATAAAATTCTAATTAAATTTTTACCCAAATACAATTTATTAATTTTTTTATTATGAATATATTTTTATTAAAAAGTTTTAATCAATATTTAACAAAATAAATAAATTATTTCCATATAATATTTTTATAAATATTTTTAAATTAGTAAAACAATATAAAATTAATAAAAACTTTTTATTTAAATAAACAATGATAAAAAAGTATTTAATAGAATATTTATATTAAATATGTAACAATAAAAATAATTATCAAATAATTTTATATTTAATATTAAAATAGTTACTTAATTTACATTATTAAAAAGTAAATTAATTATATAAAATATTATTTACTTTTTTAAAATGTTTCGCGAGAAACATTTTAATTTAAAATTTTACATATATTAATCTATTATTAATATTTCGTAAGATATATTGGTAAATAATATTTTTTATTATAAAATCGTTTTATTAATTTCATAATAATAAACAGTTAGATTTATTATAAAAATAAATATTAATAATATCTTTATTGATTAAATAAATTAATTAATTATTTTTACTATATTTTTTATGTAATATATTTTTAACTTTTTTAACAATATATTTATAAAAGAAAATAATAATTTTATTTTAATATTAATAAAATATATTATTTAACAAATTGAAATAATTAATCAGATTAAATAGTTTTTATTTTAATTAAATATAAACATTAATTAAACTTATAATTCTGTATATACTTTAATTGTTTTTATCAATACTATAATAAGTTTAATTTTTATTAAATCATACTATAATAATTATTAATAAACTTTACATAATATAATTATTAAAATGTTAATTTATTTTAATATAAAAAAATGTTTCTCGCGAAACATTTGTGATTGGGCTGTTTATATAAAAATTGCAAATATATTTGCTACTATTTTATATTATTTTATTGTATAACTAACTTTTTTAAATTATATTTAAATTTTTATTTTAATATTTAAAAACTAAAATTAATTTATTTTTACTCTTACATAAACTGTATTGTTTTTATAAATTAAAATATTTCGCGAGAAATATTGATGTTTTAATATAAAACTTACGAATTATATAATTTATATCTAGTTTTTTATGTTTTTATAAAAACATACTTATATGATAATATTTATTAAATTAAAAAACTATATAAAATAAGTTACAGATAAATAACTTAATTAAATATTTTAAATTATTAAATATTATATTTTTTAATATTAAAATAAATTGCTATATTCTTATATTATTATATTTTTTAAATTTAATGTGTTTAATATATTTAATAATCAAAGTTTAAAGTATTAATTTGTTTTTATAAAACTATTTAGTTTTATTATTTTATTAATTATATACTTTTTAAATACAATGTTTCGCGAGAAACATTGTTAAATAAAAAATGAATTTTTATATGTTTTTTATTTAAAAATGTTTATATACTAAATTATTCTATAAAAAATAATATTTTAACTTTTATCAAATGTATTAATAATGTTTTCTGTATTTAAATATTTTGTTTACTTTATGTAATTGCTTTTTTATTTTTAATTAATTATAAGTTTTTGTTGATTTTAAATAAATATTATACAGTTTTAAATTAAATGTTTCTCGCGAAACATTTGATAATTATAATATTTTGTTATTAAAATGTTTTAATTTATGTTATCGGAAGTTTTGTCTGAATGCACACGAAGCAAAGCGAGTGTATATTCAAGCAAAACTGATGTTAATTCAAACAGTGTTGCCGTTGAAACAACGGGTTTGCGTTTAGCAAATTGGTTTGCGAACATCGTGAGCAAAACAACATCACATAGTTTATATTATTAGAATGTTATAAACAAGTTTTTATATAAAAATAAATTTATACCGTAATTAATGTTTTTATAATTATCATTTAAATAATAAATTATTCTATTACTATTTTTTATTAAAAATAAATTAAAAATAAATGTTTCTCGCGAAACATTTTATAATTGTTTTATAATATATTGATAAAAGTTTTATTAAATATTTTGCTTTTTTATATTTATGTCATTTTTTAACTTTTTGATATATATAATATATATAATATTTTATATTAAAAACATAATATTATACTTATTTTAAACTGATTTTTGTTTTATTTTATAAATTTAATTTTTTATTAAAGTTTTAATAATAAATTTATTGAATTAAAAATAAATTTATTTATAATTTTTTAAATTAAAAATTTACAAAAATATTGAAAATAATTTTATTTTAACTTATAAACTTTAACTATTTAATAAATAAAAAATTATAAAAATACTATTTAAAACCAAATTCAGTGATTAAAGCGCTATTTTACACAAAATATAAAGCGCCTATTTTTATTTTAAATAAAGCGCTTAACAAAAATACAAGCGCATAATTTTTTAAATTATTATGCGCTTGTATTAAAGTGGCTGTTTTAAAATTTTATCTTTCAGTCGTGGATATTGCTTTGGTGTTGGTATTATTTTGTTTATAACAACTATATTTCTTTCAAAAGATAAATCATTTTCGGTGTCTACTAAATTTTTATTATTGTTGTTTTTTGATGTGTTGTTTTCACTTTCTGATAGATATTTTGGGTTCATATAAATATCTGTTGTGTAAATGTTATCAACTTTTCCACCCAAAACAGTAATTGCGTTTTCTGCCTTACACAATTCTATGTGTATATTTTGAGATTTATATGCCATAAATTGTCCGTTAATTTTTGTTAAAGGTAAACAAAGTTCAGATAAAATATTTAGTGGAGCAACGGCTCTTGCAACAGTATAATCAAAAAATTCACGGTGCGCACTGCAAAATTCTTGTGCTCGAGAGTGCGTTGCTGTTATATTTTCTAGTTTTAAAGTGCTTATAACTTGTTCTAGAAACTGAATTCTTTTTTGCAAACTGTCAACCATACTAATTTTTAAATCTGGTCTTATTATTTTTAATGGAATTGCTGGAAATCCTGCGCCTGTTCCTATATCACAAAGGTTTGCGTTATCTTTAAACAAAAAATGTGGAATGCAACTGTCTATAAAATGTTTACAAATTATTTCTGTTGGTTCTGTAATTGCTGTTAAATTGGTGATTTTATTGTATTTTATTATCATATTTAGATAATTTTCAAATTGTTCTGCCATATTTATGGTTATTTTAATGTTGTTTTCGTTAAATTGGTCAATTATTTGGTTGGTTAAAGTATACATATAATTCCTTTTAATTATTAATTTACTTGTCTATTATTTGATATTAAGATTTTTTATTTAATTATAATATTTTTAGGCAATTTAAAACCAAGTTTTTGAACTTTTATATGTAAATCTAGAGAGCCTGTAAAGTGCATCAATCTTATTTTTGATTTATCTATATTATCTATATTTAAAAGTTCTTCAATATAAATATGTGGTGAATTTTTTAAATCACAAACTTCTGTGTAAACTGTTTTTATTTCTGGGTTATTAATATAGTTTTTAATTTGTTCTACATCATAAGTATCGCCAGAATAATATGATTTTTCTCCGTTGTCATTTAATAGAAACCCAAAGCATTCAAGTGTTGGCTCGTGTTTAGTTTTTACTGGTTTTATAGTTAAGCCATTCATATTAAATTGATTGTATGGAATAAATTTATAAAATTCTTGCTTAACACCAACAAGTGTTAGAATTTGAGTTAAATCTTTTTGGTGCGCAGGTGTGTTTTGAATAATGATGGGTTGAATGTTTTTAACTAAATTTAGATACCAAATTATATTTGCAAGACCTGCAATATGGTCGGCGTGATTGTGTGTGATTGCAATATAAAACTCTGTTACATTATCTAGCGCATTAATTGATATAAGTTGTTTTAGACAACTTTCGCCACAGTCTATAAGTAAAACTTGAGTGTGAGATTTATAGAAAGCCATATTATTGCCAAGATTTATGTTTAATGCTCCGCCAAGACCTAAAAATGTTAATTCCATTTGTTCTCCATTTTTTATATTTTTTTTAGCGCGTTATAAAGTTATCCACAATATTTTTAAATAACTAATTTTATTTTTATCTAATTTATTAGTTATTAAAATTGTATCATATATTAAAATCTTATACAAGCGCTTATTAAAATTTATTAATTTATTATTAAACATAAATTTACTAAAATAAATTTTTTGTAGCGCATTGTGGAAAAGTGGAAAACTTTTGTGTATAAATGATGAGCGCATATAACGATAAAAAATTGATGTTTAGATAATTATAAGTGTGTGGTAAATTAATCGTTAAAAAAAGCAAAGTAACAAAACCTTGCTTTTTATTTGATTATTTAATTATATTAATTTTAATTAATCTGTGTTTTTCTTTTGATGTTCTAGTTTTTTTAAATATATGGTTAATATACTAATGTCTGCAGGGCTTACACCACTTATTCTGCTTGCTTGTCCTAAATTTATAGGTCTTATTTTGTTAAGTTTTTGTCGGGCTTCTAATCTTAATCCATTAAGTTTAGAATAGTCTATATCTACGGGAAGTTTGATTTCTTCGTTTTGAATTGCCCGTTCAACTTGTTCATTTTGAATTGCAATGTAACCTTCATATTTTGCTATTATATTTAATTGTTGCAATGTTTCGCGAGAAACGCCTTTAAATAAATTAAATTTTTTGTTTAACTTGTAAATGTCTATATTAGGTCTTTTTAAAAGGTTTCTTACAGATATACCTGACTTAACCAGCGCTTCGTTGTTTTCTATTAAAAATTGATTTAATTCGGTTGTGGGTGATAAAATTTGATTTAAAATTAATTCTGCGCTTTGCTGTTCTTCTTGTTGCTTTTTAAGTTTTAAATACCTGCTTTTCGGAACTAGCCCTGCATTATAACCAATTGGTGTTAAACGTTGTTCTGCATTATCTTGTCGCAAATAAAGCCTGTGTTCTGCACGAGATGTCATCATTCGATATGGTTCATTAGTGCCTTTTGTAACAAGGTCATCTATTAGAACACCAATATATGCTTGATTTCGTTGAAGAATAACAGGTGGTTTGTTTTCGATTTTTAAACTTGCATTTAAGCCGGCAATAAGACCTTGAGCAGCGGCTTCTTCATAGCCACTTGTTCCGTTAATTTGACCTGCACAAAAAAGATTTTCAACAATTTTAGTTTCTAGGCTTGGTTTAAGTTGAAGTGGATTTATACAATCGTATTCAATAGCATATGCTGGACGCATAAGCCAAGCGTTTTCAAGCCCTTTTATGCTGTGAATAAAATCTTTTTGAACATCAAATGGCATACTTGTTGAAAGGCCTTGAACATAAATCTCTTGTGTTTCTAGGCCTTCTGGTTCAAGGAAAAATTGGTGTCGTTCTTTATCGGCAAAACGCACAATTTTATCTTCAATAGAAGGGCAATAGCGTGGGCCTGTGCCTTTTATAACTCCACCATAAAGTGGACTTCGTGATAAATTATTTTTTAAAATTTGATGTGTATTTAGGTTTGTGTGTCCAAGATAACATTTTCTTAAATTTTTAGTTTTGATTTTTGTTTGTTTGGAAAAATTTGGTAAATCTTCTTCTCCAGCACTTTCCTCGAACTCGTTTAAATTAATGGTGTCTTTATGTATTCGCATTGGTGTTCCTGTTTTAAAACGGACAATTTCAAAACCAAGTTTTAAAAGACTTGCTGAAAGCGATTTTGCATTCATAAAACCATTAGGTCCACTGTTTTGTATAAAATCACCAATTATGATTCGGCTGTTTAAATATACACCTGTGCAAAGAACTACTGCTTCGGCATTAAAAATTTCGCCTAAAGCTGTTTTAACGCCTGTAACTTTACCGTTTTGTGTTAAAATTTCGGTAACTTCTGCCTGAAATATTTGCAAGTTTTTAGTGTTTTCAAGTTCTTTTTTAGCAATTTCGTGATATTTGTTTTTATCCATTTGGGCACGCAAAGAATGAACGGCTGGCCCTTTTGATGAATTTAACATTCGCTTTTGAATGGTTGCTTTGTCGGCTATGTAGCCCATTTTTCCACCAAGAGCATCAATTTCAAATACAAGTTGACTTTTTGCTGTTCCACCAATTGATGGATTGCAAGGCAAAAAGCCAATACTATCTAAATTAAGTGTTATAAGCAATGTTTTGTGATTTTTGCTTGCGGCAGCTGTGGCTGCTTCTATTCCTGCGTGACCACTTCCAACGATTATAATATCATAGTCCATATATTTTCCTTTTAAAAGTGTTAAAGTAAAGTTTTCTCTTTTGCAATTTATTGATTTAATGTTTTAAGTTGTTTTTTAAATTTTTATAGTTTCGTTATTTGAATTTTTTTAAATTATTAGGCTTATAGTTTAAATTTTAAATTTAATTTTCATAATAAATAATAAGTTTTAAGAATATTAAGTTTTAAAAATAAACTATTTGTTTATTTCCCTAAACAGAACTTTGAAAAAATTGTGTTTATAATATCTTCTGAAGTTGTTTCTCCCGTTATTTGACCTATAAGTTCAAAGGCTTGTTTAACTAAAACTGCAACACAGTCTAGAGAATAATTTGTTAAATCTACTATTGCTTGCGACAAGCATTCGGCTGCTTTATTTAAGAGTTCTGAATGTCGTTGATTGGTTATAATGTTGACTTCGCTTAATGTTTGCTTGTCTATAGTTCTATCAAAAATTAATTGTTTTAATTCGTTTATATTAGTTTTATTTTTGGCACTAATTGCAATATCGTGTTTAATTTTATCATTATTTTCAATATCTAATTTATTTAAAACTGTTATATAATTTGAGCAGTTAGTGATTAAATTTTGTAATATAGTGTTGTTTTTTTGCTGTATAGTGCTGTTTTTTGAATTATTATCAATTATAAACAAAACAATATCTGCTTCCTTTTGAGAAGAGATTGCACGCATTACGCCTTGTTTTTCAACTTCATCGTTGCTTTCTCGAATTCCTGCCGTGTCGGTTACATTGAATCGAACGCCGTTAAAGTTGTAACTTTCACATAAAGTGTCCCTAGTAGTTCCTTCAATGTTTGTAACTATTGCTCGGTCATATCCAAGTAACGCATTTAACAAACTGCTTTTTCCAACATTAGGAATACCTGCAAGTGCAACATTTACTCCGTTTTTAATTTGAGCGCCTAAATTTTGAGTATTAATAAGTTTATAAATTTCTTCTAAAATTAAAGGTAGTTCGTTTTCAAGATTGAGTTGTGTTTGCGCTTCTTCGTGTTCAGGATAATCAAGTGCTACCTCTATTGTTGCAATTTGGTTTAAAAGTGAATTTGAAATTTGCATAAGTTTTTGTTTAAGTTCACCACGCATTTGACTGCTTGCAACTTTTATTTCTGCACTTGATTGGGCGTTAATCATATCTATTAATGCTTCTGCTTGCGTTATATCCATTTTTCCATTTATAACTGCACGTTTTGAAAACTCGCCAGGTTCTGCCATTGTTGCTCCATTTTTTATAAGAGCCTTAACTGTTTCATTAAGCAAAAACACGCCACCGTGCATTTGAAGTTCTACAACATCTTCTCCTGTAAAACTGTGTGGGGCTTTGAAATATAAAAGCAAACAATTATCGGAACAATTTTCAAAGTTAACAGTTCCAAAAACGGCTTTTTTGTGTTCTATTTTTAAATTGTTGAATGGAGTGAAAATAGATTGTGCAATTTTTAGTGCATTTTTTCCACTTAATCTTATAACCCCGATTCCACCTGTTCCGATTGGGGTTGCTATTGCTGTTATGGTTGTGTTTGTGTTCATATTATGTTCCTTTTAAAAGCGAAAAAACAAGCAGTGTCAAAGGAATATATTTCTTTGACGCGCTGTGTGCTTTGTTTAAAATTATTAAATTAATTAAAACAAAAAAATTTCCACTTTGACCAGAAACTTTTTAGACATTTATAGTTAGTAAAATTATTATAGCATAATGTGCGATTATTTTCAATAAAAATATAAAAAAATTTATCTACTAATTAAAAATTTTTACAAAATATTTGACAAGTTTTTTGGGCAAATATATAATGAAAGTGAATAAAAAATGGAAGTGGCAATATGAAAAAAATTTTGGTGGGGAAATTTAAAGAATCGTTTATATCTATATTGCCAATTACCATACTTGTTGTTGTTTTATCACTTACTATTGCTCCACTTGAACTTAATGTTTTAACTCAGTTTTTAGTTGCTTGTGTTTTTCTTATGATTGGTATTGCATTGTTTACTTTAGGTGCAGATACAGCAATGGTTCCTATTGGTAAATCAATGGGTTCTTATTTAAGTCAGAAAAGCAAGCCTTGGATAATGATTTTGGTTTGTTTTTTGCTTGGAATAATGGTAACCATTGCAGAACCAGATTTAATTGTGCTTGCTGGGCAAGTGAAAACTGTAGATGCCACCTCATTTATACTTTTTGTTTCGCTTGGTGTTGGTATTTTTTTAGTAATAGGTGTTTTGCGTATATTGTTTAAAATTCCACTTAGTTGGATTTTAATTGGTTCTTATGGAATAATATTTATTCTTGCATTTATTTTAAATCAGGCTATTGTTCCTGTTTCGTTTGATTCGGGAAGTGTAACAACAGGACCTATATCTGTTCCTTTTATTATGGCTTTTGGGTTAGGGCTTGCGGCTGTTCGTGGAAGCAACAGCAGTGAAGATAGTTTTGGTTTAATTGCTCTGGCTTCGGCTGGCCCGATTTTGTGCGTTATGTTGTTTATGTTTTTTAATGGTGTTACCGGTGGAGTGGAAGTTGATAACGCTGTTTCAACACCCGAAAACTTTGGAGATATTTTGTTAAGTTTTGTTAATGCTTTTCCATCTTATCTTGAAGAAGTTGCTATTGCTATTGCACCTATAACAGTGTTCTTTTTACTATTTCAATTTTTTGCATTAAAACTTCCTTGGCAACAGATTTTTAGAATTTTAGTTGGGTTGGTTTTTACACTTTTGGGTATAACAATTTTCTTAACAGGAGTTAATGTTGGCTTTTTACCTGCAGGAAAAGAAATTGGAAGTATAATTGCAGAAAATTATACTTGGGTATTAATACCTGTTTGTGCTTTAATTGGGTTTAGTATGATTGCTGTTGAGCCAGCAGTTACCGTTTTAAATAAACAAATAGAAACTATTACAGGTGGAACAATTTCAAAGAAAATAATGTTTTTATGTATTGCTGGTGGCGTTTCGGTTGCACTTGCTTTGGTTGCTTTGCGTGTTTGGCTTCAATTTAATATTTTATTGGTGCTTGTTCCTGCTTATGCTATTGCACTTGCTCTTACATTTTTTGTGCCAAAAATATTCACAGGAATTGCGTTCGACTCGGGTGGTGTGTCAACCGGAGCAATGGCAACAACTTTTGCTTTTCCACTTATGATGGGGGCTTGTGAAGCGTTGGGTGGAAATATTATGCTTGATGCGTTTGGAACACTGGCTTTTGTGGCTATTGCACCAATACTAACAATTCAACTTTTAGGTTTGGTTTATAAAATTGGTATTAAACGAAAAGAAGCAAAAGAAGAAGTGGAACTTTCAAAGCGTGTGGAAATTTTGGAATTCGATTAATATTATTTTTGAAAAGTTTTTAACAGTAGTAGAAAGTATTTTATAAGATTTAAAACTTATCTATATTAAAATAAATTTAAAATATTTATATTTAATTAAAACAATTTGTTTTCTAAATTATTAAAAGGAGTTTTTATGGCTAATAAGAAAAAGTCTCCACTAGATATTATTATATGTTTAGTTCAAAAAGATAAAGCCGAATTTGCTGTTGAAATTATGAATGACCTTGATATATTTTTTCAAGTTGCTACAATATGCAAGGGGCGTGAAAAAAGTGGGCTTTTAGATATGCTTGGTGTTACCGAAACCGAACTTACATTAATTGCTGGCTTTATTGAAAGTTCTAAAACTCATAATGCTATGTATAACCTATGCAGAAATTTGGAACTTTACAGGGCTTATAACGGTATGGCTTTTTCAATTCCTGTGGTTGCAATAAGCAGAAAAGACCTAAATAGAATTTTGAAATTTAGTGTTGAAGAAAAAGAAAACAAAGAAAATAAAGAAGAGAAAAAAGAAGATAAAATAGAAAAAGAAGAAAAAGCAAGCAAGGAAAATAAGGACGACAAGGAGAATAAAGAAAATGATTCTTAAACAAAGTTTTGGTTTAATTGTTACTGTTGTTGACAAAGATTTTTCAGATGTGGTTATCGAGGTTGCAAAGGCAAATGGTGCAGAAGGTGCAACAATTATAAATGCTCGTGGAACAGGTATTCACGAATCTAGCAGTTTTATGGGAATTAATATTCAACCAGAAAAAGAGATTGTGTTAATGGTTGTTAAAAAGCAAATTAGAAAAAAAGTTATGCGTGCAATTTTAAAAGATGCAAACATTTCGGAAGAAGGGCACGGACTTACTTTTGCTTTGCCTTTGGGGGAAATAGCTGGCATTTCGCACTTGTTTCAACAACAAAAATTAGATGAAAAGAAAGAAAAACAAGCAGAGCAAGCAAAACAAGAAAAGTTAGATTCTGAAAAGAAAACAGAATCTGAAAAGAAAACTGAAAAGGAAAACAAAACAGAAAATATAGAAAAAAAGTAAACAGAAAAACAAAATAAAAACAATGTATCAGAAGAAAAAACAGACAAGAAATCTAAAACAGAATAAAGCAAATTATAAATTATGGATACTTAATTTATGTTTTGTATTAATAAAGTTATAGCAACGACATTATTGATAAATGTTAAAAATAATAATCAAATGATGCTTATGGAATTGCAATTATATTAAATTTAGTTTGTTTTTAATGTTTTAGTTTTTAATATAAAAACTGTAAATTAACTTTTAAAATTGTTTCTTTTTAATATTATTTTGAATAGTTTTAAAATTTATTTACATAAAAAGCCATCAAGTTTTTTGATGACTTTTATTTTTGTTAAAATGAATAAATTAAAGTTATTATATTTTACACTTTAAAAAATAAAATTAAATTAAGGGAAATTAAAGTTTGTAACTTTAAATTTAGTTTAATTAATTATAAATTATTCTAAAAATATAAAAAATAAAAATGCACATAGAGTGCATTTTTTATGCCAATCTTTTGCCTTTACCATCTCTGCCAATTGTTCTTGTTAAGAATAAAATTCCTTGAACGACTGCAGCAACATAAACCAAAGCGATAACAACAATTCCTATAACTAAAAGTGCAGTGCTTTTATCAAGATAACCTTTCAAAAGCAATAATGCACCAAGAGCAGAACAGCCAAGTTCAATCCAACCCCTTGTTGTATAACTTAAATAAAAATTGTGTATGCCAAGCACACCTAAAATAAAGCCCAAGCAAGCAGCAACAATTCTGTTTTTATTAGATAAGCATCTTTCCTTGCAGTTTGGACAAACAATGGCATTGTCTGGAATTTCTTGACCACAATGTGGGCAGTTGACAGTTTTCATAAGTTTCCCTCCAACTAAACTAAACAAAATCATTTCCAAAAGCAAAAATTTAATTCTTTGGTAATTTGGATAGTGATATTCTAGCAAAAAACAAATTTAAAGTCAAACAAAAAGCGATATAATACAAGGTCAATTAAATAAAACTGTTGTTAAAATTTTTTCTTGCTATATATAGTTTATTGTGATATACTGAAATTATACATTAATTATAAATTTTATTATTAAGTTTAGTTAAACTTTAAAAAGGAAAAATATGAAAACTTTTAACGATTTATCTTTATCTGCTAAAATGCTTGATACTCTTGCCGAGCGTAATTTTAATACGCCAACTGAAATACAAGTGCAGGCAATACCGTTGCTTAAACAAAATAAAGACCTTATTGGTTTAAGCCAAACGGGAACAGGCAAAACTTTTGCTTTTTTAATTCCACTTATTGAAAAAATAGAGCCAGATAACAATAACTTGCAAGCACTTATTTTATGTCCTACTCGAGAACTTTGTTTGCAAATAACAAAAGAAGCCAAAATGCTTGCCCAAAACTTTAAGCACATAAGGGTAGTTGCAGTTTATGGTGGTGCTGATATTAATGGGCAGATTTTTGCCCTAAAACGAAAAGCGAATATAATTGTTGGAACGCCGGGCAGGGTGCTTGACCATATTAGGCGACACACAATTAAACTTTTAAACATAAACACTGTTGTTCTTGATGAAGCAGATGAAATGCTTAATATGGGGTTTAGAAAAGACATTGAAACAATTTTGGCAAAAACGCCAGAAAGTCGTCAAACTGTTTGTTTTAGTGCAACTATGAACGATGAAATTATGGGACTTATTAAAACCCATATGAAAGAGCCAGAGCAAATAAAAATTGGAAAGACAAACACTGCTTTATCTAATATAGAACAAACTTATTTTGTTGTGCCAAAAGATAAAAAGAAAAAAGCACTTCACAGTTTGCTTTGTGAAATCCCAGAGGGTAAAACATTAATTTTTTGTAACACAAAAAAAATGGTTGGTGGGGTGCAATCTTATCTTGAAAAAATGGGCTATCAAGTTTCTGTTCTTCACGGAGATATGCCACAAAGTTTGCGAACCAAAATTATGCGTGAATACAAAGACAATATAAGCAATCTTTTAATAACCACTGATGTTTCGGCAAGGGGAATAGATGTTAACAACATAGCATATGTTATAAACTATGATTTACCAGCGAATTTAGAATATTATATTCACAGAATAGGCAGAACAGGAAGAGCAGGCAAAAAAGGTTGTGCCTATACCATTTTAAACAGCGAAGAGCAAGCAGAAAAACTTAAAGAAATTTGCAAAAAAACTCAAAGCACAATAACTCTAAAAAGATTACAATTAAACAATATTGATGAATTAAAAGTTGCAAAAAATTTACAAAAAACTAGTAAAAATAAAACACAATTACAAAAATCTAGATTTAACAATAAAACAAAAAGTTTTAAAAATAAAAATGTAAAATATAATAGAAGCACAAAAGTTTCAAACCAAAATAAAAAAATGAAATATAAAAAATAAATTATCAAGGATAAACTATGAAAGCAATTATTTTAGTTGCTGGTTATGCTATAAGACTATATCCATTAACTGAAAGCACAACGAAAGCATTTTTAAAATTGGGAAGTATTACGGTGCTTGATATTGAAAAATATTATTGCTTTAATAATTTAAAATAAAAAAAGATAATGCTAAGGTTATTAAATGTTGAAACTAGCAAAATAAATAAGAAAAAGAGTTATACTTTTTAGAGTAAAACTCTTTTTTAAATTAACTTTAAAAATAATAGACTGAAATTATATAATTATATTAATAACATTGAAAAAGAAAAAGGAGTGCTGCTTTAAAATGGCACTTCTTTTTTATAATCAATCACGTTAATTGGTTGGTAATGCACTTATAAAAATTGCAATAGCTAAAAAAGCAAGAATCATAAGAACAGATAAAATGGTAAATATAACTCCAACCGCTTTTTGTGTTTTACTGGTTGATCTAATAACAAATGGAAATAAACACAAAGAAATGATTGCGCTAATGACACCAGGAATATAACTTAACCAACCAACTGTTAATATAAAGACAATAAAAGTAACTGCTTTTTGCACATCGTTATCTGTGCTATAGGTTTGGAATAAAAAATGGAGGGTGAAAACCATAAAACAAATGGTAATAAAAAATGTTATAAGACCACCAATCATAAGCCCTGTTTTTAAGTCTTGTGGCTTATTTTCATTTGATAATTGGTTTGGCATCTTATTTTCTTCGTTGTTTAGAACTTTTATGCTTTCTGCATTTATAACATTAATTTGATAATCTTTTTTGCCCATCTACATCTCCACATATTGAAAATTTAATAATATTCATTACAATGATTATAAAAGTTTAAATGTTAAATGTCAAACATAATTACTAAAAAAGTTTGACATTTAATTAAGAATATTGTTATACTTTAATGAAAGGAGGGTTTATGGAAAATTTAGGTGGAATTGAACTTGCCATAATGATTATTTCGGGACTTATTATTATTGGATTAGTTGCTGCAATTATTGTGCAAATTGTTTTAATAGTAAAATATAAACAATTCAACAAAACGCCCTTATCAAATGGGCTTACTTCACAGCAAACAGCACAAGCATTGCTTGATGCCAACGGGCTTGAAAATGTGCGAATCAAAAAACTTGGCTTTTTCAGAAGAATATTGCTTTTTGGCAACCACTATAGTGTTATGACAAAAACAATATTTTTAAGAAAAAACATTTTAGATTCATCATCTGTAACTGCTGTTGGTATTGCAACACAAAAAGTTTGCCTTGCCATTCAACATAAAAATAAAGACAAGAGTTTTATATTTAGATATATTCTACAAATTTTAACTCTATTCACTCCATTGCTTTTCTACGGCGCAATTGTTGTTGGATTGATTATTGACTTAATTACACAATTCACAGGTATTCCTACAATCATTGGTTTATTTGTTGGAATAGGCTTTTATTTTCTTGTGTTTGTTTTCCAAATTATAAACATAAAGGTAGAGAAAAAAGCCAATAACCAAGCAATTGAAATTTTACAAAGTGCAAACATTTTTAACGAACAGGAAATAGAAACTTTTAGAAAATTGTTAAAACTATATATCTTATCAGATGTGATAGTATTAGTTCTAAGTATATTAAAATTAATTCTGCAAATTTTAAAAATCTTTGCAAAATCATCAAAAAAAGCATAGTCTTTTTGTGATTAATCATAACAATAAACAGCATTCAAAAAATATAACTTTGGATGCTGTTTATTTATTTCGATTTAAAAAAATTTCCAAGACATAATCATCAATTTCGTATCATCATTTTTATCAAAAATTTTGGAAAAAAGAAATTATTTAACAATTTTTTAAAAAAACTTATCTTATATTTTATAATAAAGCACCCTTGTTCTGCTAGTTTCAAAACTACTTGACTAACCACATTATCTTTTTATTTAAAGAAAAATTATTAATTTAAAATATCAAAGGTTACTTATATATTTATTTTGTCCCAATAGAATAAAAATAAACAAAAAAAGAAAGGAATATTTTTCCTTTCTTTTTTATCATTTAATTTATTTTTCAGTGCTTTTTTCTTTTTTGCCAGCACTTGTTTTTGTGGTTTTAGAAGCAGGTGTGATTTTCTTAGTTGTTGTTTTATTTGCTTTAGTTGCTGCTTCAGTTGCTGCTTTTGTTTTAGTTGCAGTTTTTGTTTGCTTGGTTTTAGGCTTTTCAGAATCAGTAGGTTTTTCAACTTGAATTTCTTTAGCAGGTTCTTCTTTTATAGTTCTAGTTGTTTTTGATTTAGACTGAGATTTTGTTTTTGCAGTTGTTTTTGCCTTTGTTGATGTTTTAGGTTTAGCTGTTTTTCTTGCTTTAGATTTAGTTTCTGTTTCTTTTGGTTCGGCTTCAATTTCATTTTCTGGTTGAATAGCATGTTCATTTAATTCGTATTTTAAATTATCTGGTTCAACTTTAATTTCGGTTTGTTGTTGTGTGCTTGGTTTATTAGAATTTTTTAATGTGTGGTCTAGAACATAATCACCTATGTTTTGAAGAAAAGTAGTAAAAAGAACAGGAGAAATTAATATGCTTGAAACTTTGTCGTTTTCCATATATTCTATTTTAATTCTATGACTAGATAAAGCAGGTGCAACATCATAGTTTTTAGTAGGTGTTACTGAAATAACAGTGTCTAACTTAATGGTCTTTTTAAACCAACCAGAACGAACATATAATGTGTTTTCATCTAATTTATAATAAGTAAAAAAGAAGCAAGGCACAAACAAACCAAGTAACAAAACGGCGCATATAAGTGCAAAAGCCCAAATGCCTGTTGCCACCATTAAACTAAATGCAATAACTGTTATAAAGCAAACAACAGTAAGAATTATAAAACTAACTGGGCCGATTTTTGATTCAAATTTTTCCATTAATCCCCCTTAATGTATGTTTGAAAAGTTTAAATAATTTTTATTTTAGCAAAACAACTTTTCAACAAAACTAAACTTTAATAATAAAAGTATATCTTTTATAAAACAAAAAGTAAAGAAATTTTAATAAGTTGCATATTATATTTTTTAGTCCTATTTTATAAAAATTTTTGTTTTAATCTGTTGACACTATAAAACGCGTGTGCTAAAATAGTTAGGACACTAACGAATAGGTGAAAAAATGGAAAATAAAAATAAACTAAGTTTTGCACTTGGGGCTTTGTCGAATGTTATGAAACGCTTTATGCTTAAAAACTATAAAGATAAATCCTGTGGTTTAACAAATAAGCAAATGATGGTTATAAGTTTTGTTAAAATAGAGAGTAGGAAGCGTGATGTTTTTCAAAAAGATATAGAAGAACATTTACTTGTGCGTGGTTCAACAGCAACGGAACTTTTACAACTTATGGAAAAAAATGGATACATAACAAGAAGTGCAAGTTCCTTTGATGCAAGGCTTAAGAAAATCGAGTTGACTGAAAAATCTGAAATGATTTTTAGCAATGCAAAAAAATATCTAGACGAATTTGAAAAAGTTGTTTGTAAAGATATTGATGAGAATGACTTGCAAGTGTTTTTTAAGGTTGTAAATCAGATTTCATCTAATTTAGGTGGTCAGCAAATTATTAAATTAAATGAAAAGGAGGTTAAATAAATTTTTTTATGTTTAATTTTTTTTCTAATTTTAAATGGAAAGAATGGCTGTTGATTTTATTGGTGGCTGTTCTTATTGTTGGGCAAGTATATTTAGATTTAAAATTACCAGACTTTATGAACGAAATTTCTACCAAACTTGCAGCAGAAAACATTGTTATGCACGATGTTTGGGTAAATGGTGGATATATGCTGGGCTGTGCATTGGGAAGTGCTGTTTTGGCTGTATGTTCGGGGTTTTGTGTTGCAAAAATTGCAGCAAGTTTTTCGAAACGTTTGCGTGCAAGTATGTTCAATAAAGTTAACGAGTTTTCACTTTCAGAAATGCATAAATTTAGCACAGCAAGTTTAATAACTCGTTCAACAAACGACATAACACAAGTTCAGTTTGCTATTGTTATGGGACTTCAAGTTTTAATTAAAGCGCCTGTTATGGCAATTTGGGCATTGTGTAAAATTTTAAACAAATCTTGGCAATGGTCAGTGGCAACAGGTATTGCTGTTGCATTTATGGCGCTTATGATTGTTTTGGTTGTATTGTTAACATACAAAAAGTTCAAAAAAATTCAGGCACAAACAGATAACCTTAATAATGTTACGCGAGAAAACTTGCGTGGTATAAGGGTTGTAAGAGCATATAATGCTGAAAATTACGAGCAAAATAAATTTGATAAAGCAAACACTGAGCTTACTAAAACCAACTTAACAACAAACAGCATAATGGCATTGCTTAGCCCAACTATGAGTTTGGTTATGAATGGTCTTACTTTGGCTGTTTATCTTATAGGTGCATTTATTATTAACGCAGCAACCGACTATGCACGAATTTCACTTTTTGGTGATATGGTTGTATTCACAGCATATGCAATGCAAGTTGTATTAAGTTTTATGCTTTTGGTTATGGTGTTTATATTACTTCCTCGTGCTGTTGCTTCTTGGCAAAGAATTTCAGAAGTAATGAGAACTCCTGTTTCTATAAAAGATGGAAATGGTGTTACAATAAGTAAAACCAATCAAGGAAAAGTTGAATTTAAAAATGTATCTTTCAAATATCCTAATGCTGAAGAATATGTTTTACACGATATAAGTTTTGTTGTAAATCCTGGAGAAACGGTGGCATTTATTGGTTCAACAGGAAGTGGTAAAAGCACTTTAATAAATCTGGTTCCAAGGTTTTACGATGCAACTGAAGGTGAAGTTTTGGTTGATGGCGTTAATGTTAAAGATATGACCCTTAAACAGTTACACAACAAACTTGGATATGTTCCACAGAAGGCTGTTTTGTTTAGTGGAACAGTTACATCTAATGTGGCTTATGGTGATAATGGAGAATTTAAGCCAACAGCCGAAGATGTTAAAACTGCAGTTAAAGTTGCACAAAGTAAAGATTTTGTGGAACGAATGGAAAATAAATATGATTCTGTTATTGAACAGGGTGGAGCAAATGTTTCTGGTGGGCAAAAACAAAGACTTTCTATTGCAAGAGCCATTGCAAGAAACCCTGAAATCTATATTTTTGATGACAGTTTTTCGGCACTAGATTATAAAACCGATAAAAAATTGCGTGCAGAACTTGAACGACACACCGAAAATGCAACGGTGCTTATGGTAGGGCAAAGAATTGGAACGATTAAAAATGCCGACAAAATTATTGTGCTAGACAGTGGTAAGATGGTTGGAATGGGAACACATAAGGAATTACTTAAAAAATGTCCTGTTTATAAGGAAATTGCATTATCACAATTATCAGAGGAGGAACTTAAAAATGCCTAGTAACACAGAATCAAAAAGAACTCAAGTTGCTCCTAAAGCAGGTGGAAGATTTAACGGAGAAAAACCAAAAAACTTTAAAAAATCGTGGGGCAGACTTTTAAAAGAACTTAAATCACTTATTCCTGCAATGGTTATTGCACTTTTGCTTGCATCATTAGGAACGGTGTTTACTTTAATTGGTCCTAACCAAATTCAGAAAATAACAGACTTTATTTCTGCTGGTTTATATAGCACTATTGATATAGATGCAGTTATGAGTGTTGCTATTTTACTTATTATTCTATATTTAACTGGTGCATTATTTAGTTTAATTGAAGGCGTTATTATGTCGTGGGTAACACAATCTTTTTCTAAAAAATTGCGTTACAACATATCACGAAAAATAAATAAATTACCACTTAAATATCTAGATTCACACAGTTATGGTGATGTGCTTAGCCGAGTTACAAACGATGTTGACACCATAGGGCAATCTCTTAACAACTCGCTTACAACTTTTATCACTGCTTGTGTTATGCTTATCGGTTCGCTTATTATGATGTTTGTAACCAACTGGATACTTGCTTTGGCTGCAATAGGCACAACTTTAATTGGTTTTGTTATTATGGTTATTATTATGACAAAATCTCAGAAATATTTTTCAATGCAACAAACAAGTTTAGGTCAACTTAATGGTCATATAGAAGAAACATACACAGGACACGATGTTGTTAAAGCATATAATGCCGAAGAACAAGTTGGCGAAAAGTTTAATAAAATTAACAACACACTTTATAACAGTGCTTGGAAAAGTCAGTTTTTATCTGGTCTTATGATGCCTTTAATGAACTTTATTGGTAACTTTGGCTATGTTGTTGTTTGTGTTGTGGGTGTTGCTTTGGCGCTTGATGGTAAGATTACATTTGGTGTAATTGTTGCGTTTATGATTTATATAAGATTGTTCACTCAACCACTTTCACAACTTGCTCAATCTTTAACAATGATGCAATCTACTGCTGCTGCAAGCGAGCGTGTTTTCGAGTTCTTGGGAGAGCCTGAAATGAAAAATGAACACCATAAAGTGTTTAAACTTTACAACAAAAAACAAAAAGCAAAAGATATTATTCTTGATAAAATTAAAGTTAAACAAAAACAAGATGACAAAGTTACTATTAAAGATTTTATTCCAAAAGTTTGGAAACGAAAGGTATTAAAACCTGAAGATGTTAAGGGTAATGTTGAGTTTAAAAATGTTAAGTTTGGCTATAATAAAAACAAGATTATTATAAAAGATTTTTCTGTTCAAGTTAAAGCAGGGCAAAAAGTTGCCATTGTTGGTCCAACTGGTGCTGGTAAAACAACGCTTGTTAACTTGCTTATGCGTTTTTACGAGTTGAATGCTGGTAACATTTATATTGAAGGCGTGCCAACAAGTGAACTTACAAGAGAAAATGTGCATCAACTGTTTTCAATGGTGTTGCAAGATGCGTGGATGTTTGATGGAACAGTTAAAGAAAATGTTGTTTACAGCGAGAAAAATGTTACCGATGAACAGGTTGTTGAAGCATGCAAAGCAGTTGGTATAGACCACTTTATAAGAACTTTGCCAGAAGGTTATAATACCTATATGGATGATAATACCACAATCTCTGCTGGACAAAAACAACTTTTAACTATTGCTCGTGCTATGATTAAAAATGCGCCTATGCTTATTTTGGACGAGGCAACAAGTTCGGTTGACACAAGAACAGAAATTTTAATTCAACAAGCAATGGATAAACTTATGACAAACAGAACTTCATTTGTTATTGCTCACCGCTTGTCAACAATAAAAAATTCTGATATAATATTAGTTATGAAAGATGGCGATATTGTTGAAAGTGGAAACCATAATGAACTTATTGCTAAAAATGGTTTCTATGCTGAACTTTATAACAGCCAATTTGATAAAGAATAAAAAGGATTATTATGCGTGGTATCTCGTTAACACAGGCTCAGCGTTTACTTGAAGTTGCTTTGTTTTGCACATTTCTACTTTTTGCTTGTGAAATTATATTTTCAATAGAAGTCATTGTTGATTGGCTTTCTGGTCTTGTAACAAATGCTGGTGCGTGGACTTGGGTTGTGGTTTGGGTTTTATTGTTTATACAAGTTATAATTCCAATTCCTGCATATGTTGTTATCTTTGCCGTGTTAAGCATTATGCCGGGGCAAAATTGGATATTGCTGGCAGTTGCAATAAGCGCCTATATGGTTGGTATTATTATTGCTTATTGGATAGGTAGAAAATGGGGAAGAATAGCAGTAAAATGGTGTGCTGGGTCTGATGAGGAATATGATAAATGGGCAAACTTTATTAATAAAAAAGGTAAGTTTATTTATTTCTTAACCGTTCTTTTCCCTATTTTCCCAGACGATATTCTATGTTTTGTTTGTGGTTCGGTTAAATTTAATTTTGGCTATTTTATACTTTTCAACTTTGTTGGAAGAACAATTGGTTTAATTACAACAATGTTTTTTCTTGATATGCTTTCTGGTGGTGGAAGCCTTACAACAATTGCTTGGGGTGTTGCGTTGCTTGCCGAAATTATTGTTTGGATAATACTTGAAATTAAAAATAAAAAGCAAGACAAAACACTTCAAATTCAAGAATATATTTCAAAAGATAAAGAAGAGGAATAGTAACAGCATTGATAAGAGATATAATTTAAAATCTGTTTAAAATAATATGTTACTTACGCTAAAAAAATTTAATAAAACATAAAAAACGCAAAAATAATTTTGCGTTTTTTGTTTTTAAAATAAATTTAATTTTGGAAATAAGAATTTAATATATTTGTTTTTATATTGTTTAATTTAAAAGTTTTAGTATTTGTAAAGCATAAATTATTTTAAATTTATAATGTTAAATATTTAAGTGTTTTTTGGTATAAATGTTTAACGATTTTTTATTTTTCATTTATAGCAAGTTAAGTTTATTGTTTTTATTTATATTTTAGTTTGTTCTTTAAATGGGGTTGGCAGTTTGCACAAAGCAAAATGCTTTGTGTGCAAAAATGCAACACATTTTTGCAGAAACGCAATTAAATTGCGTTTGGCAAACTGCCTGCTTGAATTTTGTAAAAACTTTTTTAAAATAGTTTTCAAACTTTTAATTAATTGTTAAACTTATATTGTTATGTGTTTAATTTTTTATAAACAAATTAATTAAATATTAAATAAGTTTTTAAATTGCTTAAATTAAAGTTACCAAAACTATAAGTTTTTATAAGTTACTTGCAATTAAATTAATTATAATTAAAAATTTAAAATAAAAATTTAATTATATTAAAATCCCGAACCACTAATATAGTTTAAACAGGAGAATATAATGAACAAAAAAGAACAAGTTGAGAAAAATATAAGTTTAAAACTTGAAACAATAGATGATATGTTTTCGCCATATTCTGATGAAAATAATTTAATGATAAAACCAGATATAGTGGCACATATAGAAAACTGTATAGATGATGAGAAGAAAAACAGTAAAGTTGTTATTCATATAAAAACACCCTATGAAGTTTCAGAGCAATCTATAAATGATTGTAATAAAGCGTTTAAAAATTATTATCGTATTAAACAAGAAGATGATAAAAAAGAAATTAATAAAATGTTTTTAGTTTCAATAATTTTGTTGCTTGTTGGCGTTGCAATAACCATAGGTCAATATTTTTTAATGAAAGCAAATGTTCATTTTGTATTGCAATTATTAACTGAAATAATAGGGTGGGCTTTTGTTTGGGAATTTGTGCATATATGTTTTTTTCAATGCAGTGTTAAGCGTGTTAATTTAAAATTTAATACATTAATGCTAAATGCAAAACTAATTTTTAACGAAAAAGAAAACAAAAAATAAGGTTAATATATTATTTAAACATATAATATTAATAGATAGCATATAAATATTAAATATAAACTATGTGATGTTGTTTTGCTCACGATGTTCACAAACCAATTTGCTAAACGCAAATCCGTTGTCCCAACGGCATCACTGTTTGAATAAACATCAGTTTTGCTTGAATATACACTCGCTTTGCTTCGTATGCATTCAGACAAAACTTCCGATAATTTAAAAACAAAGTTATTTACTAAAATTTTTTTAAAATTATTAAATTTTTTTGTATAAAATCATTGACATATATGCATAATTTTGTTAAAATAATTTT
>CALWOV010000014.1 GCA_944383275.1 uncultured Clostridia bacterium
ATATACAAAACTTCTTTAAGTATACAATGAAAAAATGCCCTAATAAAGCAATAGAATTATTTATTCAACAAATTAAAATTTACGCGAACAAAATAGAAATATATTTAAACTATTCTATAAATCAACAACGAACAATTGGCAATTCATCTACAAAAGTTTTTACTGAAACTCTAACAACAACTAGAAAATTTAAAGGTGGAACAACAAAAACCTTTACGAAATCATATGATGTGTATGTAGTGATATAACAAAAAAAGAGTATATTTTAAGATTTAAACTTAATTTATACTCTTTTCTTTTCTCAAAATACCGCTAGTTTCAAAACGACTAGACTAAAGGCTCTTTTTAATTATTATTCTTTATCTTTTTCTTCGTTTTTAGTTGATTTTGTTTTTGTGTCTTTTACTTTTGTTTTACTAGGTTTAATAAAGAAGTAAATTACACCACCCAAAATTAACAATGAAACGATGATTAATACAGTTCCCCATACGGCTGTTGAAATAACAGGAGCTGAAGATGGTTCTGAAACTGTAAATTCAAGAGTTCTAGTTGTTGTGTTGCCAGCGTCATCTGTGATTCTAAATGTTAATACATAACTTCCTGCTTTTTCAATTTTAAAGTCGTATTGAACTTTATCAATAGATGAGTCTACTTTACTTACTGTTGAACCATCGCAAGTAAGTGTTACTGTTATTTTTTCAGACTTAACATTGTTTTCAGATTCATCTTCATCTGTGCTTGGGTCATCTTGAACATCAGAATCATCAGTTACTTTTATATCACCAAGTTTTATAGAAAGAATATCTCCTATACTATAACTCTTCTCAACATTAAGGTCATCTAAAGACATTTCTGGTGGTGTTACATCACCAACTGCTATTGATAAAACTGTTTCTTCAGATATATTTTGTCTTCTATCACTGATTGAATAAGTTATATTTATTGTTCCGTTTTTAGTTGCAACAATATAACCATAGTAACCTGCGTGTTCAGCATCATCTGCTGGAATATCATGGATTTCTAGGTTTTGAGTTGAAGAAGAATATTGTGCTATAATTGATAATGAATCAAAATCAACACCACTACCGTTATCAACAACATTTTCTATTGAAGGAATATAAATCCAATTAGATTTATCTGTTTCATTATCTGCTTCACTATTGAATTCCATAGTGTCTGGTAATAAACTTTCATCTACATAGAATGTTGGTGCAGTTGTATCTTCTGCTGTAATAGTTTTTGTTTGTGGGTTTTCATTATAAAGTCCGTTTTCACTTTTTGCCCAATAATTTACAGTGATTGTTCCTTCGCGTGCTTGAATTTTGTTGTCAGGTAATGCAATATAGTTACCTGTTACTTGAATTACAAGACTTCCATTTTGAACTTCATCTCTTAAGAAAGTTGCAATATCTGTTGTGCTGTTTGGAACATAAACGATATCATAATTAACAACATCAGTATCATTATATACTGTTATTGGTGAAACTAAGTCTATTTCATCGCCCCATTCTGCTGTTCCACTTATATTTCCAAGCCCTGAAATTGTAGGTGCTGTGTTTGTTGCTGCTGTGAATTGGAAAGATTTAACAGCCATATTACCTGCTGGGTCTGATGCAATATATGTTACAACATAAGTTCCAGCATTTGTTAAATTTATTTTTTCGCCACCAAAACTTACAGTGCTTCCTGTTCCACTTAAACCGTTAAATACTGCAAGGTTACTACCTGTTTCAACATGGTCAACATAAGCAGTAACAACAAGATTATCACTTCCATCACTGAATGTTACTGTTGGTAATGTAACCTCATCACCTTTTGTAAACACCTTGAAATCTGAACCACTACCACCATCGGTAAACCAATCTTCACCAAAATCAAAATCTGCAGAAATTGTTGGTGCTGAAGTGTCTGATGAATAGTTTTTAATTTGAATTGTTTTTGTTGCAGTGAAAGAATGACCTGCATCATCTGTTGCTGTTGCTTTTACAGTTATCTCACCTGTTTGCGCTTCAGGTATTTTAATTGTATAGTTACCTTCATCATCAGCAAATAATGTTGTAAGGTCCCCATCAGAAAATTGATATTGAACAACAATTTTAAGATTTGCATCTGCAATTGTGTCATCTTCATCATTTTCATAATCTATTGCTCTAACTGAAAAACTTGTTTCGCTGCCTGCTGTTACATTGTTTGCTACATTTAACAAAGTAACTTCTGGTGCTTTAGTATCTTCGTAGTTATCTTCAACAGTTATTGTAAATGGGTCATAATAAATTGTGCTGTTTGTTGAAGTGCTGTCTCTCATTTGATAACGAACTGTATAAGTTCCTGCTTCTTCAAAAGTAAATGTAAAACTTTGGTCTGGGTCAACTTTACGAGTGTTGTCAGTAGATGTTGCAGAATAAGTGTAACTTGTTCCTCCTGTTGTTCTGTTTGTGATAATTCTTGAGAAAGATAAGTCGTCAAAACTATCTGTTAAATCAATACCATAAATTGCAGGGAATGTAACCTGAGTTCCTGTTGAAATTTTTGTTGGAATAGCATAATCTGCAGCAACTAATGTTCCATTCTTAAATGCATCATCTACTTCTTCTGATGTTAAGCCTTTAATTGCTTCTAAGTTTGTTGTATATGATTCTACAACATAAACTTCAGAACCAGTTGTTCCTTTTTTAACATTTCTTATAGTTCTGTATTCTGCACTTGCTGTGTTACCTGCAAAATCTCTTACAGTATATGAAATGTTATAATTACCTGCAATTGTAGGTTTGAATTTAAAGTCTTCAAATAATTCTGGATTATCTTCGCTGTTCCAAGATACAACTTTGCCACCATCACTTGGTGTGCAAGTTACTGTTATAACAGTGTAAACACTTACTTCTTCGTTTGTTTCGGTGTTTGTTACAGTTGGGTATGGTAATTGCGTTTCAACATTAAGTTCCATACTTGTTGGCATTGCTGAAGATAATGCAGAAATTTTTAAAGTTACATCTTCAACTTGGTCAAAATATTCTTTTGTAACAACTTCGAAAGTATATGTTTTTTTAATTGTATAGGCATTTTCTGAAGAATATGTGTAGGTTAAAGTGTATTTACCTGTGCTGAAAGCATCTGTTATATTAACACTGTAATAGCCTTTTCCAGCATTAGCATCAGTTCCATTTTTGGTTAAAGTTATTTCTCTTTTTTGTGGGTCAGTTAAAACTACTGTAAGCCCTGCATCCTTTGTTGCTGCATCGTCTAAGGTTGCAAAATAATCGTCTGTTAAATCGTTTCCGTTGTGTTTAACATAAACAGTTTCGCCATCTTCTGATTCAGCGCTTTCATCAATAATTGATGGATATGGGAAAGCAATGGTGCTTCCTGCATTAACTTTTGCTGGAATAATTTGTTTTGTGTTTTGGTCCCAATCATAAGTTGGAACTATGGTATCTATTGCAATTCTTAATTCTTTAGTCGCAGTTGTTACCCCATTGGTTGTAACAGAATAAGTTATATAATAAACGCCTTTATCAGAAGATAAATCAAGACAATTATGACCATCTAATTGATAAACATCTGCTTTTTTACCCACTGAGTTTGTTGCTGTAACAGATACAGTTCCACCTGATGTTGTTGCATCTGGCAAAACAACATATTTATTACCTTTATAAGGACTGCCATCTGTATTATTAACCTTTATATCATCAACTGTATAATTGGTTTTGTATGACTGAATGCTTATAGTTTCACCCATGTTGGTAGATGATGCTGTTTTTGCAAGCACTGATGTTGTTTTTGCATCTACCCCAGATAAACCGAAAGTTCCTGCGACAGCCATAACAACGCCCATACATGCTATCTTTCCAAAGTTTTTAAATTTCATGAAAGTCTCCTTGTTCTTTTAATTAGTAAACATAGATATTTTATAACAATCTTTTTTATTTGTCAACAAATAAAGATATATTTATCTAGAAAATTTTCACTATCTGCAGCTGATATTAATTTTTGAAATTTGTTAATTTCTATGCTGTCTAAATTTGTCTTGTTTTGTCTTTTTTGATTTTATAAATTTAAAAATTTTATTCAACTACATAATGAAAATTCTATTGTTTTTTAATTACAAAAATAGATAAAATAAAAAAACCAAGTTCAAAATAGAACTTGATTTTTTATAAAAATGCTATTAATTTTAAAAATTAGCATTCACAAGGACAAGATTTTTTCTTAAAGCACATACAAAAGAAAAGTAATAATATAGAGATTGTGCAAAGGTCTATGCCACAGTTAAATATTCCACAATTAAGCAAAACATAAAGAATAACCAATAATGTTAAAACATCACAACTAGAATTTTTGCTCATAGAAGAACAACCACAGCCGTCCATTCCACCAAATAATTTGCTGAACATCTTTTGAACCTCCTGAATTTATTTAAGTTTTAATTTGGTTAAAACTTTTTGTATTTCTTTGCATTTAAGCAAATTTTATTTTGATATTTTTTAACTTTTTCAAAGGAGATAGTATTTTAAACGCAATCTTTGCGATATGTATTTATTCATTTGTATATTAGTGTCTTTTGTGTATTTTAAGTCTTTTGTATTTTTTCTCCACATAGCCATAATATTAAAAATTAATTAAAATTGTTACACTTTTTTCAAAATAATTTGTTTTGTGTTTGGATCTATAATAACCGTTATTTCACCACCATTCTCATCTGCAAATAAAACATACCAAAATTTTGTATCTATTGTTTTGTCTTCATCACTTATAACTTTTACATAAACTTCAAAATTACCACTTAATTTACTTAAAATATCATTTTGAACTTCATTAATGGCTTGTTCTAATGCTTGCTCTGCATTTAATTGAAAGTTTACTGATACACATTCAAGTTTTGCAACTTCTGAAGTTTGACCGTTATTTACATAAACATAAATTTCATCAGTATCATTAACTTTTTGCCCTAAATCAACGCCGTAATTATTTTCATCATAAGGGCTTTGCTCGAACATACCCTCCAAGGTTTCGTCGTTTATATCTACTTGATAAGCATAACCAATGTTAGGCGCATTGTTTTTTGCTGATATTGAAACAAAAGAAAATTCAACAAGTTCTCCTGCTTTACCATCGTAATTATAAGGTGATTCGCGCATTCCACTTGTTAATGAAATTCTCCAATTTTCTGTTTCTCCTTCAAAATAATTATATCTAATATCTGCAATATTATCTTTACATTTTTGTTGCAAATCTTGTCCACAAGCAGTAAACATAATTGGCACAATTAAAAGTAATGCTAACGACATTAATATTTTTTTCATTTATTTCCTCCTTGCAATTTAAACTTTATGCAGTTATATAATTATTAAATATGCAATTAAAATTTCAATAAGAACTTAAAAATTAAAGAATGACAAAAACTGTCATTCTTTTTATGTTTTTTATCAAATTAATCAATGTCAAGCATTTCAACACGGTCTTGATAAGTTCCACCCAAAAACTGTGTGTTTAAAAAGGTTTTTATAATTTTTTTTGCTTTGCATAAACTTAAACCTTCTGCCGCTAAAACTAAAACATTTGCATCATTATGTTCACGCGAAAGTTTTGCAATTTTTTTATTTTTACACAAAGCACCTCTTACGCCCTTATGTCTGTTTACTGCCATACTCATACCAAGACCTGTTCGACAAATTAAAATGCCAAAATCAGTTTTTTCTTGTTTGATTTTTTCGGCAACTTTATTTGCGTATATAGGAAAATCAACTCTGTCCGTGCTATTTGTTCCTAAATCTGTTATGGCAACATCATTCTTTTTTAACCAATTTATAATTCTGCATTTTATAATATATCCTTGGTGGTCGCTTGCAATATATATCATATTAAACTCCTTGCTTTAAATAATCAACAATTTTTTGTAATGCTCGTTGTATCTGCTTTGCTGTTGCAACATATACTTCTAAATTTTGCATAAATGGGTCTTCTATATCCTGCCCTATTAAATCAGCAAGAGAAATTATTTTGCGCATTTTAGGCAAATGTTGCTTTTGCTGATTAGTCATTGTAACAACTAAATCACTTTTATCTAGCATTTGTTTTGTGAGTTGTTTTGACATATGTTTTGATTTTCTGATGCCCAATTGCTTTAACGCTGTTTTAGCGTTTTCGGTCATTGGCTGACCTTCCCTAACATCTAAACCAGCAGAAATAACATTTGCTTTTAAATTATTTTGTTTTAACATTTGCTTTAAAATGCTTACAGCCATTGGAGAACGACAGGTGTTTCCTGTGCAAATAAATAGTATTGTTTTCATTTTTAACCTTATTTAGATTTTTTTGAAACATAAAGTTTGCGTTTTCCGTCTTCAAAAACTGTTGCTGGAAAAGCATCTTTTCTTACTGGTAATGCAATGATGTTTTCTAAAGAATCATCTATTTTGCTTTGTCTTGGAGCATAACTGTTATTTTTCATAGCTATTAAAATTCGTTTTCTTTTTGCTGTTTGTTCGTTAAGATTAACGAATTTAATAAAACCAAGGATTAAAGGAACAAAAGCAATTACTAAACCTATAATCCAAAATATTATATATGCTAACATATCCATTATTTTTCCACCTCGTATGTTTTTATTATTGGAAGTCTTGTTTCTATTTGTGCATATTTAACATAGCCCAAACATTCAGGAGCAAAAGCCACGCCATCAATTTTAAAACCATCGCCGTGAAAATCAGTTCCAGCAGTTGGAATTAAATCGTTTTCTAAACAGAATTTTTGAACCCACAAGCATTCTTCAAGTGTAAATTTTTTATGAATACTTTCAAACCCATCAAGAATATGCAGTGATGCCAAATCTTTTATTAAGCCTTTTGGGTCTGCTTCATTATAAACATAGAATGGGTGCGCAAAGATTGCTTTTCCACCTGCTTGATGAATTTTTTTGCACACATAATCGATAGATGGAGTTTCTGTTACAATGTCATAGCAATGAAATAATGAACCCGGTTTTGCCATATGTTCACGATAAAGATTATTTGATTTTTCTATTCCATATTCTTCATATACTGCTTTATTTGCAGGATACTTGCCTAAATCGTGAAAAAATGTTTTATGTGCAGTTCTGTGCTTTGGGTCGAATTTTAAATTTGGAGTAACTTTAAAACCAAGTTTAATTCCTAAATCTTTTAATTTTTCCAACCTTTGCTCTTCTATTGCAAACTGGTAATCAATATTTAACGCTTCAAACTGTGCCAAAGTGTCTAAATCAAAATCATATGCCAAAACTTCATATTTTTTATTTTTAAAAGAAACACTTATTTCACAACCGTTTATGTATTTACCTGTAAAGCCATTTTGCCTGTTTAAACTTCTTACCTCATAGTTTGCAGATAATAAGTCGTGGTCAGTAAAAGAAATCACTTCCAAACCACGCTTTTGCGCATATTTTAACAACTCTGGAACTGTGTACATACCATCTGAATATTGTGTATGTATATGTAAATCTATAAGTTGTCCCCTTTTATAAAGTGTGTTTTCCAAAAAATATTTCCCCCTATTTTTCTTTCTCTACAGTTTCATCAAGATATGTCGCTTCCATGTCGGCAATGTGAAAGAGTAAACAATTTGGATGTAAATAAAAAGCATCACTTAAAGCATAACTTCCACCCCTAACTCTTGCATCAAAGCCACCCATATGCCAATTAATTGCCATTGCTTCATCTCTTGTTAAACGCATATAGCCTGAAATTATATAAACCGATTTTTCGCCATGCCCATATGGCAAATGGTCATCATTAACAAAATATGGAACTTGAACCCAACTGCCATTAACTTTAACATTTCTAAGTTCTGTTTTATAAGAATTTACTTTGCAAATATCATGCAAAAGCCCAATTATTGCAACGCTTTCTGGTGAAATTTTATCTTGCCAATTACTGCCATATTCAGTTTGCACAATTTTTAAAAATCTATGATATGCATTTAATGAATGGAAGCACAAGCCACCTTCTATTGCTGAATGAAATTTTGTGCTTGCTGGTGCTGTGAAAAAATCTGATTTTAAAAGCCATTCTAAAAGTTTATCTGCGCCTTCTCTTTTAATGTTTTCTGTATAAATTTTAATAAATTCTTCTTTATTTTTATCTAGCATAAGTCCACCTTTTGTAATACAAAATTATACATATTTTGCTAATTTATATTAAAATGATACAAATTATAAAAATTTTTGTCAACTTAATAACTAGAAAAATACTCTAATTTAGCAATATGGTAATATTTTATATTACAAATATTTATTTACTTAACTTTAATAAAATATAATTATTACTAAAAATATTATCAAAGTAAAATTAAAATAAGTTTATTTTTAATAACTTTACTAAAAAATAAAAAACTGTATTAATACAGTTTTTTAAAAAATTTGTTTTATAAAATTACATTTGGTCTTGTTTTTGACAAGATTCAACTATATTGTTAACTGCTTGAACATCCATATCATTAGCAAGAGTTCTCATATACTTAATAACTTCTTTATTTTGTTTATTTCCAACAGCTTTTTTAATTAATTGTTCACTTAATGGATAATGTTTTATAAGATTATCTGCTCTAATACCAATGTGATTAAATGGTGCATTCTTAGTTGGTTGAATATAATCTTTCATAACCCCTGTTGATTCATAACTAAAAGTCCAATCTAAAAGTTTATATCTTTCTTTTTCCAATTCCATTAAAGGCACAATATATTTTGTAGGATTTTTAATTTTCTTTTCTGGCATTATAAAATCATTAACAAAATTAAAGTAAGAACAAGTATCAACTTTTGGATTTAAAGTGTCTGCTATCTTTTCAAGAGATTTTTCAAATTTTTTATCTGAAACTTTACCCTTTATATTTTTAATGTAACCATATTTAAAACTGTTTGGAACATTTTTATCTGCAAGAAAATCTTCTAATTCTCTGTTCCCACCATCAAACAAAACTGAGCTAACATATGCAGTTAATGCAAAATCTATAGAACTATTTTCTGCTTCAAGACATTTTGTGCAAAATTGTTCAATTTCTTCTTTATTTAAACCATAAAGTTGGTTAGCAACTTTTATTGCTTCTTTAACATTTTCTAAATTATATTTAACTTTTTCCACGGCATTTCTCCCTTTATTTACCTGTTTATATTATACAATAAAACACCCCAAAAGTCAATACCCATTTTTTAATAAAATAAAACGCCCCCAAGACGTTTATTTTTGCATTTATTTTAAAGATAAGTCTAACTGATTCTAAAATTATAAAATTTCTCTTAGCTTGTTTTTTCTTTATTACAACTACTTTTTATTTACCAGGAACTCTGCCAACATCTATATTGTCTTTTTTTCTATTGTTTAATTCTTTAATTGGGTGTGCTTCATCTTGATATCTATAATCTTGACCGTGCTTTTTGATATAATTAGAAATTACATCGTGGCTTGGCACTGACCTTAATGGCGTGTTTACTATTGATTGATATTTAAAATAATCATGTTCTTCTGGTAAATTAACAAGTGGTGTAATTTCTTCTTTGTTTGAAGTATTTCTTACAGTGTTTGCTATAATATCGCGAATATAATCTTTATTTGATTCTAATTTTAAAATTTCAGGGAAATCGCCACCACAGGTAAACACATCTTCCCAACCTCTGTTTTCATATTTTTCTAACAATTTTGCTGCAAGATGTAAATGACCTAATTCTTGGTCTAAATGTGCTTCCCAAATTTTCTTTATCTTTGGATGAGTTTCATCGTGCATACAAGAATAGTATAGATAACATTCTGTGTATTCGTGTAATAACAAACATTCTAGCCAACTTGTTGTTGTATCCATTAGGCTGCCATAACTTGAAACATGTTGTTCTTCTATCATAGCAATTTCTTGAAACAATTTACGGCCATAATCGTTATGATAAAAGCAACCAAGATTCATATAATAATTCATTGTTTGTTGTTCTGCTGCTGTAATTATACTTATATGAAGTTTTGTTCTTGGGTCTGCCGATTTATAATCGACCCAAAAACGAACATCATCGTTTGGGTGTCTGTGTTCTGCAATAGTAGGACGCCCCGGCATAATTTCGGTATAATTTCCAACAAGTTTTTCAGCGTGTATTCCTGCATCATTCTCTAACAAATCAGAATAACGATATAAATGGTCGAAATCTTCAAGCAAAGCAAAATCTAATACCTGTTTAACATACTCATTTGGTTCTGTTCTTGCTAAATGCGCTGTTAAATCTACAGCAAGTTGCTCGTAACCTATTGTTGTTTCAAGTATGGTTTCATCAATTGGCTTTAAGCAAGCAATCTTTTTTTGCTGTTGCTGTTCGTTTCGTCTAACAAGCGCTAAATCGCGTCTTAATTCATTATTAGAGCAATGTCTTGAAAATTGGTGTAAAAACCAATTACTTTCATATTCTGTTCCGTTCATTAAAATAACTCTTAATCTGGTATATGGGTCAACTTCATTTTTATCGTAGCTTTTTGGATACATATTGTTCCAATTTATAAAAAATTCATCTTTTGATACACCTTTTTCTTTAAATGGGTTAAATGTCATAAATCACTCCTTATTTGATTTATTGTTATTTTTACCCCGTTTTACTTTTTTTATTCTATAAACTGAAATTTAAAATAAAATCATTGTATTATTTTAAGCAATAAAGTTTATTTAAAAGGTCTATAAAAAACAAAAAACAACAATGGTTGTTGTTTTTCATTATATTTGGCGTTCCATTGTAACCCCTTCTTTAAAACCACAAGGGCTTTTACATTGATATTCGTCTTTAGGGAATGTGCATCTTGCTCCTTTGGTAAATCTTTCCATAATTTCGGCTTGTTCTGGAGATGTTACTTTTAAACTAGATACATATTTGTTTAATGTTTCAACGGTTTGTTTATTAATTTCTAATTGTGCGTGCACGCAAAGTCTCTCTTTTGTTTTCAAAATAAATTTAGACCAATGCCCACCTTCTGTAATATCCACCATTTGCCCAAGTGGATATTTAACTTTTTGCATATCTTCTTGCCACTCTTCACATAAATCTTTATTATCAAGAATTATTACAGGTGTATAAAAAGATTTATCTTCTTCAGGTGGAAGCGACATAGAATAGTCTAATGTTCTATGTCTTAGTGCTTGAGCAAGTTGTGCAAAACTTCCTTTATATTGTGTTGCGTAATATTCGCCAAATTGTTCGCCCCCAATTAGTTTTCTATCTTGCTGAATTAAACTGAAAGAAGAGCCTTTTTCATCAAACAATCCATCTACAACAAGATTGCGATTTTCAAAACATTCTCTTAATTCTTTTAAAGATGGCTTCATCAATTCGTGAATTGGGTGCGAATTTTCTTCATCAAGAATTTGACCTGCCCAATTATAAATATTATTTATTTGTCTTAAATTTAATGTGTGCGTAAAAGCCACAGGCGTCATAATTGATTGAAAATATCTTGCAGTTTCCATTGACAATTTTTTTCTGTTATTATCGCTTAAATATGGTATTTTAACCCATTTAATATTACCATTTTCTATATCTTCTCTGGTTGCTCTAGAGCCGTTTAATGCAAGGCAAGTTTTGTTTTCAAAAGGGTCAAAAACATAGGTTTTATCTATCTGCTCTCTGATAATTTCTTGCCACTTATTGTATAAATCTGTTTCTATTTGATTTCCACTGTCAAACACTGTATAACGACCACTTTTTTCTGATGTTGCGTAAAGTTTACAGTTATTTAACTCCATCGCCATTATTTTGGGTAATCCAACAAAATGAAAAGTTACAGAACAATGCTCGAAAGGACTTAAGTGTTTGTTGGTTAAAATGTTGTTTAATCGCTTTTGAGTTTTTATTTCTTCTTCATTTAAAATTGAAACTATATCGTTTGGCATATAGCAGACACCTGCTTGTTTTGCACTGAAATCTTTAAATTGTTCTATATCAGGTTCTACACCTACCATTGTTGATGCAAGTATATAATCTTTCATATGTTCTCCTAATAGTTTTATCAAGCATAATATATCACACAAGTAAAAAATTGTCAATAGAAATAATTTTTACTTAAAACAGAAATTATTTTTTAAAATTGGTTTAAAACTTGAATATGCCCTATACTACACACAAAAATTTTAACTTTTTAAAAATAAAAAGTTGCAAAAGCAACTTTTACAAAATATTCATATCGCGAAGTATAATATAAACTAAATAAATAATATATAGAACTAAAAAAATTATACCTTCTGTTTTACCAAGTTTTCTTTTAAATAAGCAAAGAATGAAAAATGCCAAAAATAATACACACATAATAACAGTATCAATTAAAACTGCTGTGCTGATAGACAATGGTGCTATGGTAGATGCTGCACCTAAGATAAATAATATATTAAATATATTTGAACCAATAACATTTCCTAACGCAATTTCGTTTTCTTTCTTTTTAGCAGCAACAATTGATGTTACAAGTTCTGGCAAACTTGTTCCCACTGCAACTATTGTTAAACCAACAAGTGCTTCACTTGCACCAAGTTCTAATGCTATATTTTGAGCACCGTATGTTACTAATTCTCCACCAAATATAACCAAAACAAGACCAATTACTAACCAAAGCAAACTTATCCATATATTTATTTTGGATTTTTCTATTTTTTCTTTTTCCATTTCTTCTGGTGTTAATTTGGGTGCTTTGCGCTTTTCATCAATAATTGTAAAAACAACATATAAAACTAAAAATACAAGTAAAATAATACCTTCAATTCGTATTAATTCGTTTGCATTTTCTCCACCAAAAAAGAAACTAAATATCATAAGCAAAATACCAGAACCAAGCATTATTGGTATATCGCGTTTGATAACAGTTTGATTAATTATAACTGGCATAAACAAAGCCGACATTCCAAGAACGACCAGTAAATTAAATATATTTGAGCCAACAATATTACCTGTTGAAATGTCTGTTGCACCTGCAATAGATGAACTTATACTTACAGACGCTTCAGGTGCGCTTGTTCCAAACGCAACTATGGTTAAACCAACAACTAAACTAGATATTCCAAGTTTTTTTGCAATTTTTGAAGCACCACTTACAAACCAATCTGCACCTTTTATAAGAGCAAACATTCCCAATACTAAACATACTATAAATAAAAAAATCTGCACTCCATGAGATGTTTGCTCGATTAGATTAAATAAAAACTCTAACATAATATTTCCTTTAAATATATAAAAAGATTATATCTATTTATAAATTATTAGTCAACAACAAATATAATATTAAAAAATTTATTTTTTATGATTAAAATTTAATATTTAAAGTAAAATATTGATTTTGGGTTGAACTTCGTTTCACGCGTTCCGCCTGATGTTGCTTTAACGCAACGCAAACTCCGTTTGCAAAGCGTAAGGTTTTGTAAAACAAAAAAACACCTCGTTTTAAGGTGCTTCTTTGGTGGGAGACAATGGACTCGAACCATCGACCCTCCGCTTATAACCCAACATATTACTTTTTATTTCCTATCAATTATTCACTTTGTTGGGTTGAACTTCGTTTCACGCGTTCCGCCTGATGTTGCTTTAACGCAACGCAAACTCCGTTTGCAAAGCGTAAGGTTTTGTAAAACAAAAAAACACCTCGTTTTAAGGTGCTTCTTTGGTGGGAGACAATGGACTCGAACCATCGACCTTCCGCTTATCAGGCGGATGCTCTAACCAGCTGAGCTAGCCTCCCGTAAATTGTTTTAAAGACTTTAACAACTGTCTTATTAGATATTAATTAGGGATTGTGTTTTTCACAACCCCGAATTAAATGGTGGAGATAATCGGATTCGAACCGATGACCCCCTGCTTGCAAGGCAGGTGCTCTAGCCAGCTGAGCTATACCCCCATAGATGTTAGTTTTACAAGTGAATACTTAATAATACTAACATAAATAATTATTAAAGTCAATAAAATTATCAAAAATTTTTAAATTTCTTTTAAAACATTTAAAAATCTTTGTTTTATTCTATTTTTACCCAATAATAAGCAAATATCATATAAGTTTGGTGTTTGTGTTTTACCTGTTAATGCCACTCTTATAATTGTTGAAACATCTCCACAATGCCCTTTATATTGTTCTGGGTTTTGTTTAAACATTTTCACTTCTTTAGCAAACCCAATACTTTCTGATAATTCCTTTATTCTTTCAAACCACTGACTTTGTTCGTCATTTTCGTTAAAAATATCACCATATTTAGACAAAATAACTTTTATATCTTGTTTATCAAATTGTTCTGGAAAAACAATTTTTTTAGCATCATAAAATTCATCAAACATATAACTATATGTTGGCAAAACTTCTTCCCAATGGCTTATATCTTTTCTTGGTTTGGCAATTTCACGGTCTATATTAAACATTTTTATACAATATTCTTTATTATTTGACAATAATGCCGATAAATCTGGATTATATTTTAAAGCCCACTTATAACAAAGATTATAAACATCAGTTGCTGTAAATTTTGAAATTACATTTTTACTTATATCATTTAGTTTTAATATATCAAACAATGAACCACTTGGGCTTACATTAGATATTAAAAACTTAAATTCGTTGATATTGGCTGTTGGGTTTTGTAATCTCCAAGTTTCAAAATTACTGTTTGCTAAAGTCATTAAATATTCTGTTAATGACTGCACAGGATATCCTTTTTTAAAGAAATATTCAACATCTGCTTCAGGGTCTTTTCGTTTACTTATTTTTCTTCTGTTCCCGTTCTCAAGTTTTTGAATTGGTGAAATGTGTGCGTATTTTGGAGGCTTAAAACCAAATGCTTCAAATAACTGTAAGTGTTCTGATAATGATGACAGCCATTCATCTCCCCTTATTACAAAAGTTGTGTGCATAAGATGGTCATCAACAACATGTGCAAGGTTATATGGTGGTAAACCATTTGACTTTATTATTACTGCATCATTTTCGTTTTGTGGTATTTCGCGTTCTCCACGAACATAATCATAAGTTTTTATTTTTTGCTCTGCAGTGTATGGGCATTTAAAACGCAATACGAAACTTTTACCTTCTTTTATATTTTGTTCAATTTCTTCGTATGTTAAATTCCTGCATTTTGCATATTTTCCATAATAACCAGTATTTACTTTATTTTGTTCTTGAGATTGGCGAATGGCGTCTAATTCTTCGTGTGAGCAAAAACAAGGATAAGCAAGACCTTTCCTTACCAATTCTTTTGCATATGTTAAATATATTTCTTTTCGTTCGCTTTGCACATACGGAGCATAATCGCCCCCAGTAACAGGACTTTCATCAAACTCTAACCCAAAGTTTTGCAAGCCATTAATTAAGAAATTTGCACCATTTTCAACTTCTCGTTTTTTGTCGGTATCTTCAATACGCAAAAAGCAAATACCAGAAGATTCACTTGCTATTTTTTTATTTATAAGTGCTGTATATAATGCACCAAAATGAACAAACCCTGTTGGGCTAGGTGCAAAACGCGTTACTTCTGCCCCATATTTTAATTTTCTTTGTGGATATTTGTTTTCCCAATATTCTGGTGTTTTATCTATTTGTGGGAATAAAAGATTGGCAAGTTTTTCGTTATCCATTTTATATTACTCCATTGTAAATTAAAACATATTCTTGTATGGTATTCATATAGTTTAAAATATTATTACAATCTGTGTTTAAAAATTCATTTATTTTATCAATACACGCTTGTTGTTCTGTTGTTAATTGAACATCACTACTTTGCAATGTTAATGTTTCCATATCATATTTAGACACAGCATTTAAAGCGTTTCTATAGTTTGAATAGTAAATATCATTATACTTATTTAAATTATTATAAGCGTTAATTATATTTTGTTCTTGATTTGAAATAGACTCGTTGATAGTTCCTTCCATTTTACAGTTTTTTATCTCTTCATATTGTAATAAAAGTTGGCTACAAATGCTTGTTTCATTTAACTCTATTGGTTTTGAAGCGTCTTGTGGTCCTTCTAATATTTGATTATGAATAAGTGATAGTTGAAACTGTTGATAAATTCTTGCAAACTCGGTTATTTTTGTTAAATATTCAAACCTAACAGAACCTGTAACAAGCGCACCTGGTCTTACTATACTTTCATCATTGAATATATAATTTGCATAAATTTGTTCAAACAACTCTGAAAAATCACAACTTACTTGAATTGTGTTATATAACTCTTCACAATAGTTTTTTAAATGAATTTGAATTACTGAATCAGCTTGATCAAAACTTTGCATTGTGAAAAATTCTAATAAAGATGTTTTATATTCATTTAAGTTATGAAAACAAGTTTTTAATTCTTCTAGTGATTGATATGCTTCATTTAATTTGTCTGCTGGAATACTCGTTCCAATATCATTACTTGGAATTAAAAATGTAGAAGCCATCATTAAACTTGCTCGTAAAACAGGTTCATACACTGCTTCGGTATTGCTTAAATCATTAGAAAGTTTAGTAAAGTTATATGATTTATTCCCATTGTTTATTGCATTGTTAAGATTTTGCGTGTTATAAGTGATATCAACAAAATTTTCATCATCAAAAAAATCTGGATATGTTTCTACCATACTTATATAACTTTCTCTAAGTTCGGCATAAGTATAACTTTTCCCACAGCCAGCAAAAGATAAAGATGTTCCAATTAAGCAAAGCACAAGTGCAAAACTTAATAAAAATTTATTAACTTTCATTACGCACCACCTTTACTAAAACCTATAAAATCGTAAACAGGTGCAACTTCGCTTTGTTGCTGTGCTGTTAAACCTTTATAGTAATTAGATTTATCTATATTTTCAAAAAAAGTTTCTTTATCAAGATTTGTATATGCCACTACAAATTTATATGCTGTGCTATTTTCTATTGAAACATTTTCAAAATTTGTTGTTTCTTCTTGCTTGTAAACTTTATAAATTTTATCGGTATCTTCTTGTAAAATTCTGTGATTTGCAATTTTTCTACTTTGTTCTGATGCTGTGTCGGTTGATTTTATTTCAAGATTATCCCAAGATAAATTAACAAGTTCTACTTGGTTAAATAAGCAATCTAGCAAACTATATTTTAAAGAAGAATTTATACTGTTATTATAAACAGTTGACTTTACATATTCAAACATTGATGAATTAATGTTGGCAAGATATTTTGCTTGCAAAGCAACATTTTTTTGAATATAAGAAAATTGGGCTACTAACTCGGCATATTCGGCAGATGTGATGTCGTTTACTTTATCGGCATAAAGTTCTTTATTTGTCTCAAACAACCTTATAGACCTGTTAACTTCGGTTAAGGCATTTTTAAAACTAGTTATTTGTTGAACAATCTGGTTTCTTAAACTTCCTTCTCCACCATTAGCAAAATATAAATCGACTGCCAAAGTATCAAAAATAAGTTGTTCAGCATTATAAAACGAATTTGTAAATTTATAGTTTTCATCAATGTTATTGCCAAAAGTTAACAATTCATTATTAGGGTCATCATTAACCTTTGATATATAGGTTTTATATTCTTCAGATTCAACTAGTTGTTTATATGAATTATAAACAGATGCTGAACTTTCTGATGGTTTATTTACAAGAAAATAAATTCCGAACCCCAAACCAACAGCAAGTATTATAACAACAACCAGAATTAATATAGTTTTTGCTATATTCATTGCTTTCCCCTTTTTTATTTAATATTTTAAACTCTTAAGAACCTATCCACATCAAAATAAGTCCAAGGTTTTGTTTTCGGTGGATAACTTTTAAAAGTTAAATACTGTTTAGTTGTTGGGTGCATAAATTTAAGTTCAACCAGCCACAAAGCAGTATTTGTGTGTTTTGCAAGTGTATCGCCTTTATATTTTTTATCCCCAAATATTGGCATATTTTGCGAAGATAAAATAAATCTATTTTCTTGCGAATGAACATTGGTTGAAACACATTGTAATAGTGATATTTGTTGATTAGTTTGCAATATTGTGTATTTAGATTGAAGTTTTATGGCATCTTTATTTAATTGTGGAATTAGTTCTAGCAAATTAGTTTGTTTATTAGTGTGGGCATAACAAACAATGGTGTTGCTTTTTTCTTTATTTTGCCCAACAACAACGGCAAAATATTTTGTTGTTAAATCATTGTCTGAAAGTTGCAAAGTTAAGCGTTGTTTTGTTTTACTTGTTAAAGCAAAAAGAACTAGACCACCTGCTAGATAATCAATATCATATAAAGGTTCAACATATGTTGATTTTTTATTGTTTTGAGTAAGATAGATTTTTGTTTCTTCTACTAAATCACTCATTAATTGGTTTTGTGATTTTAATGCTATAAGTAATTGATTATCTTCAAATAAAACTTCCATCTCTATTCCTTAAACCTTTTTTAATGTAATTTTAACATTATGTCCATTTATATCGACATCTCTTGAAAATTCGCCATTTTCGCCTTTTGTAAGTGAATTTGCAAGAACTATAAGTTTAATTTCATTATCAAATTGATTAAATACTGCATCAATTTCATCATCGCACACATATTGAACATCAATTCTATCTTCTACTTCAAGCCCAAACTCTTTTCTCATATTTTGAATTTTACTTACTATTTCACGCATATGACCTTCTGCAATTAATTCTGGTGTTAAAACAACATCTAACACAACTGTTATACCATTGTTAACATCTGCACAAAAGTCTGGCTTTGATTGTGGATAAATTAAAACATCGTCAAGTGAAAGTTCAATTTCATCATCAACTTTAACTATTTTACCCATTTTTAGTTCAGATACAAAAGAATTTGGTTCAACATTTGATAAAAATTCTCTTATTTTTCCAAGTTTAGCCCCATATTTTGGACCTAATGTTTTAAGTTGAGGTTTTAATTCAAAAGTTATATATTTCCCAGCATCTTCAATAACTTTGAAATTTTTAATGTTTAAGTCATCTTTTATAATCTCAATTTCTTCATCTGTAAGACTTAAACCATTAACGCTATGAACATACATATTATTAAGGGGTTGCCTTGTTTTTACGCCTGTTTCTGCCCTTACTGCTCTGCCCAAAGTAACAATATCTAAAATATCTTTCATTTGTTTTTCAAGATCTTTATTGATAAAACTTTTATCTGCAACAGGATAATTACTTAAATGAACACTTCCATCATTACACAAGTTTTGATAAATTTTATCTGATATAAACGGCATAAAAGGAGCAACAAGTTTTACAACATTTACAAGAACATAATAAAGTGTTGCAAATGCAGCAGTTTTATCGGCATTTTCCCCATCAACCCAAAACCTTTCCCTGCTTCTTCTAACATACCAATTTGAAAGTTTTTCAACAAAAATTTCAATTTCTCTTGAAGCATCGGTGAAATTAAGGTTGTCCATATATTCTCTAACTTTTTCTATTAAAGAATTAAGTTCAGATAAAACCCATTTATCCATTAAACTTAAACTGCAATTTTTAAGTTCAACTTTACCATCAAATTTGTCTATGTTTGCATAAAGAACAAAAAATGAATAGGTATTCCATAGTGTTGATATAAATTTCCTTTGAACCTCTACTATATCATCTTCATTGAACTTTTTACTAAGCCAAGGTGCACTGTTTGAACAAAAATAGAAACGAAGTGCATCTGCGCCATACTTATCAATAAGTTCATCGGCACTAACAACATTGCCCAATGATTTACTCATTTTCATTCCATTTTTGTCGTTTACATGACCACACATTACACACGCCTTGTATGGTGTTTGGTTAAATATTGCTGTGCTAATTGCTTGTAGAGTATAAAACCAACCACGAGTTTGGTCTTGTGCTTCGCTTATAAAATCTGCTGGAAATTGACTTTTAAACATATCTTGGTTTTCAAAAGGATAATGCCATTGAGCAAAAGGCATCGAGCCTGAGTCATACCAACAATCTATAACCTGTGGCACGCGTTTCATAACGCCCCCACATTCGCAATTAAATGTTACTTCATCTATGTATGGTTTATGCAACTCAACATCTTCTTTTAAATTAGCAAGTTCTTTTAATTCTTGTTTACTTCCAACCGAGTGAAGATGACCACATTTTTCACACTTCCATATATTTAAAGGTGTTCCCCAATATCTATCACGAGACAAGTTCCAATCTACCACATTTTGAAGGAAATTTCCCATTCTTCCTTCTTTTACATTACTTGGATGCCAATCTACTTTGTTATTATTTGCGACTAATTCATCACGATATTTAGTCATTTTTATAAACCAACTGTCTCTTGGCATATAAATTAAAGGTGTTTTACATCTCCAACAATGTGGATACTCGTGTTCATATAAAAACTCTTTAACAACATTTTTAGATTGTTTAAGGTCTTCAATAATTTCAAGATTTGCAACAATATTGCGCTTTCCTGCGTATTTTTCAATTTCATTGGTAAAACAACCTTTATCATCAATAAGATTGATAAATGGTAAGTTATAGTTTCTTCCAACCAACGCATCATCTGGACCAAACGCTGGCGCAATGTGAACAATTCCTGTTCCATCGGTTATAGTTACATAATCGGCACAAACAACATAATATGCCTTTAAATTACCCAAAGTTTCGCTTGGTAATTTAAACAAAGGTTCATACTCTTGCCCTTCAAGTTCTTTACCTTTATAGGTTTTAACTGTTTCAAATTCTTCAAAAACTTTTTTAATTAAAGCAGTAGCAATGTAATAATAATTATCTTCAACTTTAATTTTTGAATATTCTATCTTAGGGTTAACTGCAAGTGCTGAATTGCTTGGCAATGTCCACGGAGTAGTTGTCCAAGCAACAAAATAGGTGTTTTCTTCTTGTTTAGACTTAAATCTTACATAAATAGTTTTATCTTTTACAGTTTTATATCCTTGAGCAACTTCGTGGCTTGCTTGACTTGTTCCACATCGTGGACAATATGGACTTACTCTATAGCCTTCATATATATCACCTTTTTCAAAAAGTTGCTTTAATGACCACCAAACACTTTCTATGTAATTGTCATCACAAGTTCGGTATGCTTTGTCAAAATCTACCCAAAAACCGATTTTTTTAGTGGCGATTTTCCATTCATTTTCATATTTGTTTACAATTTCTTTACATTTTTCTACAAATTTCTTAACGCCAATTTTTTCAATTTCTTGTTTATTTGCAAGCCCTAATTCTTTTTCTGCTTGTCCTTCAACAGGCAAACCGTGGGTGTCCCAACCTGCTCGTCTTAAAACTTTTTTACCATTCATAGATTGATAACGCAGAATTGTATCTTTATAAATTCTTGTAGTTGCGTGCCCAATGTGTGGCAAGCCATTCATTCCTGGTGGTCCTTCATAGAAAATATAAGGTTCACCATTTTTTCTCAACTCGTTTTGTTTTTCAAAAGTTTTATCTTTTTCCCAAAACTCTAATATTTCATTATCTATTTTAACTAAATCTAACTTCGGTTCTACTTTGTTAAACATAATATTCTCCATTATTCATAGTCTTCTACAATTTTGTTAAGGTCGATTACATCGGCAACAGTAATAAGACCTGTTAGTTTCCCTACAGTGCTTCCATTTTGTGAAATTAAAATTATCATCAACTTTCTGTTTCTATAAAAAGCATCTAATGCTTCTTGAACGGTAAGTCGTTCACTTCTTACACAATACACAACTTCATTATCATCTGGGTTTAAAGTGTCTTTTACTGTTGTGCTTTGAATAAAATCTTCGGTTAAACGCCCATTATGCAACGCCTCACCTATTGCCTGAATTAATCTTGCTGGTGTTGCAACACCAATTAGCCTGTCGTTTTCAAAAACAGGTAAATTTTTAAAACCTGATGTTCCAAACAATTCAATAACCTTTTTAAGTGGTAAATCGTGTTGAATAGCAAAAATGTTCTTTTTGGCAACAGAATTTATAACCAAAGGTGGTTTAGAAACCAAGGCTGCAATTTTTTCCATTTCTTCCACAACAGTTAAATGTGGCTCGGCAATTATATAATCTTCGGTGCTGTTATGAATTATAGCATTTCTTAGCCTTGCATAATCTATAAGTTTATCTTCATATTTTCGGACAACACTGTTAAGTGATACTGACCTTCTTATCATATCTGAAAAAGTTAAATTGCGTTTAAAATTATAAACTGAACGCAAAGTTTGGTCGATTGTATTATAAGCAATAATAAAACGATGAGCATTAGATTTTTTGTCATCTGATGCGCTTTCAAATACAACGCTGTTAAATTGTTCTTCTTCCATAAAAAACCTACCTTAATAAAAATTATTCTAGCATATAAGACTGTTTTTTACAACGGTTTAAAACAAATTTATTAATAAAGAAACATAATTTTCTATTTTATTTTTGGTAATTAATTTAAAAAAATCAAAAATTATGATTGATTTTTATGTTTATTTGTTATATAATTAATATGCTGTGCTAAACGGGGAGCTAGCGGTGCCCTGAACCTGCAATCCGCTATAGCAGGGTTGACCAGCCAACTAGGGCGTTTTTTGCTTTAATTAGTGCTTTAAAGTTGATGTTGAACATAAGGTCTTGTGCAACATATCGCCATGAACCATGTCAGGGTCGGAAGACAGCAGCATTAAGTGGAATGAAATGTGTGCCATAAGGTTGCCTTGTGGGAGTTGATTTTATAGTTACGGTTAAAGTGAATGCGTTCGAATTGGCCGCACGGCTTTTTTATTTATATTATAGTATAGTTAATTATCATAGTTGAATCTTAATATATTAATTAAGCTTTATAAAAAGCGATAAATCATTTTATCGCTTTTTTGTTTTATAAAGGATATAAAGTAAATTATTTAATAAATTATTTAAAATATTTTTCTGTTTTAAAAATTGTTTTTCTTTTAAATGGGGGCTTTTAGCACGCAAAACTGCGTGCTTTGTGCGCAAAAAATTTTGCGCACAAAAAAACAAGCATTAATATGCTTGTTTTAAAAAGCCCCGTGTTATTCAACGGTAACACTTTTTGCTAGATTCCTTGGCTTATCTGGGTCATTCCCTTTTTCTATTGCTGTAAAATATGCAAGTTGTTGAATCGGTTTTGATGCAATAAGTGGCATTAAAGACGCTTTTGTATTTTTAAGTTCAACAAAATAGTCAACATATTTTGCGCAATCTTTAAATTGGGAAAACAGCACAACAAATGCTCCCCTAGATTTTATTTCATATATAGCGTTTAATGTTTTATCTATTAAATCTGGCTGCGTTAAAATTACAATTACAACTGTATTATTTGTTATTAAAGCCAAACTTCCGTGTTTCAACTCTCCTGCAGCCATTGCTTCACAATGAATATAACTTATCTCTTTAAGTTTAAGCGCTGCTTCAAGTGCAACAAAATAATCTATCCCACGCCCAATAAAATAAACACTTTCTTTGTTTTTAATTTTTTTAACTAAGTCATTAAGTTCTTTTTTATAATCGTGTTCAGCAAGCATTTTTGACACTTCAATTATATCTTTTTCATTATAATCAAGTGTTTTTTTATTAAGTCTTGCAACTGCTTTTACAAAGCAAAATAGTGCTGTTATTTGGGCAACATATGCTTTTGTTGATGCAACTGCAATTTCGGGACCAGCAACAGTAAAAATGCAAAAATCGGCTAGCCTTGTAATTCTGCTTCCTACAACATTTGTTATAGCCAAACAAAAAGCATTTTTACTTTTACACAATTCCATACAAGCCAAAGTGTCTGCCGTTTCCCCACTTTGACTTATAAAAATACACAAACTATTTTCATTTATAATAGGATTTTTGTATCTAAACTCGCTTGCGCAATCTAAGAAAACAGGAACTCGGCAATCGCGTTCTAGAATATATTTTGCTATCATTCCAGCATTAAGCGCTGTTCCACACGCTGTAATATGTATGCTAGAGCAATTTTTTATTACAGATACAGGAATTTTATGTAATGTTCTGTTCCTTTGTAATTCTTTAACTGTTTCATATATTGATTTTGAGCCTTCATCTATTTCCTTTTCCATAAAGTGCTTGTAGTTTCCAAGCATAACCTGTTCTGGTTGTAATGTTAATTTTGTAACAGAAAATTTCACTTCTTTTAAATGTGCATTAAAAATTTTTATTTCATTTGGAGTTATAAAACCAATTTCATCATCATTTAAGTAAATTGTGTTATTTGTATGTGAAAGCAAAGCTGAAACATCACTTGCAATAAAATTTTCATTTTTTCCTAAACCTATAATTAATGGACTTTGTTTTTTTGCTATAAATATATAATCTGGTAAATCTTTAACTAATATTGCAAGCGCGTATGAACCTTTTATTTGCTTAACGACATTGTGTAATGCATTAATCATTAAATTTGTTGTTATTTTTTTATTTTTTGTTTCTAAATATAGCAAATGTGGTATAACTTCGGTATCAGTATCTGAATAAAATTTTATATTTTCTTTTTTAAGTTTTCTTTTTAAGGCATTATAATTTTCAATTATTCCATTATGAACAACTGCAAAATTATAGCCAAAATCTTTATGTGGGTGAGCGTTTGTTTTATTTGGTTCTCCATGAGTAGCCCACCTTGTGTGCCCAATAGCACAAGAAGAAGAAATAAGTTTATTGTTCACTTTACTTTTTAAATTTCCTAATTTTCCTTCGCTTTTCTCTATTATAATTTTTCCAAATTCATTAACAGCAATGCCTGCCGAATCGTATCCACGATATTCTAGACTAGATAAAGCATTTAAAACTATTGGCATTGAAAGTTTGTTTCCAACATAACCTGCTATTCCACACATAAATATCCATCTCCTTTTAGTGAATTGAAAATTTTATTTAATTCTTCACTTTTGTTTATCAATGATGAAATGTAAATTATATGTCCACCAAATTCATTTTTGCAATTTAAAAGTTCTAAACATTGGTTTAATCGTCTTGCTACGCCCAAATTACCATTAAAAGACTGAACTTCTAAAATATCTTCAATAACAGGTTTTATAAGAACATAATGAGTGCAACCTAACACAACAGCATCTATTTTGTTTTTATAACAGTTTAATTGTTCAATTAAATAATTTTTAATATCAATTAGGTTTTTATCTTTGTTTTCTATGTAATAAGCCAAATTAATCATAGGCTTAAAATAAATATTTCCATAATTATGTTTAAATAAATTTATAAGTCCACTGTGCAAAATTGTTGCTTTTGTGCCAAGAACAAGTATGTTTTTTGCACCACTTTGAATGGCTGGCCGAATTGCTGGTTCTGTTCCAATAATTAAAAGATGTGAATACATTTTGCGCAGAGTTGATATTGCAGTTGCTGTGGCTGTGTTACAAGCTAGAACTATTGCCTTAGGTTTCCAAATGTTAATTAAATTTTTTATATTACTTATAATTATTTGTTTAAGTTGCTTTTTTGTTTTATTTCCATAAGGATTATTTTTTTGGTCTGCAAAATAAACAAAATTTTCATTTGGCATTAATGAGTATGCTGAAAATAATGTTGATAAACCACCAACACCACTGTCATAAAACAAAATTGGTGCATATTTTTTAGTTTCATAATTTTTCATAAAATTAGAATATGCATCAACAATAATCTTTGTAAACTTTTCCGTGCACAGCAAGATTTATTGCCATAGATAAAGTTCTTGCACATTTTAGTGTTAAAATGTCTATTTCTTTAGGAGCAAACACTTTTTCTGCCATTTCTTTATCGGTCTGATTGCAAATACCATAACCTGAAATCATCATAGGAACACCCATTGCTATAACAGGTATTCCTAAAGTATTTTTATTTAAAACTTTTGTTGTATTTCCCACTCCAGCCCCCGGTGTTAGCCCTGTGTTACTCATTTGAAAACTGCAACCAAGTCTTGAAAAATCACAGGCAGTTAATGTGTCTATGGCAAGAATTAAATCTGGTTTTATTTCTTTGCAAACGCCTAAAATTATATTGTAAGTTGCAATTCCTGTGCAACCACCAACACCCGGAATAATTGCCGATAAATCACCAAGTTCTTCCCTTGCAAACTCTGGAATTCCGTGTGTTATAAGCAAATTTTCGGCAACTTTAACACCTAAACTGTCGGCAACCATTCCACCATTACCAAGACCAACAACCAATACAAAAGGATTTTTCTTGCCTGTGTTTGATAAAATAAATTTTCTTAAAGCATAGGCAACTTCTGTTGCGACATAGTCTTGAACTCGGGTTAAATGAGCAAGCAATTTTGAGCAGTTTATGGTTACATAATCGCCTGCAGATTTACCTATTTTTTCTTCATCTTGTTTTGAAACAGTGAATTCATACTTTTTAAGGCCATATTTTCCACTGTGCGTTTGATTACCTAAAATCTGGCTTTTACTTGCTAAAATACACTCATCTGCTAAATCACTATAACTAAAATATTTTTTAGACATAATATAATTATTTACAAAAAAGTGCTTAATAACTCTTGCAAAAGAAAAATTTTTGTGCTATAATTTGTCATATTCATATAAAAATATTAAATTCAAGGAGAGATTATAAGTGGCAAACATCAAATCACAGAAAAAAAGAATCGAAACCAGCGAAAAAGCAAGAATTGCAAACAAATCTAAAAGAAGCAGAATTGCAACTGAAGTTCGTAAATTCCGTGAACAAGTTGCTTCTAAAGATTTTGAAAACGCAACAAAACAATTACAACTTGTTTTCAGTTTAATTGACCGCGCTCGTTTGGATAATGTTTATCACCAAAACACAGCAAATCGTAAAAAAGCTGCTCTTTCTAAATTGTTAAGTGATGCAACTAAAGAACAAGCAACTGCTGAATAATTGGGATAATGAAAAGGCACATATTATGCCTTTTATTTTTTGCATTTTAGGAGTTTTGTATGAGATTAATTATTAACGCCGATGATTTTGGTTTTTCAAAAAGTGTAAATGAAGGTATAATGTTTTGCTTGGATAATGATCTTGTAAGTAGTGCAAGCATTATGGTTAATACTGATTTTGCTGATGATGCTTTTAAAATATGTAAACAAAAAAAATATAAAAATATAGGTGTGCATCTTAACTTAACATATGGAAAACCTGTTTTACCTGCAAAACAAGTTAAAAGTTTAGTTGATGAAAACGGAAAATTTCATTATATGTGTTCGCTTGGATACTGGACAAAATATGAAGATGCTAAAAAAGAATTAAAAGCACAAATAGAAAAATTTTTATCTTACAATATTACCCCATCGCATCTTGACTATCATCATTATTTTGATGATATACCAAATATTTATAAAGCAGTTGTTGAATTGGCAAAGGAATATAATTTGCCTATTAGAGCAATGACAAAACAATCAAGAGATTTTGCGCGTCAAAACAATGTTAAAACAGCTGATGCTTTTTGCTTTTCTTTTCACGATTGGGGTGCAAAAGTTGAAACGCTTCAAGAACTTTGTAATGAATATAAAGACACCAATCTTACTATTGAACTTTTAACTACACCTGGTTATATTGATGATTTTACAAAAGCAAACACAACATATTTAAACAGAGAAGATGAAATTAATGAACTTTTAAAAGCAAAAGAATTAAATGTTTTTAAAGATATTGAACTTATAAGTTTTAATGAGTTGTAGAAAATATCCTTTTACTAATTTTTAAAATTAACAATATTAGATAAATTGAAAATTTTATTTAAAATATGAAATAAACAATTATTTAATAAAAAATTTTAATTTTTATTAGTTTTATAAATTAAAATATCATAAATAAAGATAAAAAGTGATTTTAAAATTAATTAATATAAATTAAATTGTAGTAAAAATTTAATAAATAATTTAGACAATTAAATAAATTTGCTATAAAACTAAGTTAAATATTTTTTATAAAAAAACTTTATCAAAGCTTGATAAAGTTTTTCTTTTATTTAATCATAAATTGATTTTAACAATCTTCAATAAATGTAGCACAGGCACTTGTTTCATTGTCATCTATAACTGTTATGCCATTTGCTTGACACTTTCCTTCTTTATTAAACAAGCATTTACCTGCATTACAATATAATGAAACATTTCTTATATGTCTTGAATTTGCATACTCTGGTGCCGACTCGAACATATTTTTACTAAGGTCTAGTTCTTCGTTTTCTTTTTGATGATATTCATAAGTTTTGCATATTGCATTATTATCTATATCAACATTACAAGCACAGCATGTATACCCCCTGTTGTGTTCACAAGTTGTTCTTCTACATTTAATGTCCATATTGCATCTCCTTTTTTTCTAATATTGTGTATTTAACTTAAAATTATACTTAATTTTTATGTTTAATTTTCAAAGTTGTTTTTCTTGACAAATTATTTATTTATGGTATACTTTAAATAAAGTTTGTAATATGTAACACTTCTGTAACTTATTAAATTTATAAACTTACAAAATTGTTTTTTAAATAATACTTAAAAAGCAAGAACTAAATTATAAAATAGATAACTTAAATTTTCTATTATAAACAAGGAGAACTATTATGGAAGTTATATTGTTGCAAGACATAAAAGGAACAGGAAAAAAAGGTGATTTGGTTAATGTTAGCGATGGCTTTGCACGAAATTTTTTAATTAAACAAAATCTTGCAAAGCCTGCAACAAGTGTTAATAAAAATGTTTTAAAACAAGAGATTAATGCAAAAGCTTTTCATAAACAAGAAGAATTAAATGAATACAAAAAAATTGCTGAAAAATTAAACAATCAGGTGTTTACTTTCCCTGTTAAAGTTGGAGAAAATGGCAAGTTGTTTGGTTCGGTATCTTCAAAAGAAGTTGAAGAAAAATTAAATGAACTTGGTTTTAAAATTAAAAAACAACAAATTGAACTACCTGCTATTAAACTTATTGGCAGATACTCTGCAAAAGCAAAATTTGCCCCTAAAATTGAGGCTAAATTTTATATAGAAATTGTATCGGCTAATTAATAAAAGTCCTAAATTTTAGGGCTTTTTTATTTTTGAAAAATAAATTTAAAATTAACTTTTCCATTTAAACTTAATTAGAAAAATTTTATTAAAAAACATAAAATAATTTATATTATCGGAAGTTTTGTCTGAATGCATACGAAGCAAAGCGAGTGTATATTCAAGCAAAACTGATGT
>CALWOV010000015.1 GCA_944383275.1 uncultured Clostridia bacterium
AACAACATTAGCTCAAATGGCACAATATTAGGTGTTACTGCAACTGTTACAGCAAATGGAATTACATATGCTTACTCTAATTTAGCAAGCATTGAAAGTCTTACAAATATAACTGAATTAAATATTTTAAAAAGCGCAACATTGCAAGGTGAAGTTACTATAACTTTAAGTGCAGATGCCGAGTTTACAATAGCGCAAGGCGTTAGTTTAACTGTTTCAAATGGTGCAACATTAGATTTATCTAGTATGTCAGTTGAAAACATACAAATTAATGGTGCTATTAAGGATAATGAAGGCTCAGGAACAATAAACTATCCAGAAGGCTATAAAGGCGCCGGTGGTCTAGTTAATGAATAATTTAAAAAAGAACGGATAATTCTGTTCTTTTTTATTTTTTAGTTTGATAATTTAAATGTAATTTATATATTAAATGTTTATGTAAAAATAAAATTTTAAATATTATGTTGAATAAAATATTCAATAATAAACTTATTAAAATAATATAATTAAAATCAATTTTTAAAATTATTATTTAAGAATAAATTATAAAATTTACTAAAATTTTAACTACTTAATTTTTACTACATATTTTATAATTGAAATTTTAGTCTGTAAATACTTATAAAAATTCACAAGAAAAATTAATATTTATTTAAACTGTTATAATGAAATTAAATTATTTATTGCAAAACTTTATTTTGCATATATTTTAATAAATAAAATTTTACATCTGTTTATTATTATAATTTATGGTCTTTATGTTTATTTATATAAAAATCTAAAAAATTATCTTTAAGTGTTTATTTTTAATAATATAATTGCATTTTTTTGCACTTAAATTTAAAATTTTGTTACTTTTAATAAACTAAAATAAAAAAGCACTTATTAAATTTATAAGTGCTTTTAACCAACAAAGAAAGGAATAATTGTGTTTTCAATAACATCAGTAACCCAATTAAAGAAACCATACGAAACAGTGTTTTCTGATAGATAAGTTTGAATTTCTGTCCCTGCTGCTGGAATTAAAATAGCTATTATATAAATTATACCGAACACAAGGAACAGGCATACAACACCTTTTGCTGCGCCCAAAACCAAACCTAAGATTCGGTCTAAGCCACTGATTGCTCGTGACTGAGTTATAATGTCGAATAAACGGCTGAGCAAATAAAGCACAAGGCGAATAATAAAGTAAAGAACTATTACAGAAATAACAACAGTTATAATTTCTCCAAGTTTAAGCGAAAAGTCTGCCGCAAACTGTGCGCTTGTTGTGTCAGCTGTTTGCATATATTCTTGCCCCATAAGAATGGTAACAAGACCTTGGAATATAACAGGAATACCATCTGCAAAAGCATCATGAATTCCACTTTCCATAAGTGAGCCGAACGCTGCTGATAAACCAAACAGATTATCTATAAGGGCAGAAACAGGTTTTGAAATCCAAATTGCAAGTAAAAGAGTTACAAAAGTGCTAAATAACCCAAGCAGACTTTTTAAAAAACCTTTTGCAAAGCCAATAATTGCAAAAATTACAAGGAAAACAAAAAACACAATGTCTATCCAGGGAAACACTTTACAACCCTCCTTTTATTTTTAATTAAGTTTTATAATTGAATATAAGATTTCTATTAAATTCATATTATCATATATTTTTTTAAAAGTCATTTAATTTGCCAAAATTTTTTATTTTATTAAAAGATAAGTAAAACCGTCTTTCAATAAACTATTATAATATTATACAAGTATTATACGAAATTTTGCTTGTAGGCGTCAAAAAATGTTGTAAGTAAAATTGTTGTTAATGTTTTTTATTATAAATAAAGATTTTACAACAAAATAATATTTCCAATAAATTTTATTAAAAATTGCATTGTATTTTAAATATTTTATGCAAGTATAAAATTTACTTTTATGGTAGATATAAACTATGTTCAATTAAAATTATGTCAATAAAACAGTTTTTTAAAGTAGAACATTTTATTTGTTAAAATTTATTAAGTTTAATTTCACATTACATACTTTACTTATATAATAAGTTTTACACATATGTTAACTTATAAACAATAAAAAGATATATATACTTAAAAAGTATTAATAAAAGATATAACTATTTTTAAATTAATCTTATGGATAATAGATATTATACACTTTTCCACATTAGATAAATTTTTTAATAATATTTAATTTATTGTTTTAGGTTTTAATAATAAGAATATAAGTTTATAAAATTTTTAATAAAGTAAAAACCGAGTTTTAATTTAATTATATTTTAAAATGTTTTAAATTTTTTTCAAAAGTTTTAAAATTAAAGTATATTTTACTTTTATTGTTAAATAATTTGGTTATCTTAACTTTAAAAACAAAAATTTACAAGTAGTGAGAAAATGTTATAAAAAAGCAAGGTTAACACAATTTAATGACAACTTAAAAATAAGTTTCGACAAAATTATTTTTTAGATTTTTAATTTCCCTAAATTTTTGAATAAATTGACAGTTCAAAAATTTAAGTTTATAAATTTTGTTTGTTAATCTTGAATTCGTAACACAAAAATAGAAATTTTTAAGGAGATATTATAAATGGAAAAAATTAAATTAGTTATTATAGATGACAGTGCGCAAATGAAAAAGTTTGCAAGAGAGCATTTTGCTAATCACGCACAAATAGAGTTGCTTTGCGAGATTAATGATGGCGCGCAAGCAGTTGATGCTGTTATTCAGCATAAACCAGATGTGGTTTTGCTTGACCTTGTTTTGCCTAATCGTGATGGTTATGCTGTTTTAGAAGATATAACCAAATTAAACCCAACGCCTAAAGTTGTTGTAACCACAGCACTTTCTAGTTCTAATTTTGTTCACAGAGCAATGCAGTTGGGTGCAAGTTATTTTATGGTTAAACCTTTAAACGAGTTAGATTTAGACCGAGTTATTATGGAACAAATGCGTAGCCCTAGCGTTGTTTATAATACAGACCAAAAACGCGTAGATGCAGTTATTGCACAATATTCAACAGCAAACAAGCAAAGACAACATAATATGGACGAGAGATTAAGTAATATTTTTATAACTGTTGGAATTCCAGCACACATAAAAGGCTATCAATTTTTACGCGAAGCAATTAAAATGGCAATAGATTCACCTGAAATTATTAACAGTATAACCAAAAAACTTTACCCAAGCATAGCAGAAAGATTTGACACAAGTGCAAGTAAGGTAGAGCGCGCAATTAGGCACGCCATTGAGGTTGCTTGGAACCGTGGGAAAATTGAAAATATTAATTCAGTTTTCGGTTTGCAAGTGTATGGAACTAACGAAAAACCAACCAATGGCGAGTTCATAGCGCTACTTGCAGATAAAATGTTGGTAGAAGGTTGTTAAAAAAATTTTAAAAATTTTTAAAAATCTTTAAAAAATAGTGGACTTTTTTATTACAAAACACTATAATATTCCCAAACAAGATACAGGGGGAATTTATGCCAGAAAAAGAAGGTAAAGAAAATGTTTATGTTCGTTGTCCAAGATGCGAACTTAATTATATATTAAAAAAAGATAAATTGTGCAGTGTATGTAAACGCGAAGTTGAAGCTGCTTTTCATAAAAATGATGATGAAGAAGACTTCGGTATGGATTTTGATATTTGTCCGGTTTGCAAAACAAACTTTATCCGAGAAGATGAAGACATTTGTGCAAGTTGCGCAAGAGAGAGAGATTTAGATAAATCGCTTAATGGTGATATTGATGATTTAGATACTAATAATTGGGACGATGATGAGTTGGGCGATGAAGTTGATAAACCAGAAGACGAATATGGAACAATGGTTGGGGAAGTTGATGCTGATGATATGGACCTTTCTGACCTTGACCTTGATATTGATATTTCTGATGACGATATGGACTTTGACGATGTTTCAGACTTTGATGATGAGTTTGAAGAAGATGAAGAAGACGAACTTGACGAAGATGATTTCGACGATGATTTAGACGACGAAGACGACGAAGACGAAGTTGATGATGACGATTATGATGACGACGATGATGATAAAGATAGATAATATATTTTAATTAAACGGTGCAAATTTATTTGTGCTTGTTTTTAACAAAATTTAAAAATAAGTTTAATTAATAGTTAAAAATAACATTAGTTAATTTTGTAATTTAAAAACCGTATCAATAAAGATACGGTTTTTATGTTAATATTTCAGCTAGTTGAACTTTTTTATTTTAAAAATATTTATTAAAAGTGTTGACTTTTGTTTTGGGGGATAATATAATAGGTTTTACCTAATTTACATAGTAATATGAAAATTGGGAATTTTGCATTGAACCAAAGGGGGTGTTAATATGAAAATTTGTAATGCAGAAGCAATGAAAATGATTAAAAGTTTAGAAAAAGATTTAGAACGAATTAAACTTAACGAAGAACTTAATGCTGTTTTTTCTTATAAAGAAGGCGAGAAAAAAATTTTACCTGAATATGATTATGCAAAAACAAGACAAGAAAAAGAAGAAATTAATGCTAAAATAAGAAAAATTAAACACGCATTAGCAATTGCTAACACAGTTTACAAAATTGATTATTTTAACATCACCATTGGTGAGGCACTTGTATATCTTGCTCAATTAAATAACGAGTATGATGAACTTGAAGAATTGGCAAACAGACGAAAAATTACAAGGCATATAACCTCAAATGGTGTGCTTGAATATACTGAATGTGCATATGAACCAGAGCAGGTTAAAAAAGATAGAAAAGAAATTTATGCACAAATTTGTAAATTACAAGTTGCAATTGACCGTGCAAATCTAAATTCTGAAATCGAACTTTAATCATATTTTCCCTCAATTAGCATATCTCTAAGGAATGCTGGTTACAGTTTAGGCTGATTAATGTTAAAGCTTTTTTTATTATTGCTTTTTAGTTATCGTTTATGGGTCAATGAAAGTGATAGGACAAAAAGTGGTCCGTTATAACAGGCATAAATTGTAAAAACTTAAGGATTTTTAACTTTTTGTTAGAAATGCTTTGCGAAGAAGTATTGGGTTATAATCGCTTATTTTTAAAAAAATTATTATTTATATTAAAAAAGGCAAACTTAAAAGTTTGCCTTTTTTCTTAATCAAAATAAAATAATATAAAATTTTTTAAACTTAATATAGTTTTCTATTCCATTTCATACCAGTTTTTGCCTGTTTTAATTTCAACTACAAGTGGAACATTAAGTTTAACAACATTTTCCATATATTCTTTAACAAGTTTTTTAACTATATCTAGTTCTGATTTTGGAACATTAAATATAAGTTCATCGTGAACTTGTAGAATCATTTTTGTGTTAAGCCCAAGGTTTTTAAGTTCTTTATAAAGTTTAACCATAGCAAGTTTTATAATATCAGACGCTGTTCCTTGAAGTGGCATATTCATTGCAGCGCGCTCGCCAAACATTGCTTGATTATGATTTGTTGAAAACACTTCGGTAATTTCTCGGCGTCTTCCAAATAAAGTGGTAACATAACCTTTTTCTTTTGCCATTTGAATAGAGTTTGTTAAAAAGTTTTTAATTGTAGGGTAGGTTTCAAAATATCTATCAATATAGTCTTTTGCTTGCGCTGTTGAAATTCCAAGTTGCCTTGATAGCCCATAAGGTGAAATTCCATAAATAATTCCAAAGTTTACTGCCTTTGCTGCTCGTCTTTGTGTTTTACTAACTTTTTCAAGTTCTGTGTGAAAAATTTGTGATGCAGTTATGGCGTGAATATCTGTGTTTTCTGTGTATGCTTTAACAAGATTAGCGTCAACACTGTAATGTGCCAAAAGTCTAAGTTCAATTTGTGAATAATCGGCAGATAAAAGCACGCTGTCATCATCAAAAGCAACAAACATTTTTCTTAATTGTTTTCCTTCATCAGTGCGCGCAGGAATATTTTGTAAATTTGGCTCATTGCTTGACAATCTTCCTGTTACGGTTAGTGTTTGATTAAAGGTTGTATGAATAGTGTTGTCGGCGTGAATATATGGTTTTATGCCATCTATATAGGTGCTTAACAGTTTTGACACAGTGCGATAACGCAAAATAAGTTCAATAATTGGGTGTTGCCCATAAAGTGCCTCAAGTTTATCAACGGCAGTAGATTGTTTTTTATTGTTTTTACTGTAAAGTTTAAGTTTATCAAATAAAATATGCCCAAGTTGTTTTGGTGAATTTATATTAAATTCTTCTCCTGCAAGTTCGTAAATATTTTTAATAAGATTATCAAGTTCATTATGATAAAAATCAGCAAGTTCGGAAAGTGTGTTTGTGTCTATCTTAATGCCTGTTTGTTCCATATCAAACAAAACTTCTTCAAGTGGAAGTTCAATGTTATAATATAAATCACAAAGTTGTTTTTCTTTAAGTTCATTTTCACATATGTTTCGTGCCTTAAATAAACCTGCTGCATTAATTTCGTTAATTTGTAAATATTCAAGTGCTTTAGTTATATCTTCATTTTTAATATTGCTGTTCAAAAGATATACGGCAAGTGATACATCAAAACTTTTACCCAAAAGTTTTACACCCATAGAACTAAGTTCGGTTTGCAATTTCTTTTTGCAATGCACTATTTTTTCAAGTTTAGCATCTTCAAAAATACATCTAAAATCAGAAAATAAACAATTTAAAAAACTGTAATATTCATTTTCATTAAAAGCAAACATAAACTGTTCGTTTTGTTGCAAAAATGCCACACTTGTAATTTTATTTTCGGCAAGAATTTTTAAAAAATCTGCAACATTTTCAAGTTCAATTTGTTTTGCTTTTTCTTCAACTTTTTGCTCGCTTTGTTGACTGAATAAATCTTTTCTTTTAAGCAAACTAGAAAATTCAAATTCTTCAAACATTTGTTTAACTTTGTTGTTAAAAGGTTCTTTTATTAAACAGTCATCTTCCGAACAGTCTATATCTGCATCTAAAACAATAGTTGCAAGTTTTTTACTTAAAAATGCTGTTTCTTTGTTTTGCATAAGTTTATCGTGAAGTTTTCCTGTTATATGGTCAATGTTTTCATAAACGCCTTCAACAGATTTGTATTGCTCTAAAAGGTTAAGTGCTGTTTTTTCACCAACACCAGCAACACCTGGAATATTATCCGAAGCATCTCCCATAAGACCTTTAAGGTCAATTATTTGGCTTGGCGTTAAATTCATTTCTTCTTTAAGTTGTCTCTCATTCATTGAAACAATATCTGAAATTCCGTGTTTAGTAAGCCAAACTTCAGTTTTATTATTTATAAGTTGCAAACAGTCTCTATCGCCGGTTACAATAACACAAGGCAAAGAAAATCTTGTTGATAAAGTTCCTATAATATCATCGGCTTCAATTCCCACTTGTTCAACTATTTTAATATTCATTGCAGAAAGGCAATCTTTAAGTGGTTGCATTTGGCAGGCAAGTTCTTCTGGCATACCTTTTCTTGTGCCTTTATATTCTTTGTATAATTCGTGTCTAAAATTTTTCTTTCCAGCATCAAAAGCAACAACTAAATGCGTTGGGTTATGCTCGGTTATAAGTCTTGTTAAAATGTTAACAAAACCAAACACTGCATTATAAATTTTTCCTTTACTTGTTGCAAGTGGGGGCAAGGCATAGTAGGCGCGATTAACTAAACTGTTTCCGTCTATTATAACAACTTTATTCATTTAATTTTCTCCATTGTTTTAATTTTTAATAGTTTAAAATTCAATAAATAGTATAACCTATTTAGCTTTATTTTACAACAAAATTGGTATAAAATGGAAATTTGAAGTTTAAATTAATTGCTCTTTGTTTAAGATTATGTTAAAATAATATTAAATTTAAAAATAAGGAGAATTTTTTATGGCAAAGTATAATGTTGTTCAATATGGCTGTGGGAAAATGGCTAAATATACAATTCGTTATGTGCTTGAAAAGGGAAGTAAAATAGTTGGTGCATTCGACATTGATAAATCAAAATTTGGAACAGATGCTGGTGTTTATGCTGGTTGCAAAAAATGTGGCGTTAAAATTGAAGATGCAAAAAATGCTCGCAAAAGATTGGCAGAAATAAGGCCAGACATTGTTATTGTTACTACCATGAGTTTATTTAAAGACCTTGAAGATATTTTGCTTATTTGTGCAGAACTTGGTATTAACGCAATAACAACTTGTGAAGAAGCATTTTTTGCTTATAACTCGAACCCTGTTCTTTCAAAGAAATTAGACAAAATTGCAAAGAAAAATGGTTGCACAATTTCAGGAAGTGGATACCAAGATGTTTTCTGGGGTAACCTTATAACAACTTTGGCTGGTGCAACACAAAGCATTAAGAAAATTCGTGGTTCAACAAGTTATAATGTTGAAGATTATGGTATTGCGCTTGCAAAGGCGCACGGTGCTGGTCTTTCACTTGAACAATTTGATAAAGAAATTGCAGCAGTAGATAGAATGAGTGATAAAGACAGACAAGCAATTATAAATTCTGGTGAATATACACCAAGTTATATGTGGAACACAAATGGTTGGCTTGCAGAACAACTTGGGCTTACAATTACAAAACAATGGCAAGTATGTGTGCCACAAGTTAATAAAAAGGACTTAAAATCATCAACTTTAAAAATGAAAATTCCTGCAGGTATGGCAACAGGTATGAGTGCTGTTGTAACTTCTGAAACAAAAGAAGGAATCATTTTGGAAACACAATGTATTGGTAAAGTTTATGCGCCAGATGAATTCGACTCTAACCAATGGACAATTGAAGGCGAGCCAGACACAACAGTTATTATAAACAGACCATCAACTGTTGAATTAACTTGTGCAACTATTGTTAACCGTATTCCTGATGTTGTTAATGCAGAAGCAGGTTATGTAACAACCGACCGTATGCCAAGAGCAAAATTCAAACTTAAAACACTTTAATATATTTAAAAAAAGCACAGAAAGTTCTGTGCTTTTTTATTATATAACTTATTTATTATATAAACTTATTTTAAATTTATTAAAAAATGATTTTATTAAACAGTTTTTTGTTTAATTTTAATTTTTGAAACATTTGTTTTTTTGATGTATGAAATCAAAAACAAAGCACCAAGTAGTAACAGGTTAGAGCAGATAATTATTAAATACATTGCAAGTGTTGACACATCTGTTCCAAAGAACAAAAATTTACAGTCAAAGCCTTCTGCAATACCATTAATCATTTCTGGTGGAAGGGTTTTTCCCATTTCATTAAAAACACTGTTTAAAAAACTTTGTCTAAATAGTATAGTGGAATATGTTCCCGGCAGGAAAGAAGTTACGCCTTGCATTGCTTCCCCCATAGTGTTAATTGGCATATATGCACCACATATAAAACCATAAAGTGCAGAAACCAAAGTGCAAACACCACTCATAACACCTTGTGAACTTGTAAAACTCCATATAATGTTAGCAATAAGTGTGCCTAAAAGTGATGTTAAAATTATGTTTACAATTATTAAAAGAATATCAACAAAAGTTAGATAAAAACCAATAAATGCAAGATATATAAGACCTATTGCCAAAAGCACTAAACATACAATAAGTGTAGAAAAAAGGTTTGCCAACACATAACTTAAATTTAATGTAGATTTTTTTATTGGGGCAACCATAAAATCTATATTGGCTTTATTAATTTTATCTATAATCATTATGCCCGAGCAAAATGCAACAGTAATGCATGAAACAGAAAGCACAGAAGAAAAAAGCCAACCACCAGTAAAAGCATTTAAAAGTGTGCTATCTAATTCATAATCTCCGATAATTTCTAATATAGAATTTTGGTAAGTAGAATTTAAAAAGGCAACAAACAGAACAAGTAATATGATTGGAGTAATTAGAGAAACAAAAAAGGTCATTTTATCTTTAAAATAAAGTTTTATATTTCTAGAAGTTAAGTATGATAGTTTTAAAAATTCACTTTTCATATATTCTCCTTCAAGTTTTTACCGGTAACATTTATAAACACATCGTCCATAGAACCTTTTAAAATTTCCATATCTTCAATTAAATCGCTGTTTTCAATTAAAAAGTTTTTTGCCGAAAGAGTATCTTTAAATTTTATTTCTATTGTTTTTTTAATTTTTTCATATGGAATTTTCTTGTTCTCTAAAATTTCTAATAATTTATTATCATATTTATATACTTTCAATAAATCATAAGCAAATTCGTTTTTTAACTTATTAGGTGAACCTTGTGTTGCAATTTTGCCACTGTCTATAATAACAATATAATCAGCTAAACTTGCTTCTTCCATATAATGAGTTGTTAACAAAACTGTTAAGTTTTCGTTTTTCCTTAATAAATTAATTAAGTTCCAAACGCTTTTTCTTGTTTTTGGGTCAAGCCCTGTTGTTGGCTCATCTAAAATTAAAATTTTGGGTTTATGTATAAGGGCTCGGGCTATATCTATTTTTCGCTTTTGCCCACCACTTAATTTTTCAAGTGGTTTGTTTAATAAATCAGATAAATCAAGTTTTTCAGTAAAAAATTTTAAATTATTTTCAAAGTCTGTTTTGCTTAAATTATATAGCATTGCACGATATTTTAAATTATCATAAACAGTTAACTTTTTATCTAATAGCGAGTTTTGAAAAACAATTCCAATTTCAGGCAAAATGCTTGCAATATTTTCTATTGATTTTCCGTTAATAAAACATTCTCCTGAGTCTTTTTGTTGAACCCCTACAAGTATGTTTATTGTTGTGCTTTTGCCGGCACCATTAAGCCCTAAAAACGCAAATAATTGACCTTCTTTAACAGTGAATGAAATATCATCAACTGCTTTGATATTTCCAAAATATTTTTTTAGATTAACAATTTCAATAATATTTTCCATATAAAATTATGATATTATATTACCTTATTATAAGTCAACTAATATTTTTATAATAAAGTTAATGTAACTAACAAATATATTTTTTTGTTTTAGTTTTTAAGATTTTATATTAAAAACTTATAAAAAACTTTTCCACAATTTTATTAAATTTCATTGCTATTTCTTTTAAAATGTGATATAATTATAATATAAACTATGTGATGTTGTTTTGCTCACGATGTTCACAAACCAATTTGCTAAACGCAAACCCGTTGTTCCAACGGCATCACTGTTTGAATTAACATCAGTTTTGCTTGAATATACACTCGCTTTGCTTCGTATGCATTCAGACAAAACTTCCGATAATATAAATAGATAAAGATAAAAAATCGCTTTACAAAGGCGATTTTTTTGTTATTTTTTTAAATTTTGGTATTGACTTAGATGCTGTATTTTGGTAAAATTTCATTAATATTACAAAGGGGAAATTAAGGGGGTGAGGATGAAAGAAAATAGTAAAAACCAAAAGATAACGGGTATAAAAAACTTAAAAAAAATGAAGCCATATTTAAAGCCATATAGATGGTCAATTTTTGGGATGTTGTTTTTTGATGTTTTGTCCTTGGCTTTAAACGTTGTAACCCCACTTTTACTAGCACAAGTATTGCTTTATTTTACTGATTTTAACTTTGAAAAAATTCTTTACTATGCATTATTATATCTTATAGTTTTTTCTGGGAAGCATATTCTTGACTACTTTTCTGGTTTGTGTTCGTATTGGTGGGTAAGACATTCGGCAAAAGATTTGCAGAACAAAGTTATTGTTCAATACTTAAACACAAAAAGTTCAAAATTAGATAAATTAAACAGTGGTGTTATAACAACAAGATTTACAAGTGATTGCAGTAAAATTGCTTTTTCGCTTGATAGAATTTTTTTCTATTTAGGTAGGGCTGTTGTAGGAATTGCCTATATTGTAATAGCATTTTTTCTTAATGTTTATATTGCTTTATATTTGCTGTGCTCGTCTGTTATAACATTTTTATGTATTCGTTTTATATCTAATAAGCGTGCCAAATTTAACTATGAAAAAGATAAGAAAACAGATGTGATAGTGGGAATTGGAAACGAGGCAATGCGTGGTTGGAAAGATGTTAAAAGTTTGGGTTTTAAAAATTCGCTAAGCGAAAGAATTAAGGGTTTAAATGAAGATTATTCCGATTTTACCATTAAACAAAATAAAAAAATAAGTGCAATGCAAACAGGAACTTTTGTGCTAAGAAACATAGTTTTTATTGGGTTTTATATTTTATGTGGTTGGTTTATGCTTTCTGGTTGGTTAACTTTGCCTGTGTTTTTAGTTTTTTATATGTATCACGGTCGAATTGATAGTGCCCTTAACATTTGGAGTATGGTTCAAGAAGAAGTTACAACTGCCGAAGTTGCTGCAAAGCGTGTGTTTGAATTGCTCGATGAAAAAGAATATCCACTTGAAAACTTTGGAGAAAAATCGTATGAAGGGAAGGGTGAAATTAAATTTTCTAATGTAACCTTTAGTTATGACGGCGAACATACTGTTTTAAAAAATGTTAGTTTTGAAATTAAGCCAAACACTATGGTTGCACTTGTTGGTGAAAGTGGAATTGGTAAAAGCACAATTTTGGGCTTAATATCAAAATTCTATGAGCCACAAAAAGGTAAAATTTATTTTGATAAAACTAATATTAACGACATAAAAGAAGAAGATTTAAGAAAAACTGTTGGCTTGGTTTTGCAAACTCCATATGTGTTTAATATGAGTATTAAAGAAAATTTAAAACTTGCAAAGCCAGATGCAACCGATGAAGAAATTCAAGAAGCGTGCCGAAAAGCGCAACTGGAAGATTTTATTCTTGGGCTTGATGATAAATATGACAGTCTGGTTGGCGAAAATGGCGTAATTCTTTCTGGTGGTCAGCGTCAACGATTGGCAATAGCAAGGGCTTTGCTTAAAAATAATAAGATTCTATTGTTCGATGAAGCAACAAGTGCACTTGATAACAAAAGTCAAGAAAAAATAAAAGAAGTATTGTTCAGTTTAAAAAAGGATCACACAATCGTTATTGTTGCTCACAGACTTTCAACCGTTGTTGATGCAGATAACATAATGTTCATTTCTAATGGTAAAATTCTTGCAGAAGGCAAACATAAACAACTTTTAAAAACTTGTAAAGAATATCAAGAATTATATAATGTGGAAAGTTAGAACACAGAGAAAACTCTGTGTTTTTTATTTATATTAAATGCTTAAGAGTTGCGTTTAAACTTTTTGCAGTAAACAAAAATTTTTAAAAGAAATAATTTACATAATCAGAAGTTTTATCTAATATGGTTTATGCTTTTTGTAATGAAAACTGAAATTAGTCTACATTGTTATAATGAAATTTTAAAATTTTTTTATTAATGTTAATAATGTGTTAAAGTTTATATTAAAATATTTAAAAATAAATTAAAAATTCATAATTTAATTATTGATTTTATAATTAAATTGTGTTATATTCTTTATAGTAAGTTTTATAGGGAAAGTGTTGTGATGGTTGAATTGCGTTTTGATGAAAAAAAGCAGGCAAGTGCTGCTTTTTTAAATAACAAAAGAGTGTCTAAATGGTTTTTATATGTTGGCGAGTTTGGGAGCGAACAACTTGCGCCTGTTATTGTTGGAAAAAAGTGGGCTTATGTTGATAGGGAGTATCAACTTAGGTCAGAATGGTTGCAATTTGCTATGAACTTTAAAAATGGAATTGCTTGGGTTAAAAAAGAAGGAAAGTGGTGTGCTGTTGATAAAAATTTAGACATTGTTTCTCCCTTAATGGAAATGCCCATCAGCAGTTACAATGTTAATCAAATTAAAAAATTTAGAAGTGAAAATAAAAATATAGCCACCATAAAACTTGGAACAAAAACTTCACATTTTATTCAAAAAGAAAGTTCGAAAAATAAGGAAGAACAACAAATGTAATCAATTGTTACATTTATTTATTTTTTACTGTTTAATTATATATGGTTTTAAATTAATAAACGACATTTATTATTTGTGGTATATTATTTATGTTTAATTACGATTTAAATATTGTTTATTTTAATTGTGCCATATAACAAGCGTTGGGGCAGTGTGGCACGCAAATTTTTGCGTGCAAAAAGCAACAAAAGTTGCTTTTCATTCAACATAAAAATGTTGAATAACACTGCCCCCATTACCAAGAGAATGAAACTTAGATATTAGTCTATAATTAAACCATATAAAATTACCGTATTTTTACTTTAATAAAAAATTGATAACGCCTGTTATCAATTTTATGGTTTTATTTTAAACTTTTCATAATTTCTATAACTAAATCTTTTTTATTATCTGGAAGAGATAAAAATAAATCTAAAAATTCTTTTCTATCTTTATTAAAACTATTACCTAAATAGAAAAAATCATATATAGATATTCCAACTATATCACAAAAATCTAGTAGGGTATCTACTTTTAATTTTACTTTTTTATTTTCAATTGTTTTAATAAACTGTGGATTATAACCAAGTCTTAAACTTGTTTCTCGTGCTGAAAGATTTGCATTATTTCTAAAATATCCCAATCTATCTATTATTTCATCATATTTCATAAACTTAACCTCAGTTTAATTTTAATACGATTTTGCTCAAAAAGTGGGTTAACTATTACCCCAAAATAATATTTTTTATATCTTTTTAATACAACTATTACATCAAATATGTTATAATTAAACAATTAATAGACATTATAGGAGAATTTTATGTATAGTTGTTCATTATTTGGTCATAGATATATTGATACAAAAGAAGATTTATATCAGCCACTTTTTAATATAATGGAAAATTTAATTATTCAGAAAAATGTTAGTATTTTTAATTTTGGAACAAAAAGTGAATTTTATGATATATGTTATGATGTTTTTATGCTTTTACAGAAAAAATATAAACATATTAAAAGTGAATGTTATTTGTGTAATAGTGAGTGTGAATGTTTAAAAAATGAAAGTTCAAAATATCAGAACATATTAGATAAAATTAGTAAGTTAAATATAAGATTAAAAGAGTTCGATAAAATAAATAATTTAAGTTCAAGTAATATGTCTGGCAAATGGGCTTATATTAAAAGAAATCAAGAAATGATAAAAAATAGTAAAGTGTGTATTTTTTATTTAAATCAAGATTATGAACCACCATTGAAGAATTTATATGGTAGTAAGATATTATTTCATACCAAAAGTGGCACCCCAATTGCATATAATTATGCTTTTAAATTAAGAAAATCAATAATTGTTTTGAATAATTACTTAAATTAAATTTATTTAATTTTGCTTTAAAATTATCTAAATTTTTATAATTTTTTACAATATTTTTCTTTCTTATATATAGCAATAAAATTTTATAAAAAACCTTGACATTAAGTTGCGCATATGTTACAATTATTCAACACTGACCAAATGGGGTGTTAATTTTTTTATAAAAAGGTGATAAATATGCGCACAAACATAACACTTGCTTGCACAGAGTGCAAAGAACGCAACTACACTTCAACCAAAAATAAGAAAAACGACCCAGACCGTAAAGAGTTGAAAAAGTTTTGCAGTCGTTGTAAAAAGCACACAGTGCACAAAGAAAGCAAATAATTGTTTTTAAGGGGTAGAAATGGCAAAAACAACCAAACGCAAGGGTAAGTCTAAACAAAAGGCTAAAAAGAAGGTTCAACTTCCTGTTGATAATGCTTCTGTTTCGCAAAATGCAGAACAAGCAGAAAACGCTGAACAAATTGAAAATGCAGAGCAAACTTCTAGTGCTCAAACAGAACAAGTAACACAAACAGTTGAAACCGAACAGCCAAAAGAACTTACAGCAAAAGAAATTAAAAAAGCCGAAAAACAAAAACTTAAAGAACAACAAGAACGCGATAAAGAAAAAGCAAAAAAACAAAAGCAAGAAGCACGCGAAAAGGCTGGCAAAGTAAGCCTTGGTCGCCGTTTAAAAGAAACAGGTAGTGAACTTAAAAAGGTAAGTTGGCCAACATTCGGCGAAGTTGTTAAGAAAACAGGAATTGTTATTGCTGTTGTTATTTTCTTTGCAGTTGTATTGTTTGCGTTCGACCGTTTGCTTGCTTTCTTATATGACATTTTTACATCAGGGTTGTCGTAAGGAAAAGGGGGATAGGATATGGCTAATAATCAATTTATAAGCACAGAACCAAAATGGTATGTTCTTCACACTTTTTCTGGCTATGAAGCAGTTGCTAAGGAAAATTTGGAACAAGTAGTTGAAAATGGTAACTTGCAAAACCGTATTTTTGAAATTGTTATTCCAACAGAAGATGTTATTGAAGAAAACAACGGAAAACGCAAAATTGTTACTAGGAAAAGTATGCCTTGTTATATTTTTATAAAAATGATTTATGGTGATGATATTTGGCACACTATAACTCATACAAGGGGTATAACAGGTTTTGTTGGTCCAAAGGGAAGGCCACTTCCTTTAACAGATGAAGAAATAAGAAAAATGCACCTTGAAAAAGTTGAAGTAGATTTCAAACTTGAAGTAGGTGATGATGTTCAAATTTTGTCGGGTTCATTAGGTGGAACTGTTTGCACTGTTCTTAAAGTTGATGATGAAAATCAGAGATGCAGAGTTAATGTGAATATGTTTGGTCGAGAAACCCCTATTGAAGTTTCTTATTCAGAAATTAAAAAACTTTAATTTTTACTTTGGTTTACACGATTTATTCGTTTAAACATATTAAGGTGGGAGAACTTTAAAAAATCTTTTAATTTAATGTTCGTTATGACCACAGGTGGTTAACATTTCCACCAAGGAGGAAAAAATGGCAGAAAGAAAACCGGTTCAAGTTGTAAAATTACAACTTCCTGCTGGTAAAGCAACACCAGCACCTCCTGTTGGTAACACTTTGGGTGCAACAGGAATTAACATTGCACAATTTGTTAAACAATTTAACGACGCAACAGCGCCACAAATGGGCACAATTTTGCCTTGTGTAATTAACATATACGCAGACAGAACTTTTGACTTTGTTTTAAAAACTCCACCTGCTCCTGTTTTAATTAAAAAGGCTTGTGGAATTGAAAAAGCAAGTGCAAAATGCCACAAAGACAAAGTTGCAAAACTTACCCAAGCACAAGTTAGAGAAATTGCCGAATTAAAAATGAAAGACCTTAACGCTTCTTCAATCGAGGCTGCAATGAGAATGATTGCAGGAACTGCACGCAGTATGGGCATTACAGTTGAAAAAGATGAAGGAGAAACACAGGCTAACTAGCCGTGTAGGAGGTGTTTTATGAATAAAGGTAAGAAATATTTAGAAGCATTAAAGCAAGTTGACCAAACCAAAACATATGGTGTGGAAGAAGCAATTGAACTTGCAATAAAAACCTCTTATGCTAAATTTGACGAAACTGTTGAACTTCATGTTAAACTTGGGGTTGACGGTCGTCAGGCAGACCAACAAGTGCGTGGTGTAGTTGTGTTACCTGCTGGAACAGGTAAAAAATTAAAAGTATTAGTTATTGCAAAAGGTGACAAAGCAGATGAAGCAACAAAAGCAGGTGCTGACTATGTTGGCGCTGAAGAAATAGTTGCTAAAATTGCTGGTCAAAACTGGTTAGACTTTGATGTTTGTATAACAACACCAGATATGATGGGAATCATCGGTCGTGTTGCAAAAGTTTTAGGTCCTAAAGGATTAATGCCAAACCCAAAAAGTGGAACAGTTACAAATGATATAGCAAAAGCTATTGCCGATGTTAAAGCAGGTAAGGTTGAATATCGTTTGGAAAAGAACAACATTGTTCACTGTCCTATTGGCAAAGTTTCTTTCGGAAAAGAAAAACTTTTACAAAACTATAATGCACTTATCGATGCATTAACTCGTGCAAAACCAGCCGCAGCAAAAGGAACATATTTCCGTTCAATAAGCCTTGCAACAACTATGGGTCCAGGAATAAAAATTGCTTAACAAATTAATAAAATAAAAACATATTAGATTTTTCTAATATGTTTTTTTGTTATAAAAAATCCACCGTGTAATTGGTGGATTTTTCATTTGTTTTAATTTAATTTATTAACACCTTGTTTAATTGATTTTTTAATATAAAACTTCAACTTTATAATTTTATGCACTTGGTTTAACTTGAACATAGTTTGCATAACCTGCTGCTGTGTCAGTTAATTCTTCTGCTGCTTCTTCCGGTGTTAAAGTGTTATATTTTAATAAGTTTATTAAATCAGTTTTTTCGGTTTCATCTTTTACATAAATAGCAGTTATTTTTGTGCTTGTAATACTTGTAAATAATGTTCTGTTTAAGTTAGAAATATCACCCATATAAGTTAGAGTAGTAAGATTTGGGCAGGTCATTAAAATATTTTGGTCTAAACTTAAATTAGAATTAATTTCAAGTGAAGTAAGACCATAGCAACAAGCAAAGGCACGTGGAGAAATTGCAGTAACATTTTCAGGAACTGTATAATTGGTTATCTCACTTCCAGACAACATTTTTATAAGTCTTGTTTTATTATAATTAAATAAAATTGAACCTGCTTCATCAGTAGAAAAACTTGTATTACCTTCTGCAATAACAAATTTATTAGCATTAATGTTTATAAATGTTGTGTCGCCTATGGCTGTCATTGATGCTGGAATGTAAATTGTTGCTTGACTATTGAAAGTTAAAACATTGTTTGCTACCTGATATGCAAAAGCAAAAGTATCTGATATTGATTTATATCCTTCTGGAATAACAAACATTTTTAAGTTTGTCATTGTTTTTTGATTAAAGAACAATGACATAGAGCCACCACCACCATTTACTACTGTAAGTGGTTCTCCACTTGAACTTTTTGAAGGTAATACAAATCTAGTTATTTTATTTAAGTCGGTAGATGCTAAACTTTTGAAAGTTTCAGAATATTCTTTTATTTCATTGTTTTCAATTGTAAACCAGTCGGTTGTAGTTTCCCAATTAACATAAATGGTGTTTGTTCCACTTGTTATTGTATCTGTTTCAAAATTAAATTCTTGTGATAAGTCTGCGTCTTTATAAAAAGATGGCACCAATCCTAAGGAATCTTCTAAATTTAAAGAATCTTGTGTTATTAAACCTGCTTGGTCATAAGAAACTGTTTTGTTGTTTGTGTTGTCGGCAATTCCACCATATAAATTTACAACATTAACTTTATATTCAACAACTTGTTCTTCTGAACTGAACACTGCTGTAAGTTTTGTGTTTGTTGATAAAGTTATGGTTTCATTGGCTTTATAAATTTTTCCATTACTGTCAACCCATCTTAAAAATGTTTTGTTTTCTGCAGTTGGGGTAGGCAAAACATAGGAACTGTCAACTAAAAACTTTTTAATAACTGTGCTGTTTTCTATTTGTAAAGTTAAAGTTCTAACATTTTCTTCACTTTCATAACTATAGTTTTCTAATAAGAAATTAGCAAGGGCATTTGCCATAAGTTCGTGTCCTGCATCACTTGGGTGAACGCCGTCTTTCATTGTGCTGGAAGTATTGTTGTCGGCAGATGAATTGTAATAAATTCCACTGTGTAAATTCATATCAAAAGTTGGTATGTCATACATTGCTGCTGTTTCAATAATTGCGTTACATATGTCACGCAAAGTATAACCAAGCCTGTTTTGGGCAGTTGAACTAAAACCATTAACTGTTCCCGAAATTGTTGGGGTAGAGAAATATATTTTTGTATCTGTGTCTTTAAATTTTTCAACTAACACTTGACAATAAACATTAACTGCACCATATATTGTTGTGGTATCAGTGCTTCCCAATGTTCCAAGTGCAATGTTATTAGATTCATAATTGCTTAATGTCCAATCGTTTGCCCCAAGTGCAACAATAAAATAGTCTGTTGTATCATTATAATTTCTTAAATCATTTAATCTTGATGTTGCGTTAGCACCTGTATTAAGTTTTGCACCTTCACAAAACAATGTGCCGTTAGAACCTTTATTTTCTATTGTTGCCCCTAAAATATCTCCAAGAAGTTTTGCATAACCTGTGTTATTTCCTGTTGAACCCACACCAACGGTAACACTATCTCCTAAAATTGTAATTTTTTTATCAGCAAAATCACTTATTTCTAATGGGTTGCAAATTAAAGTGTCGCCATAAACACCTTCGCCCTTTGCGTTAACATCGGTAATAATTCCGTTAATAACCCAAAAGCCATCTTCATTGATTGCAATTGTTGGGGTGGAACCGTCTGCGCCTTGTGCTTTAACTTCGGTTTTTTCTCCATTAATAACCCAGTATCCGTCTTCACTTATAGATATATCAGCACTTGCACCTTGCTGCCCTTGTTCGCCTTTAATATTTCCAATAAGTTCCCAAGCACCATCGGTTTTTTGATATAAATCATAAGTGGTTTTATTTAAGTAAAAGTCTCCATTGTTTCCATTATTGTTGTTTGGTGCTTCAGTGCCAACTAACCATTGTGAACCATTTTGTCCAGAATTTCCTGTTTGTCCTTGCTCACCTTGCTGCCCTTGTTCACCCTTAATGTTAGCAATCCATTTCCAAGTGTTTTCAGCAGTGCATTGATAAATGTCGCAAGTGGTTATATTAAGATATAAATCTCCGATTTTAGCACCATCAACTGTTGCTGTAATGCTGGTTTCCGTTCCTGTTATGGCAGTTCCGGTAAGCCAAGTTGCGCCATCAGTTCCAGCTTCACCCTGTGGACCTTGAGCCCCTTGTTCTCCCTGAATGCCTTGTTCGCCCTGTGGGCCTTGCTCGCCACAGCCAGCAAGCATACCCATAGAACCGAACAATATACCAGCACTCATAACACTAACAACAAGACCTTTTTTAAAAGGGCTTAGCTTAGAGTTTGTTTTTGAATTATTTTCATTTTCGCCTTGCGATTTGTTTTTAATTTTCATTTGTTCCTCCTAAAATAAAACAGATAAGTATGTTATAAACTTTATATCATTTATAAAGTTAGTTTGTCAAGTTTTTTAAGTTTTATCTATTTATGCTTTAATTATTTAAACATTATTTTAATTTTGTTATCTTCTTGACAAAAATTGTTATAAATATTAAACTAAAAGTGAATTTTTTATATAAATTTTGTTAACTTTAAATTATTATTAGTTTTTATTTTTAAATAATAATTGTGTTTTGGTTTATAATATTAAAATGGAGAGTAAATGGAAAATAAAAAGGCGATAAAACAGCAAAACATAACAAAAGTTGAAGATAATGTTTCAACTTCTGATATAAATAAAGAAAATAATAAAATTAAAAAAGAACCAGACAATTATAAAACTTTATATTATCACCCAACGACACATCAACCTTACTACGGCTCTCCAATTTATTTCGATGCCAAAACAGGTAAAAACAAAAAAGCCGAGCCTGTTGAAATAGAAGATATTTTACAAAAAGAACCAAATAGAAAAGGTAAACTTACTTTTGCCATTGCTGGCATAATAACTGTGATTGTTGGAATGGCTGTTTTTGGTTTGTGTTATTTGCTTGTTTCACTTACAACAGGAATATCAAACGGAACTGACGCAAACGGAATGTTTTGGGGGTTAGTTGTTTTAACTTGGTTGTTTGGCCCTATAATGATGGTTTCTGTTCCACCTGTGTGCTATCTTATTGGTTTAATATTATCTGTTATAGGTTGTTGCTTTTCGCCTAAACGAGTTATACCTTGGTTATTTTTAGTTTTAAATATTGGTTTAGTTATTCTTGGAATTTTTATTTTTATTTGGGGTGTGCCAGGTGCGTTTTAAATGCGCAAGGGCACATTTTTTATAAATTTTTTTTATGAATTTTATTTAGGCAAACATAATAATTTTTAATATTTATTTGTTGATAAAAATAATTGCTTATGAATTATAATTTTATTTGATAATGGTGCAAGTGTTTAAAAAATAAATTCTATTATTTTATTAGTCTTACGAAATATTAAATTTAGAAAATTTAATATTAAATTAAGTTTAAATAAAAAATAGCATTTAAAATTGAATATTTAAAGATAAAAAATTAAACATTTTAATTTTCAATAAATAAATTTCTATTTTTAATTAATTTTATTTTTAAGTTTGTGTAAATAAAAATACTTAAATCTATGTTTTTATTGCAAACTTTTTTAAATTATGATAATATAAACTATGTGATGTTGTTTTGCTCACGATGTTCACAAACCAATTTGCTAAACGCAAATCCGTTGTCCCA
>CALWOV010000016.1 GCA_944383275.1 uncultured Clostridia bacterium
ACGAAACAAATCTTAACGGTTGTTTCGTATGAACTTCTCTTGGCGGAAAGGGAGGGATTTGAACCCTCGGTTCCTTTTAAGAACACCTGTTTTCGAGACAGGCACATTCGACCACTCTGACACCTTTCCATATTTTAACAAAAAACAAACTTTAATGCAAAAGTTTGCTTTTTTAGTTTAACATATTTATTTTAGCATTGTCAATACTTGATTATAACTAAATTTTAATTAAAGTTTAATAAATCTACTATAAATTTTACTTAATAAAAATATTACAACTTGCAAAGAACTGCTATTGCTTTTAACTTTTTATATATTTTATTTTTCAATTTAGATTACTTATTTAGTTTGGCAAATTTAACAAATTTACATAAGTATTTTAAGGCAAAATTTCTAATTATATAAGTTAACAATTAAACCTTATTTTGTTTGACTTTTTAGGGCATTATTTTTTATAATTATTTTAACTTGCTAATATTAATTTAACAAATACATTGTTTTTAATAGTTTAAAGTAGTTTTTATTACTAAATTATTAAATTGTAAAATATTTAAAACTTATATAGTTAAACTATTCCTAATTTTATTTTAAAAAATTGCAAGGAGAGAATTATGTGTTTAACAAGATTATTAAAATTTTTATTAAAAATTATGATTCCTGTTGCAATTATTTTAATTATTATATTCGTTGTATATAAATAAAAGGGGGTAAAAATGGCTTACGAAAATAAAAATAACCAACAAAATATTAATAAAGAAGTTGGCACTAGTTCTGGCTTTTTACGCCCGTATCGCCCTAGTGGACAATTAGATGTTAAAAACATGACAGTTGATGAACTTGCTGACCAATATGAAGCAACACCAAAAAACAAAAAGAATGCTTATGAATTTGATGTTAGTGATAGAGATGAAAATACACAAAATGATAAAAATATAAATCAAGTTCAACCACAAGCTAATACAAATGAGCAAAGTGATGACACTAACAGCACTGCTATGAACGAAAATAACACAAATAATGGTGAAGAAAGTACAACAAATAATAATGATGGAATAGGTTCTAAAATAAAAAACATAGCACAAAATGCTGGAGAAGTTGTTGATGGAGTTAAAGACAAAATAAATGATATAACAGAAGGCGCTAGAAATGCTGTTGATAATGTTAAAAATAAAGTTAAAGACAAAATTGACGAACACAACCCTCTTGCCGAACGCAAAAAATGGTATTCGGTTATGAAAAAAGCCCGACAAGACGACAACTGGAAAAAAAGCAATGTTCCTAAATGGGCTGCTAAAGCATTAATTGCATCAAGTTCTGACCCTGAAGCAAAAAAGCGTTTGAAAGACTTTTCCAAAAAGGATAAGCAAATAAAATCTAAAGCGTTAAAAGGGCAAGCAAGAGTTGCTGCAGGTGGAAGTCTTAATAAGGCTAAAGAAACAATGGAAGACATTAAAGAAATACGCGAACAAATGCAAGACCTTTCACCAAAAATTCAAAAAGATATGACTGAATCAATGCTTGAAAAAATTCCACAATTTCAAGGCTTGAAAAGAATTGGTTGTTTTAAACTTATACCTGCCGAATTGTTTAGCAAAGTGCTTGGTGATAATGCAGCAAGTTGTTTATCTTGTATGCCAACTTCGATGAAACTTATTGCTGGTTTATTATGTATTGGTGGAATTGTGGGAATGCTTGTTATATAATTCAATTTTATTTAGTAAAAACAAAAAATTTTTAATACTTAACAATTAGTAAATACTTAATTAATTGCACTTAATATTTTAGTTAGTAATGTGAATTTTGACAAGCATTATATAATTAAAATAAACTTATAAATAATAAAAATAAAAGGAAAATTGGCTTTTATGTTTGAAGAGTTGCGAGGCTTACCACCTAAAGAGCCAAAAGTTGTTGAAACTTCTGGAAAAAAGCGTGGTTGCAAACATTTTGGCTGTGGCTTTTTGATTGTGGCAGTTGCTTTAATTCTAGGGTTAATTATAATGGGGCCTACATTGTTGGGATTGTTTAATACAAGTGCTTGGAATAATTTTGTTAGCAACTTAACAGCAGAAATGGACCAAAGTGAAATTGCGCCAAATGCTGTAACTGAACAAGATATTATAAATTTTGAAAACAACTTAAACACCAATATTTATAACAATAACCTTCCCCTTTTTGATGATAATCATATGCTTATATTAGGAAATATTTCTAAAGAAAATACAATGATTATTGATACTTTAACACTTACAAATAAAGATTTAACTTGCTTTTTAAATGCTTTTGCTGCAACGGGCTGGCTTGCTGATTTTGATGAATTTTTTGAAAACAATGCTTTAAACTTTTTACAAACCGAATTTACAGTTAATGAAAATCAAATACTCTCAGCATCTATTGTTACTTCTATAAAATCTGAATATGTTAAAGATTTAGCAAGCAGTATAAATATAACAAAACTACCTGAATATTTTTATATTAAAATAGATTGTGATATAGATTTGATTAACGATTACAATATTATTGCATCAAATTTAACCATCAACAAAACAGTTGCAACAGAAGACAAATTGCTTACAACGATTTTTAAAACCAACTCAACCACAGTTCAGGACTTTTGCAAAATACCTGTAACTTTTCTAATTGAAGAATTAAATAGATTTATTTCATATTGGAACGCAAATGTTGAATTTTCAAATAATTTAATCAATGTAAAATTTAATTAAAATTAAAAAGTAGTTTTAAATTAAAAATTACTAAAATAACTTTATCATTTAAGATAAAGTTTTTTTATTTACTTTATTTAAAGTTCATAACTTTTATTAATTTAAAATTTATAGAACAGTATTAATAACTAATGCAAAATATTTGTTTTTTACAAAATGTTAATCTTTTAGCAACATATTTTTAATAAATATTAGTTTTATTGTTAAAAATATTTTGTTTGTTTTTTTAGACAAAAACTAATAAAACTTATAACCTATAATACTAGCAATAAAATTCCTACTATAATTAAATATGGCACAAACCACCAAAACCCGATTTTGTTAACTAAAACTTTCATAAATTTAAGACCTAGCAGAGCCGATAAAAATGCCGTTACCATTGATATAACAACAGCAAGCCAGTGAGTTGATGCAAGTGTTAACGCTTCGCCTGAAAATGCCAGTTCATAAACCAGACTAGCAACTATGACAGGAATACTCATTAAAAAAGAAAAATCTAGCGCAGTGTTTTTCTCTGTTCCTGCAACAACACCAAACGCATATGTTGTTCCACTTCGTGATAAACCTGGGAAAATTGCAAGCGCCTGAGCAAACCCCATTGTTAAAACCGAACCCCAATTAAGTGGTTTTGGGACAGCAATTTGTTTTGAGATTATTTGAGAAACTGCTAAAAAAATGCCTGTTAATATAAAACCTATGCCGACCATTACCAAACTGCTAAGCGCACTATCAAACAATTTTCCGAACAGCAAAACAAAAACCACAGCAGGAATAGTTGCGACTACTAAATATTTATTCATTTTGCAAAATGGATTTAAAATAAGATAAGCAATGGTTTTTCTAAAATACCATAATACAGCAAACAATGTTGCAATATGCAATAAAACATTTAACAACACAGCATCTACTTCAACCCCAAACCAATGCTCTAAAATAACTAAATGCCCACTGCTTGAAATCGGTAAAAATTCGGTTATTCCCTGCACCAACCCTAAAATGATTGCAACTAAAAAAGTCATACTTTTCCCTTTTACAAAATTTTTTATAAAATTATATCAGCAATTATTTTTTAATTTTTATAATGAATTTTGTTAAATTCAAAAAATAATTTATTAATGTATTTTAAAATTTTCTAAATTTACCTAACTCTGTTATTAGTATGTTAAAAACAATTCTAAATATAACCTTTATTTAGTTACAACTGTTTTTCTTGACTAAAAAAGCGTAGTGTGTTATAATATCACAGTTTTAAATGAGGTGTTTAATATGGCTAATATTTCTGAAAAAATTAAATCTAAACAAAATAAAATAGGAAAAATGATTGATAAACGAAAAGAAAAAAATAATATAATTAAAACATATTTTGAAAGCACACCTTTATTAAGTGTTGATATAGAAAACACTCTTGTCCCTAAAAAAAGACGAATTTTTTTAGTTAACAAAGAAGACAGAAAATCTATTAAAAATTTTGCCCAAAAAGGTGGGGTTGTTTTAATTAACAGTGGTGGCACATATGGCTATTGCAAAAAAGTTGCAAAATCGGCAAAAGTTAAAACAATAATTTCTAGTAATAATGGTGCTTTTGTAGCCATTCCAGAACAAACCGACAGACCGATTATAAGTTTGCGAGTAAGTCCAGAAAATATATATCGAATAAAAGACAAACTTGAACAAGTTGAACCACGAGCAATAATTGCTTTATCTGGTAAGGATAGAAAATATTACATAGACAACAAGGGTGCTAAAATAAGGCTTTTTCAAATGCAACAAGCATTTAAGTTTAGAAATAGATATCGCATTTCAACAAATAAAAAGAAATTTGAAGATATGGCGCTTAAAACTTATTCTATACAAATATTCCCAATACCTGACACCTATGGCTTAACAAAAAACACAAAACCTATAAAAAAAGAACAGCAAAAAAACATAACTCTTCATGCTCTTAATGCGTTACAAGAACTTATGATTGAAGATTATAAATTAAATGGTCAACCTAGTTTTAAAATTGAAGAAGGTGATATGGGTTTACAAATTTGCCACCCTAAAGCAAGCAAATTGAATGCAATTAAAGCCATAGTAGAAATGAAAAATCAACAATCAGAAAATATGCAAATAACCCAAGACAATATTTTTGCTGTGGGTGATGGGGTTCAAGATTTATGTTCGGTTGCTATAATGCAAAACCCTGATAAGCAATTTTTTACAATGAATACTGCAACTAATAAGTTCTATGAAAACTCTACAATATATGAAAAACATTTTAATGCAAATAAATTACAAAATAAAATTGAAAATTATATTAAACAGGCAGAAATTATTAATGCAGAGCGAGAAAATGAAGCAGATAAGATAAAAATTAATCTATTGAATTTAAAACTTGAACCAAAAGAAAGATTTAGTTTTAAAAACAATATCGTTCCAAATGTTAAAACTGCAATAGATTTAATAGATCGCCAAACTAAACAAATAGCAAGTTCAAATGAAGCACAACCTGCAATGTGAAAAGATAGCAAGAATGCTATCTTTTATATTTTTACAATTTATTTTAAAACAAAAAATTAAACTAATATTTTATAAATAATTTTATAAAATTATGGAAAATTAAATTTTACCCATTTTTCTTAACATATCTTCTACTTCTTTCTGCCCTTGAGCAAAATAAATTTCTTCACTTGGGTCTATATAAGCAAGTAAAGTTAACAATTCCCCTACATGCACCATTTCTTCATTTCTAATATCTGTCCAAACAGTTTTAGCAACTTCATTATCTGTTTCCATTATGTGTTGCTCATACTGCATAATAGCATCAAACTCGCCTATGATATCTGCTCGGATAGCCTGAGCAAGTTCTTGCTTATTCATAATTCTTCCAGCATATTGTGATGGTGTTGTTGGCATAAAAATTCCTCCATATTTTTTTAAGTAAATTATGTAAATATCTTTAAATGTGTTACTCGGAAATTTATATAATATTTTTAATTTAAACAAAAAAATGCAATTAAAACGCAAAAAACAAGCATTAAGTGCTTGTTTTTTACAATAAAATAATTAAAAATTTAATATTTATTATCTTTTGTTAAGATAAATCAAAATTTATTGAAATAGTTTATTACTTAATTTATTTGAAAGAATTGCCCAAACAACAAGACCAACTGTTATTGCAACAGTAACCAGAGAAGCAATCACCCAAACCATTGAAGAAAATGCCCCCATTTGTGGAACCATTGCTTCCGAGCCAAACAAGAAAGGAGTATATGCACTTAAACCATAACCACCAACTGTTATTGAGTTTAATACATCAGGTAAAAATATCATACAAGCAATAACTATTACCCAAGGAACCCAAGTGCGTTTTGCTATTGCACTTATAGAAACTGTGCAAATAATTAGAAACAATATATAAATAATGTTCATAGCATAACCATAAAACAGCACTCCAACACTGCTACCATCAGGATTGCAATAACTTAAAGTAAAAATTAAATGCAATAAACAACCTATAATTAAAGCAAACAAAACTGATGCAACCGAAATAATAAGTTTTGATGCAATTAAATATTGAGGTTTGATTCCTGCACTTATTGGATTAACCCACTGTTTGTTTTTAATTTCTTTGGGAATTATCATACCAAACAAAATAACACTGACTAAAAGGAAATAAGTTCCCATAAAACTTCCAAACATAGCCATACTGGAAAGATACGAATTATTAAAAATTGAAAGCATTTCATCTAAAGCAGCATCGCCCTGTCCTGTAAGTGATTCTAGGTTTGCCATATTTATAATAACCATAGACATAGCAAGCAAAACGACCATTCCTATTGAAATTCCAATAATATACCAAAGCCTTTTTGTTCTTATGGCTTCCAAAAAATCTTTCTTCAAACACGCAACAAATTGATTCATTACATTTGCCCTCCTTTACGAACATTAAGAAAAATTTCTTCCACCGATGCTTTTTTAGTATATATGCCACTTATTTCTATTTCTGAATTTACAATATCTTTAAAAATTTGTTGTTTTTTATCAGCATCTATTTCAATTTCTATTCCACCAGCAATATCATATACAGCCCTGCAACCATCTAGATTTTTAACAAAAGTTTTCAACTTTTCCACTTCTGCGCTTTCTACGCACAAAATTGGTTTTGAATATCTTTCCATAACTTCATTTAAGTTGCCTTCTATTTCAATTCTACCATCAATAAGCAAACCAATTTTATCACATATTCTTTCTACATCACTTAAAATATGTGTGCTAAGCAAAATAGTTTTCCCTTGATTTTTAAGTTCGTTTATAATTTCCATCACTTCAGCACGTCCCTGTGGGTCTAAAGCACTAGATGGCTCGTCTAATAAAACTATTGGGGGATTTGCAATTAAACCTGCAGCAATACCCATTCTTTGCTTCATTCCTCTTGAAAAGTTCCTAATTTTTTGATTTTTTGCATCTTCCAAGCCCACAGCCAGTAAAAGTTGTTCTGTTTTTAAATTTTTCTCATCTTCGGTAAAGTTTAAAGCAGACATTAAAAAATGCAAATATTCTGATGCTGTTAAATATTCAAACATTGCAGGAATATCTAGAACATAACCAATTCGTCCTTTAATATCATTAAGATTATTAATTACATGGTTATCAATTTCAACAGTGCCATCATTTTTACTTGCAACACCTGCAATAATGTTTAATAGCGTTGTTTTACCTGCACCATTTGCACCAATTAAACCATAAACTTGGCCACTTTCAAGTTCTAAATTAACGCCCCGTAATACCACTTTTTCATTATAACTTTTTTTAATATTTTTAAGTCTGAGCATCTTCAATCTCCTTGTTGTTTATGTTTCTTTTTTTATCAATTAATTTTGCAAGGGCCCACATTATTATTGCAAAAGTTAATGCTAGTGCTTTACCCAAGTAAGAAGATAATAATGTCCAACCAAAGTTTGCATCAAACCCACCTTCTACCAAAGCAATACCACCATAATATATTAATGAATTAATAATGCTTGCTAGAACAATACATAGAATCATTATAAAATAATCGTTCCAATGCTTATTCTTTAATATTTTAGGCAATTTTAAAACTAAATAAACAGCCAAAAATGTTGCAAATGCACTTAATGCATTAGAAATTAAACCATAGATAACACCTGTTTCTATTCCACTTGAACCCCAACTTGCAAAAAACTGTAACATTGCATTAAATAATATTGAACCAATACCTGAATACATAAGTACATATGCTGACTTTTCGTGCTTATCCATTGCAAGAACCATAACGCAAACTAAAAACAATGTGTAAATAATTGAATCTATACCCCAAACGAAATTACCTTCGATAATAGGATAATCGCCTATATGATAAACATTTGAGCCGACAACTCCACCAATACCTAAAACAAAAACGCCGTTTCTGCCCCAAACTGCTCTAACTAAAAGCAAGCCCCCAAAGCATACAAAAGCAACAATAATCAAAAGCCAAAATCCCATTAAATACTCCCTTATTATCAAAACTTTTTATATATTTTATTAAATAATTTAAAGATAAAAGTAACTATAATTAATTATATCTTAAAATAAATCAAAACAAAAGCAATTTTAACCACTAAAACAAAACAGGGCGAAAAGTTGTGCTTTTTGTACCAACGCACAAAACACAATTTTGTGCGCTCCATTTTAATCAAAATTAAAATGGAACTTTTCGCCATCTGCTTATTAAATAAAAAGAATTTATAATTAGACAATATTTATCAACCATTTAAACTAAAAAATATTATATTAAAATAAAATTATACAATAAAAATAATTATTTATTTTTTAATAAACCATAAAATATATTTTTATTAAAACTTAATAATCGATATAACAATTTTACATTCTATAAATAAACAACAACACAACACTATTAGATAGATTTTAATAAAAAAGATGCTTTTACTTTAAGCATCTTTATTCTCGAACACAAACATAGCATCAAAGCAACCATTTAAAATTACTTGTGTTGCATCTTTTATAAAATAGCATTTAAGTTTTTCAAGCATAACCGAATTACCATCACATTTTAACAGCCCACCAGCAGTAAGGGGTATTATATAAAAATATTCATAGCCAGAAAAGTCATAGTTTTCAATACCTTTGATGGTGCGTTTTTCCATAACAAAATCTTCTGTTTTTAAAAGTTTCGTCTTATGACTATCCAAAATTTTTGAATGATTGTGTGCCTTTAAAGCTATCATTCCCTTTTCTAAATTAAGTTCTCTTCCTCGATTGAAATCATATAGCCTATATGTTATATCGTTATTTTGCTGAACTTCCAAAACTTCAATGTTTTTACCAAGCATATGCAATGTTCCACTTTCAATATACACAAAGTCCTCATTAAAAACATTATATAAATTTACGACATCTGCAATATCTTGATTCAGAAATTTATTTTTTAAAATATCTACATCAGTTAATTTAACGCCTAATCCTATTTCAGAATTTGGTTTACTGTTTAATACATACCATGCTTCATTTTTACTACCAGGAACGCCAAGTTCTTTAACACTTTCTTTACTTGGGTGAACTTGATATGATAAATTATCTGTTGCTTTTAAAATTTTAATTAACAAAGGTGATTTATAACCTAAGCAATTTTCCACACCTTCACAAGAAAAAACAACTTCTTCCCCCCATACTCTTGGTAAATGTTTTTCCTCCAGTTTGATATATTTCATTATTGCTCCTCTTCCATATAACCAACTACTAATCTCTTGTTTCACAACAATGTAATTAGCACCTAATTATATGCTCGTTTGCTAGTCTTTTTTTCTAATTTTTTATATTTTTTAGCAACCAATTTTGCTTTCTTTTTTTCTTCTTTATCTATCTGTGTTTGCAGATTAATTTTTTGTTTTTCTGTTTTTTTAGTTTTTTTATAAGTTTCTTCTCGGCCTTTCCAATTTTCAACCACATCATAGTACCTATCTAGCAAAAACTTCGTTGCATCTTTCCAATGTAAATAAACTGTTTCTTGTGCTTTTTCTCCGACCTGTTTCACAACATCTCGGTTTTCAATACAGTAAATTATTTTATTTGCAAATTCATTTACATCGTCTTTACTTAAAAATCCGTTTTCTCCATCAATAATGCCATCACCTGCATTGGTATGCTCTACATATAACCCTGCAGTTTTATATGCAGCGGCCTCTACTTTTACCAAGCCAAAATTATCATATATTGATGGAAATAACAATAAGTCAGCTCTTGCATTAACAAGAGGAAATTGCTCTCGTGGAATAAACCCCAAAAACTTAACATTATGTGTTAACTTATTTTTTTCACATATTTTCTTTAATCTTTTGGTATCGGGGCCTTTACCAACTACATAAAATTGAAAATCATAACCTTTTTCTTTAACTATTTTAAGTGCATTTAAAATAAAATCTACGCGTTTTAATGGCATAACCCTGCCAACAAAAATACCTAGAAAAGTATCATTATCAAGATTAAATTCTTTATTTGCTTGTTCTATTAAACCACTAACATCATCAACTTTCTCAAGTTCTGTGCCAAAGGGTAAATATGAAAGTTTACCTTTATAACCAAAAGACCTTGCTTGCTCTCCAACACTTTCAGAGCAAACAAAAACCTCATCCATTTTGCTATACATTTTTCCAATATTTGAAACTATCGTTTCAGTTAAACTTTTATTATTAAAAAGTTTTTGAAATATTAATCTAAAATTAGTATGAAAAGTTGCTACAATTGGTATATTCTGCTCTTTGGCAATTTTTAAAGCAAACTTACACATATTAAATGGCGAATGAACATGCACAATGTCATACTTTTGCTCTCTTACATTTTTACCAAATTTTCTATCTTGAGCAGGCAAGCCATAATATTGATTTAAAAATGGAACATAAATACTGTTGCATCTGAAAATTTTATAAGGCAAATTATCTACATAACTTCGTTTATTTTTTGGCGCAATAACTGTTATGTTAACTTCATCCTTACTGTTTAAACAATAATTTTTCATACAGTTTATAACACCATCGGTATCTGGTAAATAAACATCAATTCCCACTAAAACATTAAGTTTTCTTTTTTCCATAAAATCCCCTTAAAATAACTCTGGATTGTTTTTAATTCGAATTTTAACATCTGAAACTAAATCTTTATATTCTGGCTGATATTTTTCGAATAAATCTAGTTCATCAATTTTAATTCTATGATTCCATTTTTTAGTAAATGGGATTTTTCCTTCTCTTAATGCACAAACATGGTATATTACGCAATCAGGGGAATATTTATAACTATTAAATTTTTTACTTATAACTTTTTTCTTATAATTGGGTATTGCTTTATTTAATGCAGTCATATCAAGATATACGCCAATTTTTTTATTTGTTATATGCTTACATGCTTTTTCAAAAGATTTGTCTTCTCGTATTTCTTTTAAATTTAAAAGCATAACGCCACTTTGTATATATCTAAAACCCGGTCTTGCCGTATCTTTTCTACCAGCAACATCATAACCTTCTAAATCAATATCCCACAACTCTTTTATATCTTTATTTATAATAGTGTCAGAATCGAGATATATTGCTTTATCGCCAATTTCTGGAACTAAATGCGCAAGCAATCGAACTGTTACAAACATACTATAAAATCTATTATTCATATTAGGACCATAAAGCAAATGCTGTCTAAACAAATCTGAAACATCTATAGATTTCCAAGTGCTGTTTTTGTTATATTGTTTAACAATGCTTTCCAAATATTCATCTTGTTGTTTGGTTGTTTTTCTACTTCCCTTCCTGTATTCAGGAACTTCAACAGTTAAATTAATTATATTCAAATCTTCTTTGGTATTTTTTACTAAAGATATTAAACTTATAAGTTGTTGGGTAAATAATTTACTATCTGTGCAATAAAATATATTAATCATACAATATTCCAATTTTAAAATTTAACAAAATTTTTACATTTTTTGTTTAATACAAGAATATCATTATTTAATAACTTTGTAAAGAGATTTTTAATAAAAATTAAAATCTTTTTGCCTTTATTAAGGCAAAAAAATAAAAACTAGGAATAATTCCTAGTTTTTAAAATGCGCTAAATAAACTATTTAAAATTAATTTTTATTATCTTTATCATTGCTTTTCAAATAGTAAACCGTTCTATTTAAAAATCCCATAGTTTTTCGATTAAATGGTTTTTTATTTTTACCATAATACCAATTATAATCTTTTAAATTTTTAGGATATTTAATTTCCTCGTTCCATTTAAGTGTTACTTTTGCTATTTCATAGTTACCTTTTTTAAACACCAAAGTTTTCTTTACCCCAAACATCCAAACAAGTAATAACACTATAAGTGCAGCCCATACAACTCCCAACAAAATCCAAAGCCATATAAGACTAGGTGGATTATCTTCAACTGGAGTTCCTATGCTTGATAATGAAAATTTTGCATAAAGTGTTAAATCTGATGAAAGTGAATCGGCATCAATTTCTGTTATCTTTGTATCATCTTGAAAATCTTTTGTTGAATACCACCCCATAAATGAATAGCCTTTTTTAAGGGGATTGCTTAAAGTTATTGTGCCTTGAGAATTGTAAAATGAAGACGGATTGTTTGTATTATTTTCAGCACCATCTAATACATAAGTGATTTTATATATTTTTGCCCATTTTGCATATAAATCTATATTTTTTGCACTTTCAGCACTAATCACTGAAATCTTGCTATCTTCTGAAAGATTTTCATTAGTAAACCAACCTAAAAACTGATAGCCTTCTCTGCTTGGATCTAGCAGTGCCACTTCTTTGCCCGTTTCATAACTTAAAGGGTTTTGTGCGTTATTTTGCCCACCATTAAGGTGATATTCAATAGAAAACGAATTTTCTTCACTTGCAAAAACAACGCCCCCAACCGAAAAAGAACTTATAAGAATTGTTATCAATAATAAAGTTGGTATTAATAAAAATTTTTGAACTTTTGTCATTTGTTTAACCTTTTATTAAAATATAAAAATAAATGCACTAACTTAATAACAGTAGATATAATTTAACATAGATAATTTTTGTTGTCAAGCTTAAAAGAAAACGCCTTTAATTAGGCATCATCTTTGTTTATATCTTCATTTTTAACATCATCACTGTGCTTTTTTACACTGCTCTCATCAAGTTCAACAACATTACACCCCTTAAAGAATTCTTTTAAATTAGTTTTATGTTTTTCTATTTTTCTAGATATAACAAAAGTTGAAATAAGATTTGCAACTGCTTCTATCATTATAACTATACCAAGGAAAATTAAAAGCCAATTATTGTCAAATGGGTTACATATAATTACAATACCAAGCGCCAAAAGAGCAACCCCAAACAAAGCATCTGCCCACCAATATTTAGCACCTGCTCTTCGATAATCAAAAGCATCTTGAATTCTAAATATTGCTTTTATAAAAAAGTATATTCCAAATGCAAAAGCAATAAATCCTGCTATCCAGCCATTGAATGCTATAAACACAATTCCAAGCATAATATATAAAACACCAGAAAGCACCCCAAATGGTTCATAACCATATAAGAAATATTCAATTATACTTACAATTCCAAGAACAATAAGCCCTGCACCAAAAATTATCACCAGCAACTCTTTTGTGAAAGACGGAATAACAACCAAGCAAAGCCCCAAAACAAAATAAAGAATACTTAATAAAACAGTTGCCCATTTAACTTTTTTAAAATAATCAACAATCATTAAATTAACTCCTTTAATTTATCTTTTGTTTAATTATTATAATTATACACCCTGTGCCCAATTTATACAATTACTTCTACTTTACTTATAAAAACCAATTAGTATTCATCTGTTTATATATACTACAATCAGCATTAATCTGTTTTATAACTATTTAATTGTTTGTTCCATTGTTTTTCAAAAAATCACTATACCATTGTATTATTGGTTTTAATTTCTTTTCATCTACAAAATCTATACCATTTTGCAAAACATCTAACCAATTAATTTCCATTTTTTTGCCTGATAAATTTTCAACCTGCTGTTCGTGATTATATTGAGACTTTAACACCATAGATAATAAAAACTTTTTAAAACCTTTTAATTTATCTATTGCAACGCCACCTCGAAGAAAAAACAGTTCGCGTTCGGAAATTTTGTTTTGTTTTGCTAGGTTTAAAATTGTGGTTTCGGTTTCATCGGAAACGCCAACGGCAATTATCGCTTTAACTTTAAACTTTCTTTCTGCTTTTTTAAGACCTTGAATAAACCCAGCATATACCCAACCTAAAAAAATCACTTCTGAATTTTTAGGAATTTGTTTATAATCATTTAAACTTTTTGCCTCAAACCCCAAGTTTTTTGCAAGAAGTTTTGCATATTTTTCTGTAAAGCCAGTTAAACTATTATAAATTATAATCATAATCTCTCCTTATTTTACTAATTTTTTCTTACAATCATCACAAATAAAGAAAACTGTTAAATTATAGTCTATAAATTGCTTTTTGGTTGCTTTTGACAAAACCTTATGAATATTTTTAATATGTAAATCAAACGCTTTACCACAATTTTTGCAAACAAGATAATCGTGTGAGTTTTTAAGATTTGCAAAAACATCTTTATCTCCATTTAAACTTAACTTTCGAATTTTATTTTTTAAAACCAAAACTTTCAAGTTTCTATAAACTGTGCCAAGCGATATATTTGAAATAACTTCTCTAGCTTTTTGAAAAATTTCAATAGCCGAAAGATATGTGGAAGAATTTTCTAAAATATCTAATATTAATTTTGATTGCTTGCTCATTTTAATCTCCTGTAAATATAAACTTATTGATATAATTTTAATAAATTGATTTTATGCAAAATAAAGTTTTGCCATAAAATTTTTAATTTTTAAAAAACAAACAGCTTTAAAACTATATTATCAAAATATTTTAAAATAAACATCAATTTTTAAAACAAATAACTTTTAAATATCACTTGTCTATTGTTTTTGTTTTGCTGAATAATAAACTTATTGTAGTTATAATTCCTATTGCAAACAATATTAAAGTTACCACCGTTTTATTTACCAAGCATATTGAAAAAGTTATTGATACCCAACATAAAACAATTAAAAAGCATTTAACCCCCAATGATAAGCCTTGCCGTTTTTCTTTATCTAAAAAGAAATCACCAAACAACTTACTTTTTAAAAGTTTGTTTTTAATTTTATCGTTTTGTGCGAATAAAATTGATGCTAATAAAACAAACGGTGCAGTTGGTAAAATAGGCAATAAAACCCCTAAAAATGCAAGCACTAAACACAATATACCTAACATAGTGCAAATAAGTTTTTTAATTTTATTTATAACTTTCATTGTAATCCGTTTTTTATTAAACTTATGCAAATTAAAACCAAGTTATAACAAACACAAAACAAATTAAACAAGTAGATTATAAACTATGTAATACAAATTTTCATAATTGAAACATAATGCAAAATAAACATTCTGCCACAATAATTTCAAATTATATCACCACAATTGAATAAAACATTGCTTATGTAAATACAAAAGTAATTTTTGCTTACATAATCTTCCTATAATATATCATATTAACTTCAAAAATACTCGTATTTAATTAAAATTTTAATAAAAATTAAAAAAACAAGTGTTGACAATAATGCAATTTTAACATATAATACAAATACAATATAAAAAAGGAAATTATTATGGAAAAATTTTTAAAACCAACAGCAATAATTTTTGCTATGTTATCTGTTATTCTGCTTTCATTTTCAATTTATGGTGCTGTTATTGTTTCAGCCATTGCATTAATGCTGGCATTTTTGATTATTAAAGACAAGGATTTTTCTAGTAAAACACTTCAAGTTTCTTTAATAACAATTATAAGCGCAGCAGTAATTGGCTTCTTCAATTTTATAAACGCTATTCTTTCAGCAATTATTGGCACATTTACATCTGTTTATAGTTCAGGTTTTTACAGTGTTATGTTAAGCATTCAATATTTTATCACTGCAATAATGCTTATACTTGCACTTGTGTTCCTTATTATTGCAATAGTAATGCTTATTAAGAAAAAAGATATTCCTGTTTTAAGTTGCATTGCAAAATTATTTACTGGCGAAAAAACACCAAAGAAATCAAAAAACAAAAACAATGAAACAGTTGTTGAAACAACAGCAACAAAAGTAGAAGAGAATGATGCTGACGCAAAAGAAGATGATGATAACGAAAGCAAAACTGATAACGAAAAAATAAGTGATGACACTGAAAATAATGATGAAGATAAATCTTAAAAATGTTTTATACTTTAAAGATTAAAAATCAATTTAACTTAATAAAATTAATAACAAAATAACTAACCTAAAATTAATTTATATTATCGGAAGTCGAACCAAGCACAACTTTAGTTGTATTTGAGTGAGACTGATGTTCATTCAAACTGTGATGGTGGGCAAAGCACGCAAATTCGTTAGAATTTATTAAAATTTTATGTCAGTAAAATTTTAACATCACATAGTTTATATTATCGGAAGTTTTGTCTGAATGCACACGAAGCAAAGCGAGTGTATATTCAAGCAAAACTGATGTTAATTCAAACAGTGATGCCGTTGGGACAACGGATTTGCGTTTAGCAAATTGGTTTGTGAACATCGTGAGCAAAACAACATCACATAGTTTATAACTTGTTTTATTAAATTTATAAACAATAGTTTTTTATAAAATAAAATAAAAACTTTCCGTAATGGAAAGTTTTTTGTTTATATTTTTTATTTAAAAAAATTTAGTTAAATGTATGCAAAGCATACCATATATAACACAATATTGAAATTTGTAATATAAAAAGCACATAATATAGTAAACACATAAAGTTTTGTTTAATAGCTATAATAAATTTATTTTTAAATTAATTATTTTTTCTTTAAATTAAGTTGTTTACTTGCAAGTTTGTTTATTTCGTTTTTAATTTCAATAAAAGAATGAACTTTTTTAATATTTTTATCATTAAAGTCATAATTTCTAAATGAGTGAAACATATAAGTCTTTATACCTGCCAAACTTGCAGGCACACAAAATTTAGGGTCATCATCAAAAAAAGCATCTATATTTAATTCCAAACATTTTTGTGCTTTATTTTGAACATTTACAAAAAGTTCATCATAACTTATTTTAAATTTTTTAAGCCACTTTTTACTGAAATTATATGCATCATTAAAATACTTTGGTTCTCTTGATGTTAAAATATAAATTTTATGTCCTTCGCTTTTAAGTTTTTTCAATGTTTCTACAACCAAAAATCTTGGTGGAATAAACAAAACTTCATCTAAATATTTATGCCAAAATTCCAAACTTACATCGTCTTTCCAATTAAACATTGCCTCACTAGAATCTGCATCTATGCTCTTAATTTTACTTAATTTACCAAACTTTTCCAATTCAAACTTTTGACCATATGCCAAAAGTGATTCATTATATGTTAGCAATGTATTATCTATATCAAAAGCAATATTCATATTATTTCCCTTTTAAATTTAACATTTGTAAATATATTACCTAGACTTTAAATAGAGTTTATGTAGCAACAGTATATCAAAAACTTTATAAATACCAAAGCAAAATAATAAAAAAGAATTGAAAATTTCAATTCTTTATTTTATCTTTATCATAAATTTTATTCTGGCTCATCTAAATTTTGAATTTTATCCACCTTAACTTTTTGAGGAACTTTTTTTGTGTGAATAAGTTTCATAACTGCACGCCCTAAAGGTTGCACAATTAAAAGTTCAAACCATAAAACCACACAAAAATTTCTAGGCCAAGCAGTTAAAAAATTTTTGCAAGTTTTTTGAAAAATTTTTATTAAAAAATATATATTTTTTACAATAAATAAAATGTAAATAAAAAATATGTAAACAATAACTTTGTTCAAATATTTTGTTCACATATTTATGTGTGATTTTATTGTATTTTAATATATAAAGTTACACCATTTTAAGTTATATTATATAAATATTCTTTCAACTTAAACTATTAATAGATTATTATTTCAAAATTTACTTTTAAAAAATAATTTAAATTTTATTTAAAGTATAAAGTTGTTGCATAAAAAAGAAAATTAAATTTTAAAAATTAATATATCTTATTAAAAATCTTTCTTGCTAATAAAAACTAAATATGTTATAATGAAATAAATTTAGTTTCGGAGTTAATATGGACATTAAAACTTATATTGGAAATTTAATTAATATTAAAGATTTAGATTTTGATTTTACAAGTCTTGTTAGTGAAGTTGTTGACAAACAAAACGGAGATTATTGTTTGCCTTGTTTTTCGCTTGCAAAAACTATGAAAAAATCCCCTGTTCAAATTGCAGAAGAAATAAAAGCAAACTTTCCAACTGATAAACTTATCAGTAAGATAGAAGTTGTTAATGGTTATGTAAATTTTTTTCTTAATAAAGCCGAATATTCCAAAATTATTTTAAATGAAATAAATTCTGAGAAGATATTTGAACCAAATTCCGAATTTATTAACAAAGTTGCCTGTGTTGAATACAGTTCAGTTAACCTTGCAAAATATATGCATATTGGTCATTTATCTACTACGATTATTGGCGAAAGTTTGGCGCGTATAAATGAAGCTCTTGGGTTTAAGGTTATACGTATAAACTATATCGGAGATTATGGAACACCGTTTGGCAAAATGGTTTATGCTTATCTTAATTGGGGAAGTGAAGAAGAACTTGAAAAAAATGGAATAGATTGTTTGCAAGGGCTTTATGTTGATTTTTGCAAAAGGGCTGAAACAGATACTGAACTTGAAGAAAAAGCAAGAGAATATTTTAAATTAATAGATGAAAAAGACAGTAAGGTTTACCCTGTTTATCAAAAGTTCATTGAAATATCTAAACAAGAAGCAAAAAACTTACTTGATAAACTTGATGTGCATTTCGATTCTTGGAAAGGAGAAAGCGCATATAGTGATGAACTTTCCAATGTTTTAAAAATGCTTGATGATAAAAAACTTTTAACATCAAGCGAAGGTGCAAAAATTGTTGACCTAGAGCAATATAATTTAGGTAAATGTTTAATTCAAAAATCAGACGGAACAAGTTTATATGCAAGCCGAGATATCGCAGCAGCAATAGACCGTTTCAACACATATAAATTTGATAAAATGCTTTATGTAACTGCTGTTCAACAAAAACTTCACTTTCAACAATTTTTTAAAGTCTTGGAACTTTTGGGTTTTGATTTTGCAAAAACTCTTACACATGTTTATTATGGTATGTTCTCACTTCCTAACGGAAAAATTGCTTCACGAAAAGGAAAACAAGCAGTTTTAAAAGATTTAATGGAATATTCGTATAATAAAGCATATCAAATGGTTGAAAACAGAAACTTTGATGAAAGCAAAAAACAAGAAATTGCAAATAAAATTGCAAACAGTGCCTTAAAATTTAATGCAATAAAAAATGAAAGAATAAAAGATACAGTTTTTGATATAGAAAATGCATTTAGTTTTGAAGGCGATACTTCTGCTTATATTCAATATACCTACACAAGAATTTCTAGTATAATCAAAAAAGCAAATATTAAAATAGATATAAATAAAGTTGACTATAACTTTTTAAGTTCAGATGTTGCATTTAATCTTGTTTTAATGGCAAACAATTATCCTGAATTACTGTTAAAGGCTATGCAACAGAATGAGCCTAGTATATTAAGTAAATATCTATTAGAACTATGCAAGCAAATAAACAAATTCTATACAAGTGAAAAGGTTGTAACCGAAAACGAACAATCTACACATACAAAACTTTATTTATTAGAAAATTTAAAAAAATTACTTACAAAACTTTTCCATCTTGTTATTATTGAAACAGTTGAAGAAATGTAAAAAAGCACAAACTGTGCTTTTTTATTTTTATATTAAAATAAATTTATATTTGTAAAATATGAAATTATTTTAAGTAATAATATATCTTTTGCATTAATTTTAAAAAAAGATTTCATTTTAATGAAGTTTTGCTTTGATAATGCGTGATGCATATGGCATTTAAAATGCCATTACCCTTTGGCGATAGAAAATCGCACAAAGGGTAGCAAATTTTAATTTTTAAAATTTGCAATGCATCACGCCCCCATTAATCAACCTTATTTAATTATTTTTCAAACTTAAAATTATTAAAATTCTATAGTATATAAATTTATACTCCTACTTAGTTTAATATAAAACAGCAATTAATTTACATAATTTTTTTGTCATAAAATTAACTAACCAACTAAAATAAACTTAAAATTTTAATTTTCTGTAATTGAAAATTTTCGTTCTTCAAGTGCTGCGGTATAGTTAATAGAAGATGCTAAATAAATTCTAAAAACATATTCCCCAACTTCAAATGGTTTTATGGTGCTGTATGCACTGTCTAATTCATCGGCTTTTTTATAGTAAACAGTAACCTTACCATCCCCAATTATTTCATAAGTTGGGGTATCAACCACATTACCATCATAAATCTTACTTATATCTGAAACATTTAAAATTAAACCTTGCGCTTTTTTAATGTTAAACACAATTTCTAATTCAGATAAATTCTTATACCCCACTTTAATAACATATGTTCCAGCATTTATAATTTGTTGCTGCATAATATTTGCTTCATCAATTAAATAAAAGTTTTCATCGTGCTCTGCTGTTCCTTCTGTTCCATTTTCATAAATAAGATTTATGTTAAAATCATTTTCCCAATCAATTACATCTCCATAAACCAAATTTACTGAAACACTTTTTTCGCCGCCATTGAAAACTGAATTTTTAAAATAAATTTTAAAATCAACAACGCTAGACGAACAGCCAACAAAAGCAAACATTGGAACAAAACAACAAATTGCAATAAAAAAACTTATCACACCTTTTTTCATAATTATCCTTTGTTATAATTTTTGTTAATTTAATTTTATCATAAATCTAAAAATATTAACAATTAAAAAGCCAAAGTAAAAAAATTAAAATACATTTAGTTTATTAACTTTTTTAATAAAACTTATGATAAGTTTATTTTATATAGTTTAAAAGCAATTTCAGTTTTTGCTTATTTTTTTTTATAAACTATATAAAAATTTACCGATGCATCTTCATCTAGAATGGGAATGCTTATTCTATCAACATCGGCACGCAATGGCAAAGTTACATTTGTTGAAAAGTTTGGAATAGTTGATGCATTAATAATTTCATCTAAATTTTCCATAGATTGTGGAAATAATTTAGACTTAGGCAGATTTTTTGCAACAATATTATCCCATATGCCAAGATTATCTGCAACCAAAAATGATTGCCCATCTATTTCACTGAAATGAACCCCACCAACTATTCCTGCCAAAAAATGACTTTTTAACAACTGTTGGCGTTGACTGTTCTGGTTGCCAAACAAAAGAAATGATTGAACTTGCAACAGGTTTAAAACTTAATGTTCCTAAAACTAAAAATGCTCGTGGCAACTGCAATTGCTTGCTTGGGCAAGATATTGGCATGTATAACTCGTGTGGCCATTTGTGTAAATATTGTTATGCAAATTCTAATAAGCAACAAGTTTTAAATAATATGAAATTGCACAACCCAAACTCACCTTTTTTAATTGGTGAATTGAAAACAAATGATAAAATTACACAAGCAAATCAAAAATCATATAAAAACAATCAACTATCTTTCAATATATAAAAATGGTGCTGCAAATAAATCACCCGCTAAATTTTTAATAATATTGCTTGACATTGCTTATATTAATTGTCCATAATTAATATGGAGAATGAAAAAATGGAAAAAATAGATTTAGATTTACTTGAAAAAATATTCAGTTCAGACAAAAATAAATTAATATCTACAGGTTTTATTGCAGGTATGTTATCAGATGAAATATACAAAGATAATCAATTATTTTTTTATTTGTATAATAAATTACAAACAAACCATAAAGAAAAATTACTTAATTATTTAAATACAAATACCATAAAAAAATCAGTTGAATAACACAACTGATTTTTTAATACTTTGGCGCTCCCGTCAGGATTCGAACCCGAACTAATGGTTCCGAAGACCATTGTGCTATCCATTACACAACGAGAGCATATTAAATTGGATACTTAATTTATTTTAATTTTTTATAACTATTTATAGGTTGTTTTTTAATAAGTTCTTAATTAAATAAAATATTAAACTAAATTTTTTATCTATTAAAAATAATTACATAATAAAATAAATTAGTTATATAATTATATTATCGGAAGTTTTGTCTGAATGCACACGAAGCAAAGCGAGTGTATATTCAAGCAAAACTGATGTTAATTCA
>CALWOV010000017.1 GCA_944383275.1 uncultured Clostridia bacterium
ATATTCAAGCAAAACTGATGTTAATTCAAACAGTGTTGCCGTTGGGACAACGGATTTGCGTTTAGCAAATTGGTTTGTGAACATCGTGAGCAAAACAATATCACATAGTTTATAATAAGTAAATTTTACATTTCATACCCCACAAAGAAAATAGAAATTAGTTTAAGTTTTTTCTATCTTTTTTAATCTGCTAAAAAAATTGTCGGTTTTTATTTAAAAATAATTTTATTTACTTTATAATTCATTTTTTATTTGACACATTATTTACAAATTGATATATTAAAATCATAAATGATTTAGTTATAAACTCACATAAGTTTTAAAAATAAAAGCAAAATAAACTTGGAGGATATATGTCAGAAAAAGACAATCAACAAATGCAACAAAATGTTAATGAAAATTTAAACACAAGTGCAAGTAATATGAACCCTAATAATAACAATTATAATCAAACAAATAATTCAGAAAATAATATACCTGTAAATAATAATTTAGAAAATGGAAACAAAATGCCTAAAAACAAAAAGCAAAAAGTAAAGCGCAAAGGTGGCTGTTTATCATTTTTTATGGGTATGTGCACTGCTTTTTTCCTTATAGTTTTTTGTATCGGTGGATTTGGTGCTTATGTTTATTTTTGTGTTACCTTCGACCAACTTGCAAAAACCTTTGGCGTTGAATCGCCACTTGGTGATGAGTTTAACAATAAAACCGTTAACGAATTAATTGCAAATGTTTTGAAAGTAAAAGATGATTATGTTAATATGACTTTTAATCAGGCTGCTGATTACGGTTTAAAACTTCCTGAAACTATAATTGGAATTTCACTTGGTTCTGTTTATGAAAAACAGGTGCAATTTAAAGATACCACTACAACAGTTGGTGATATTGAAATTTTAGATGCTGTTAATAATTTAGATGAATTTGTAAATGCTATTGTTCCTGCAGTTTATGATTCTGCAACGATAGGTCAAGTTTTAGACGCACTTCAAGTTGATATTACAGAATATGGTTACCCTGCTGTTACTGATGCAATTTATAACATCGGAACAGTGGATAACCCTGTTATGAAATCTTTAAGAGAACTTACAATAAGTCAAGCGTTAGATGTTCTACCAACAATGTATAGTTCAGAAAATTTAACACTTCAAGTTTTACAAACTGCTTTGGGTGCTGAATATGTGCCTAATACTGCTGAATACCAAACACTTTTAAGCACCCCTATTACCCAAATAAATTTAGAAGAATTAGGTAATGGTTTAAAAGTTGGCGCTTTGTTAGATTTATTTGGTGACAATGCTCTTGGGCTTAATGATTATAAATTTACTCAAACAACAGAATTTAGAGAAACAAAAATTAATGAATTAGGCGAATATATGAAAACTTTGGCAGTAAATGAAATTATAGATATTACGCCTATAGACCAAATTGAAAACCCAACAACTATGGATAGACTGCTTTCATCTATTGGTAATGTTACTGTTCAAGAAATTTTAGATGGTGGTAAATCTGCTTTTGCAAATATAATGGACAAAACAACACTTGGGTATTTAATTGCTGAAACTCAAGGAATTATGCCAATTATAAATAATGTTACCCTTTCAGATATTTTATTAACACCTGAAATAATTAAAGATATGCTTATTGCTGAACAAAGAACAATTTCTGATATATTACCAAATTGGAATTATGCTGACGCACTTTTATCACCTATCGAAAACATAACTTTTGCAACAATATTTAATAATACTGAACTATATAGCGAACAACTTGAAAACATAACTTTTGGTAATTTAGTGGCAGGAAGTATGAATGGAAATATGCTTGCAACTGAAACCAACGGAATTATGGCTTTGCTTTGTGAAATAACTCTTAATGAAATATTTTTTGAACCACAAAATATAAGTTCAACTTTATGTGCTAGTGAGCAAACTTTTGGAACTATTGTTGGTTTAATTGAGCCAAACGACAATTCAACACAACTTGAAAAAGATTTATGGACAATTAAAGATGAAACTTTTAGTTCTTTAAAAAATGGTTACAATGCTCTTAATGAAGCGCTTGACACTATTAAAATTTCTGACCTTACTGGAAGCACAACTGGAATTATGAAAATTATCGGAAATATTTCGCTTGGACAAATTTTTAATGAACCTAATGTTTTAGATAATACTTTGAAAAATTCGACTGTAACTTTGGGACAAATGCTTGATATTAACACTGCATCTGGAATTATGGGAGTTATTGCCGATGTTGAAGTTGGAAATTTATTCAATGGAAATGCAAACTCGGCGATTAAAAACGCATTTATGGCAGATGAAAACCTTACCCTTGCTGGTTTACTTGAAATAGAAACATCTTCAACAACAGGAATTATGGCTTTAATTGAAAATGTTAAAGTGGCAGGACTTTTTGGAGATAACCCAGGTGATGCACTTAAAAATGCATTTACTTCTTCAACACTGAATTTAGGTGAATTATTAGAAATTCAAAACGCTTCAGGAATTTTAAGCATTATATCAACCGTTAAAGTTGCTGATTTATTTGGCGAAAAACCTGCTGATGCAATTACTAATGTTTTAAAATCATCTAATGAAACCTTGGGAACATTGCTTAATATTAGCACAGGAACAGGCAGTTCTGGAATTATGAAAGCCATTGCTAATATTACTGTTGGAGAATTGTTTACTGACGCAAGCAATGTATTTAATAACTTAACAGTGCAAGACTTATTCCCTGATTATGAGAATAATATAATTTTAAATGCCATTGTAAACAAAGGAACTGCCGAAACCCCTATTACTATAAGTAACTTGGAAACTGCAATTAATCAATTAACCCTTGCTGATATTGTTGGAAATAATCCAACAGGATTTGTTGCACTTCTTAATTTAGATACAAAAATAACTGATTTAGGAACTTATCTTGCAGGATTTAGCCTTCTTAATCAAAGTTTAATAGCATTAGAAGACGCTGAAATTTGGGGAAATGATTCACCTTTTAAAGATACCGTATTTGACAAAGATTCAACTGTATTAATCGGAGATACAGGAAAAAATGCATATCAAAACTATGTTGATGCAAATGACAAAGAACCAGATGTTAGACTTGCTGATTTTATAAGTGCTATGACAACTACCGATTCTGGAAAAGCATTTATTGCTGAATTTATTGCTCAATACGCAACTGGTTCTTAGTAAATAAAAAACTAATTACGAAAGTAATTAGTTTTTTTATATTTATAAAAAATTAAAAAATAAAATAACATAAATTTAATCTATTTTTATCTAAATTTAAAAAGAGTATATATAGAATATTTTTTAAATAATTTATTAAATTTATTTTACTCATTAAAAAAAGTTTTAAATATAATTAGTTATAAAAATATTATTGATTTAAGCCATTACTAATTAAAATTACACTAACACCAGCGTTTGAATTAAATAATTCAAAATCTCCAATAACTTCAGGGCAAATCTGTTTAATCTTTTGAACAGTTGGGTTTGTATCTGACCAATTTTCGCCTTTTACATAAGATAGAATTTTATGCTGTCTTATTGCTTTATTCTTCCACTTTAAAAGTTCTTTTTTTATTACACCACCAACCCCGTGTGAGCCATAGCCGTGAATTATTTTTATTGCATAGTAACCTTCTTTTTTTGAACGCTCGATTTCTAATTCTACAATAGCAATTGCTTGCTCTACACTTGGTTCATACTCTTTTAAATTTAAAGTTTTATATCTCATAATTAAATTATAACACTACATTTTTTAAAAGACAAGAAAAATTGAAGTTTTACTAATCTATCCATTGTTTTACAAGTTTTCCATCTTTATCTTTCATTGAACCAGCTAAAATCATTATCCAATCAACAAGCACCCAAATACTTGAAACGATAAGCCCAAAAAGTGTTAGAGTTAAAATTAAAAAAATTCATATAATGAATAAAATCTCGCAAAAAGAACTAGCAATAAAAATGAATGTTAGTTTTAAAACAATCAGTCATTGGGAAAATGGATATAGTGAACCTAATTTTAATCAATTAATTGAGCTTAAAAATATTTTAAATACAACATTTGATGATTTATTAGAATAAAAAAAGATATAGTTTAAAACTATATCTTTAAAACATTATTATAAAAACTCATTGAAAGAATGAACATTAAGCAAGTTCAACTTCTGCGCCTGCTTGTTCAAGTTTTTCTTTAAGTTCTTTTGCTTCGTCTGGAGTAGCGTTTTCTTTAACTGCTTTAGGTGCGTTTTCAACTAAGTCTTTTGCTTCTGTAAGTCCAAGACCTGTGATTTCTTTAACAACTTTAATTACACCAACTTTGCTTGCGTCTGGTTTTAAACCTTTTAACATAACATTGTATGTTGATTTTTCAGCAGCACCAGCATCTGCAGCAGGAGCAGCAGCGCCAGCAACTGGAGCAGCAGCAACTGCAACTGGAGCAGCAGCGCTTACACCAAATTCGTCTTCTAATGCTTTTACTAATTCACTTACTTCAACTACAGTTAAAGTTTTGATTTGTTCAACTAATTCGTTAACTTTTGACATAATTATTTCTCCTTATTAAATTTATTTTTATTTTGTTTTTAGTTTTTTGTCGCAATAGCGTTTAATGCAACAGCTAAACCACGGATAGGACCATTGAGAACACTAACAAGTCCAGTTGCAGGACCATTGAGTAACCCCAAAAGTTGAGCAACCAAAATATCTTTGCTTGGTAGGTTAGCAAGAGCCTTCAACCCTGCTTCATCAATTGTTTGTGTGCCAATTAAACCAAATTTGAATTTGATTTGTTCAGCATCAACACAACTTTTCATTGCTTTAGCAGCATCGATTTCGCTGTTATAACTAAATGCCACAGCGAGTGTGCCTTCGAGTTTGTCGTCAAGGCTATTAATTCCACATTCGTTTAAAGCAAGTTTCATAATACGGTTTTTGTAAACATGATATTCACAACCAGCACTACGCAATTTGTTTCTAAGTTCAGTGTCATCGGCAACATTAATTCCACGATAATCAACGAACACAACAGATGCGGCTTTTTCTATTTTTGCCTTGATGTCTTGCACAAGTTGTTGTTTAAGTTCAAAATTCTTTGACATCTCGATTGGGGACCCTCCTTGTTTAGTTTCTAACAAAACAAAAATCCTTGCGCCACACAGCAAAGCACAAGGAAAATAATTCATTGTAAACTTTACCTCGGCAAGCCCTGTTAGGATTATGCCCCGTATAAAACGGTTCACTTGCTGTCTTTGGCAAGAAGATTTTTATATAAGTTAGTAAATTTATTATAATGCTTTTTAATATAAAAGTCAATAGTTTATTTAAGAAATTTATACTTTAATAAAATATTTTTTAAATCATTAGTTAAAAATTGCTTTATTTAATTAATTCATCTAAAAAATCATAAAAATCGTTTAAGTTATTATCTAAATTTAAATAGAAGCATCTACCTTCATATTTACTATTATAATGCCTTATTACATTAACGCCACAATAATCTTTATTTATATTTATTAATAATGCATCAAAAGGCATTTCTCTATGAGTTTTTTCTTGTTCAAAATTAAATTGTATCCATAAGCCATCATTAATTGCCTTTATAGTTTCATTATGCAAACTTACTGCATAGGCTGGCATTTCTACAGAATTTTGTGTTTGTTCTGTAAACTGCTGTATTATGTTTTTAAATTCTTTTTCATTTTCTTTAAAAATTCTTGATTTACCGTTTTTGAAAATTGTTATACTTTTTGCTTTTTCAAAAAAATTATTAATAGTTAATTCTTGTGTTAATGTTATTGCCATAAAACTCTCCTTTTTTATTATTATATCATAAGCATTACTTTTTATAAAATAAAAAGCATATTAAATTTTAAATATTTGAACATAATTATAAATTCTATAAAAGTTAAAAATAAAAAAAGATTAAAATAAAAAAGAATAATGTTTTGATAAACACTATCCTTTTTCAATTCTTAAAATTATTAACATATCAAATTTTTTAAAAATTATAAACCAAAATTCTTATATTAACCATTAATCTGTTCTAAAACAACACTTCCATCTAACCAACTTATTATAAAACTTTGTAAATTTTTGCCACTTGCCTTCTCGAAACTTTGAATTAAAGTTGTTGGAGTCGCAAATTTCATTGCATTATCTTCATAAAATGTTTTTAAGCATTTTTCCATTTTTGCATCGCCTATTAAATCGGCAACGCTATCGAACATTAACACACCTTTAACATATGTTAAATAAACATATTCTGTTTCTGTGTTAAAATTATATAGACTTCTATTCATTGATGTATCTAAATTATCATAGACTTCTCGATAAACATCACAAAAAAGAAGATATGCACTTAGACTGTTTGAAATAACTTCTTCAGAAGTTAAACCATATTGGCTATTTTTATCATAGAAAAGTGCTGTTGAATATTCTGCAAGCCCTTCATCTATCCAACCATACGCTGTTTCATTATCTCCTACAATGCCATACCACCACTGATGAGCAATTTCGTGAACTATTACATTTGTATATTCACTATCTTGGGTGATATCATCAGAGATATAAACAAGCATAGGATATTCCATTCCACCGTGTAGAAAATCGGTTTTAACAACATTTAACACAGAATAAGGATATTGCCCTATCATTTCATTAAAGGTGTTTAAAGCGTTTATGGCTGTGTTTAAATTTTCATCGCTTTTTTCGTCATCATAATAATAATAGTTAACAGTTACATTTTCAACAGTTGCAGTTTTTACTTCAAATTTTTCTGATAACACCATTGCAAAATCTCGAACAGCCAAGGCTCGATATGATGAAGTTTTTTTATTGTTTTCTTCACTTTCTTTTAACAACTCACCTGTTGATACCAATGTTAAGTTTTTGTCATAAGTTAAGGTTACATTATAATTTGCTAAATCACTGTAAAATGGGTCTCCTGTTGGACTGTAACCACCATCAAAAAATCCATCTTCTTCAAGAACGCACGCAATAGGATACCAATTCCCTAAATTTAAAGTATCTTCTCCATAACCAAAACGATGATGAACGCAAGGAATGGTTAGACTGAATTGAATTTCTATTTCTACTGTTTGATTAGGATTTAACACACCTGTTGGAACAGTTAAAATTTGTTTTTCTTCGGGTTCAATTTCAAACTCAACAGGATTATTGTTAACTTTAACGCTTTCTATAGTTATATTGCCTTCGGAAAAGCCGTTTGGATATGCACGCTCGAACTGTGCTTCCGACACTGACTTGTTTTTTTCAGCATCAGCAGAAAAAGCATTTGGATGCAAATGAAATTTAATTTCTTGCAAAACTTTTTCTGAACGATTTTTATATTCTATATTTTCTGTTGCTTGAAGCGTTTTGTTTTGATAATCTAAATTTGCAACTATTTCATAATTATTAACATTTGAACTTGCTTTTGCAACTAAATCTTGATTGCCACAGCCGACAAACAAGAAACAACCCATTATTAAAATTAATGCAAAACTGAAATATTTTTTCATAATACCCCCATTTTGTATAATCTATGACTTTGTTTTTTAAATTAGACCATTTTATTAACATTAATAAAAATAATAACATACAGTTTTTTATAAATTAAAATTAGGCTTAAAATTATATGTGAAATATATTTAAAATAATTAGATAAAATTTTAATTTTATGAAGATATTAACTTTTTATTGTTTAATTTTTTAATTATTATGAAAATTTTAATTTTTTAAAATTTATAAAAAACTATTGTTTTAACTTTTAATTTTTGATATAGTATTATTACAATAAAAGAAAATTTTGATGGGAGTTTATAATGGCATTTTGCAAATTTTCAAGCGAATTTGTTTCAAATAAATTTACTGTTATTGATAATATCTTTTTTGAACAATATCTACCTAGTGCAAGCAGTGTTCAATGCAAAGTTTATCTTTACGGTTTATATCTTTGTTCTAACGCAAATGCGCTTACTTCTAGTTTAGCAACCTTAGACAGTTTTGCGCAGAATTTAGGATTAACAGCCGATGATGTTATGGAAGCATTTGAATATTGGCAAAACTTGGGGCTTGTTCAAATTGTAAACAGCAACCCACCAGAAATACAATTTATGCCAATAAAAGGTGCTGTTGCCAAGAAAAAATTTAAAACAGATAAATATTTACAATTTAATTTACAAGCACAGAATATACTTAATGGACGACAAATTACGCCGAATGAATTTGCTGAATATTATACTCTTATTGAAACTTTTCATCTTGCCCCAGAAGCACTACTTATGATAATGCAATATTGCACAGAAAATAAAGGTGCAAATGTTGGATATTCTTACATATTAACAGTTGCAAAAAACTGGGCTTATGAAGGAGTTACTACCCTAACGCAAGTTGAACAAAAACTTCAAGAATACAATGAAGCAGAAACTAACTTAAAACAAATTATGAAAGCATTGGGATCAATAAAAAAAGCAAACTTTGAAGAACGCCAACAATATTTAAAATGGGTTCAAAAACTTGGCTTTTCACAAGATGTTATTTTATTTGTGGCAAGTTTAGTTAAAAAAGGTGGTTTTATTAAACTTGATGCAAAACTGAACAAATATGCAGAACTTAAACTTTTTTCTAAAAGAGAAATTGAAGAATACGAGAAAAACAAAGATTATTTATTTAATATCGCTAAAAATATATCAAAGACAATTGGCGTTTACTATGAAAATTTAGAAATTGTAGTTGAAAGTTATATTAATCCTTGGGTTCAGCGTGGCTATAATGAACAAACGCTTGATATAATTGCAAAATATTGTTTTAAAAATAGCATTAGAAATTTAGAAGGAATGAATGGCATTGTTAATAAGTTATATGACCAAGGTTTATTAAGTTTAGAAAGTATTGCACAATTTATTGCCAAAACCAAACTTCAAGATGAAAATATTAAAAAAATATTGGAAAAAGCAAAACTTTTGCGAAATGTTACCACTTGGGATAGAGATTTTTATCGAACTTGGACTTATTCGTGGAATATGCCACAAGATGTTATTGAATATGCTGCTTCCCTTGCCTTTGATAAAGCACAGCCTATGCAATATGTAAATAAAATTTTAGGAAGTTGGTTTGAGCAAAAGATTAACACATTAGAACAAGCGAAACTTGCTGGAGAAATTTTTAAATCGCAACTTGGGAAAAATGATGAGGCAATTCATTCTAGAAAATACACTAAGGAAGAAATTGATTCGATTATTAAAGATATAGACGAAATTGAAATATAGAAGGTTTTATATGAATAAATCAGCAATAATTCAAAAAGTTCTATCTGAATTTTATCAGAGAAATTTAGATAATGAACTTAAAGTTGAAAATAATATTCAGTTAGCAAGGCGAAAAAGCCCTGAATTTTTTAAACTTGAAAAGCAATTAAGATTGCTTAATTTTGAACTTGCAAAATGTGATAATAAAATTAAACACAAACAAATAGAAAAACAAATTGACGACATAAAAAAACAAATTGAAATTGAATTAGAAAAAATAAATTTAACCGAAAATGATATTGTGGTAAAGCCACACTGCCCTTTATGTAATGACCTTGGTTTTAAAGATAATGTTATGTGTAATTGCCTTAGAAAAGCAATTAATAAAAAACTGCTTGAAATTAGTGGAATTAAAAAGTTTGAAGGACACACTTTTAAAGATAGCGATGAAAATGTTTTAAATAAATCTAAAAATTTAAAAAAGGCATATGAAAAATCATGGGAGTTTATTAATAAGTTCCCTAACTCTAAGGTGAAAAATTTAGTTTTTCTTGGTGATGTTGGCGTTGGAAAAACTTTTTTACTTGAATGTATTGCAAACGAATTTATAAATAAAGACTATTTTGTTATTTACACTACTGCTTTTAATTTTTCAAATGCTGTTATTAATGCTTTAACAAAATCGGACTATGAACGAGAAACACTATTATCACCTTTTATTGATTGTGATATTTTAATTATAGATGACTTAGGCAGTGAACCACTGATGAAAAATTTAACGGTAAATTGCTTGTTCAATATTTTAAATGAACGAGAAAGAAAAAACAAAACATATATAATAAGCACTAATCTTGATTTAGAACAACTTAATGAAAGATACGGCAACCGTGTTTTTAGCAGGCTTTCAAACCAAAGAACTAATGCTTGTTTTAAACTTAATGGTTCTGACCTTAGAATTAACGCAACTAAAAACAAAAAATAATTATTTAATACATTAATTAATAATTAAAAATAATAACTTATAAAAAATGGCTTATTTATAGTCATTTTTTATTTATTAATTTGCAAGTTTATAAAATTATCAAATTATTAATGCTCAAATATTCAAATTTATTAAGCATATTTTTTATTTAACTATAAAATTAAAAAAGAGTTTTATAAAAAGTCAAACGCAATTTTATCTGACACTAAAGCGATAAACTCACTGCTTGTTAATCGTTTATTATCGGCAACAAATTTTACTCCTAAAATATCATCAATTCTATGTAAACAACCACTTGAACTTGCAATTTCCATTGCGTGTCTTAAAGCGCGTTCAACTTTTGCAAAAGTTGTGTTAAATTTTTTAGCTAGATATGGATACAATTCCTTTGTAATCTTATTTATTATATCTGGCTGTTTTGCTGTTATTTTTATTGCTTCTCTAAAATAAGAATAACCAAGTACATTTGGTGGTATTCCAACGCTTATGCAGATATTAGAAATGCGTTCATCAATAAGTTTTTCTTTTTTCTTGTTATATTTTTCAATATCTACTTTTTCGTTTTCTGCAATTTCATTAATAGCTATAACCTTAGAAAAAATATCCTTTGAACACCTTGTTGGAATAACTAGGTTTACACCTATTGAAACTGCAATTTCCCTAAAATTTTTAGTAATAAAATCTGATATTAAAACTATTTTGATATTATCAAAATTTTTATGTAATTTTTCAGCAAAAACAAGTGCATCATTATTGAAAAGCAACATATCAACTAAAACTAAATTTACATCGTTATGAGATATCCAAACCATTGCACTTGCAGTATCAGCAAAAATTTTTTCAAATTTTATACCATCTATATTCGATGAAAGATTAATAAAATAATTGCACAATAATTGGTCATCACTTATTAAAACAAAATTTTTCATTTCTACCACCCTGTATTATGTAGTGTTTTAATTTTATTATAACAATTTAAAATTGCAAAAAAAATAAATAAATTTGTTTTATTTTAAAGATAAAAGTTATGTTTTTGTTGAAAAAAATTGTTTTAATTTTCTATTTGTGTCGAATTTTATATAAAAAAACAAAAAGCAAATGCTTTTTGTTAATCTTCTATTGCAAATGATTTCATAATTTCTTCTAAACTTTCTTTTGGCACAAGTGCTTCTTCTAAAGAAAATCCCTTTTCCTTTTTTTCGTTATAAGCATTAGAAGGTGGTATATTAAAAATGTCTTTCCCTAATTTTCCCATTGAGGCAGGAATTTCCACACCTTCTCCATTTAAAAACTTTTCAGCACTAGATTCTTGCATTATTGTTATGGTTTCTGATGAAAACACATTTTTATTTGAACCACTTTTCCTTATAAATTCGGTTGTTGATTTATGCTTTTTGCCACCACCCATTCTAGTTAACACGCTTTTTGCATAAAGTTTGCCTTCTTCGTTTTGCATTGTAAAACTTGTTTCCAAAGTCATTGACAACGCTTTGTTAAAATCGCCTGTTACAGCCATTATTTCGTTTTCTGGAACAACAGTTGATAAATTTGTTGTTAATTTTTTCAAAACATCGTCCCATTTTCTATATAACAGTTGCATTCTTTTTATTTCAAGTTCATAAACAGTTTTTGCTGAATCTATAATTTTTTGTGCTTTTTCTTCGGCAAATGCTAGTTCAGTTGTGATTTTTTCTCCAACAGATTTATGTTTATCTAAAGCTTTTTTTAATTCTAGATTTTCTTGTTTTAATTCTATTATTTTTTGATTTAAAAGTTTTATTTTTTCATCATTTTCATTTCGCATTTTAGTTATATAATGCTCGACTTCATTAACAGAATAACCAAACTGTTCTTTACTAAATTTTTCCATAACAAACCTCTTTAAAGAAAACTATTTTTTAGTATTCTTTTTGTTTTTAGCCTTTACACCATCTGCAACTTCTATTATTGTGCTTTCACTATTTGAATTGTTTTCTGTGATTGAATTTTCATTTTCTATCAATATGTTTTCAGATTTATTTGTTTCTGTTTCATTTTCATCTATTTTAGGCTCATCTTTTTCTACGCTTTGTGTATCTTTTTCTTGAATTTCAGAATAATTTTTTAATTCTGTTTTATTTTGTAGTTCAATATCATTTGCTTTAATTTCTTTCGTGTTCTTTTCTTGTTTGTTTTCAATTTCCTTTTCTTGATTGTTTTGCTTTTCAGAAATTTTTAAATCTATTTCATTTTCGATTTGTTGAGTTGAACTTTGTGATGTTTCTGATTTAACAACTACAAATTGCGATTTTTTAATGTGAGCATAAATTAAATAAGCAAGAAGTGCTGCACCTGCAATTATTAAAATTATACTTAATAATTGACTTACTTTCATACTTCCTATAAACAATGCAGCATCATCATCTCGCAGTCCTTCCATTATTGCTCTTATAATACCATATAAAATCATATAACCACAGAAGCTTACGCCCTTTATATTTACTTTTCTTAACAGCACTGTTAAAACAATACACGCAATAAAACACAATGCACTTTCATAGAAAAATGTTGCTAAATGCCACTCACCATTAATAATTACTGAAATTGGAAACACTTGCAAACTTGGGTTTGTTGTTTCAACACCATAACAACAGCCACTGAAATAACAACCAATTCTACCTATTGCTTGCCCTAATATAACACTAGGAACAGCAATATCTGCAACTGCGAAAAAATTCTTTTTTCTAAAATAGCAATAAAGCACAGCGCCAACAGCACCACCCAAAATTGCACCATAAACAGCAAGCCCACCACTCCAGATAGCGAAAGACTCCCACCCCCAAGGTCCATTATTAAAAATTAGATAATAAAGTCTGGCGCCTATAATAGCCGGTGGCAAAAGCCAAAGCAAAAGTTCAAAAATATCATCTTTTTTAAGCCCACGGAATTTTGCATTAAAGCAAGCCAAAATTACAGCACACACAATTCCTAATGCAATTAAAATTCCATACCAACGAATAGGTAGCCCAAAAAGATAAAAAGCAACAGAATTCATTTATTTCACCTTTTTTAAGATTTCTAGCAACTTATATTTGCTAATAAAATATTATAGTTTAATTATATGATTTTGTCAATAAAAAACACACTTCATATTTTCTGAAGTGTGTTAATATAACTATAATAATTTTATTAAAATTTATAATTTATTAAATTTATTTTATGCTTGTGGTTGTGCTTCTTCTGATTGTTGAATTCCGAAAATTTCATTTATTTTGCTTTCATATTTTTCTTTTTCGGCGTTATATTTATTAATAACATCTTCTTTTGAATTAAGTCTTATAACTTCAGGTTTTTCTTTATTGTATTCATCAAAAGATTTTCCTTCTTCACCTTTTACTCTTATAATATCAAGTGGGAAACAGCTTTCATTTGCATATCTTGCTTGTTCATAAATAGAGTGTTGTAACATAACAGATTGCAGTTTACTTTCCACCCCAATTTTTTCACTTAAAACTTCATCGCCACCATTACCTTTGAATTTAAGTTGAAAATAAGCAAATTCTTTTTTAGGGTCTAAAAATTCTTTAGATTTAATTTTCTCTTTGTTATTAACATTGATTTCAGCAACATTATCAAAAATTTGTTTTGGAGTATAAATTTTATCAATTTTTTCATCTTCTAGTTCTGGTTGAACTGTAGGTTGTGTAAGCCAATCTTGTTGAACCTTTGTTAACCATTTATTTCTTTTGCGTTCTTTTCCCCAATATTTATTAAATTTTTCATTGTTTTTCATTTGAGTTTGTTGAGAAATTTGACGAGTTTTATTTCTAAAACGACTTTTTTTCTCAACCACTTCTTTATTCTTTATTAATTTGCTTTTATATAATTTTGCTTGATATCTGTTTTTTCTGTCAATTATACCTGTTATAATTGTTGAAGCCAAGCCACCACCAACAGCCAAAGAAAGTGCAAAGTTAATAGCAAACCAAGCACCACCCCAAGAAAAAGCAGTTGCAGCAAAAAGAGCAGCGAAAACTGCAGTTACACCCAAAGAAATTAAAAAGTTTCTTCTAGAACGCTTAGATGCATTTTCAAGTTTTTTAATTTCTGCATTTATTTGTTCCTGAGACATATTTGATGCATTTTGTTCAACTTTTTTTCTAAATGCCATTTTTTTTACTCCATTTTTAATAAAATTCTACTTTTTTACTATGTATATTATAGCATAAAATGTATTATTTGACAATACCCTTTTTAAAAATATTTTATTTTTTACCAGCAGTGAATATTTCATAAATAGCATCTGAAAAAAATCTTTCATTAACGCTTCCAATCTCTTGCGAACTCATTTTATTGGTTATCCAATAGTTACCCGTTGGAATAACAGAGTCAATTCGATAAAATCTTAACTCTTGCAAAGTGGTTATTTGATTTGCAACTGAAAGATTTACAGGCAAAAATGTTATTTCTGCCAATGTTTGTAAATCTTTATTAAATTTAAACATTCTATCAACAGAACCATCATACATAGTTTTGTCTAATATCCAATCTTGATTTTTTAATCTAAAAACAAAATTATCAGCGTTCACAATTAAACCATTAAATCGATTTACAACTAATGACTGTTGATTATAAGAAGAAAGTGTTGAAACTTCGCGTTCTAATTGATTAAAAGGTGGTTTTCCTTGGTTAAATGTTCTTGCCCAATCTGTGTTAGGATATTCTACTGGATGAAAAATTCCAATTTCAAATTGATTAATATTATTTGTGTCTATTGCTTCCATATCTATAACTTTGTAGTTAGAAATTCTAAAAACACTTATAAGTTTATTCCCTTTGTATCTTCCCCACAAAAGTCTTTCAGCCAAAATATTAAAAACTGAAGGCTTTAAAAATATTTCAGTAAATTGCTCTTTACTCCACAATCTTCCTGAAGCAAAAGCAAGTTGCAGGCGTTTACTTTGTTTACTAAGTTCTCTTTCTAAATTTTTTGTTATAGATTGAACTTGTTTTATTTGTTCTGCCTGTGCATTATTAAGTTTTGTAACTACTTTTAAATCAGCATCTACTGATATAACTGCTGGTTCAACTTTTATTGTGTTGCCTTGTTCAAAGTTAAAACGGTGTGCAAATAAATCACGAATTAGTTCTATTTTATTGTAATCATATTTACTATTTTGCTCTGCCCATTGTAAAAATGTTTTAACTATTTCGTTTTCAGACCTGTTTTGTTTATCTAATTTAAGTAAACAATCTAACAAATCAAAATATCTGCAAGCAACTGATATAATAGCAAGTCGATTTAATAATTTTACGCATAATTCGTTTGATTTAACCAAGTCTTTTATTATTTCAACAAAAGTATCTTGTGATGCATTTTGCGCAATTAAAGTGAAAAGCCAATCATATTTTTCGTCAAAATTCTGACTTTTATAAAAGAAATAAACTTCGTTACATAAAATGTTAAGCGATTTTTCCGATACATATTCTTTAATAAATTCAGTTTTAAAACATTCGTATGGAGAACATAGATTTTTGTATTGCTCAAGCACAAAAGCCCCTGCACCATTTTCTTCTTTGTTATCTTTAAGTTTTAAAACTGTCATTTTAAAATTAGGCATATTCAAAAAGTTTAAATCATCATTATTATACTTTTGACATTGCTTTTTAAATTTAATAATGGTATTTATTTCTTGTTCAAATTTTATTGTTATCTTTTCTACAATTAATTTTCTTACATTTGCATCTTTTTCTTTAAAATAAAAATCATTTAAACGCTTTCTTGCGTCTTTTTCATTTAAAAAGCAAAGAAAAATTTCTACTGCTTGCTTAGTTGATATAATAAAACTTTTTAATTGAATTAAAACATATTCTCTTACAGGAATATAGTGCTGTTTTAAAAGATTTTTAACTTGTCTTTTTTCATCAAAACTGTTGTTTAAATAAAAATCTACAAGTTTTGGAATAGCAAAAGGAACATTATTATATATTAAAAATTCAAATGCCATCATACCATATTGGCTGAAATTATCAAATATAAATTTTAAAAATACACTTTCATTCTTTACTGCATAATCTAGCAAATAATCAAAAACAGGTCTTTTCCACTTTGCTGGTTGAGAATTTTTTGAACAATTTAAAATAGTAAATAAAAATTCTATATAATCACTGAATTGAAAATTAAAAAACTGCATACTTTCAATAAATCTATCAAAAGCGCGTTCTCCCATATCAAAAGAACTTGCGTTCTTACTAGTAAAATGAATGTTACCTATGTGCTGAACATATACTTTTGAAAAAAATGCAATTATCGTCTGCCACTGCTTTGCTTTTAACTGTAGTTGTAAAAAATTTTTTAAGTAAATTCCATTTAAAGATAAAAGTTTTTCTGCTAATTGTTGAATTTCAGATGTTGAAAATTCAATTTGTTTTGCAGAATTAATAACTTCTATATTATTAATAACTTTATCTTCATTATCGCAAAGTGTTTGAATTAACTGGGTTTTATTATTTACATTTTTATTTGCAAAAATTTGAGTATAAAAATTAGTAATTTCTTCTGTTTGCATAAATATTTTTCCTTGTTTATATTATTAAAAAAATTGTAACACAAAAATTTGATTTATACAACAAAAATTATTAATTTTAACTTAAAATTGTTTCAAGTGTTACACTTGCAGGATAAATTTGTATTAATTTTTCCAACTCGTTTTCATTAATTACACCTAAAACCGACATATCTTCTTTTAATACTTTAAAATTGGTAATAGAATCTGGTCTTGTTTGAGAAACAATTTTATATAAGGTGCTTTGACTGCTTACTGCAATTTCACGAATAGCAATTCCCTTTTTAAGACCACTTCTTTTATTAATTAAAAAAGATGATTTTTGATAAATATGTGTTTTGTCTTCCCAAATAGCAGTTAAAAACACAAAAATACCTAATACAAGCAAGGTATAATTTACTTCAAAAAAAGTTGAAATTATAAAAATTACAATTAATGTAAAAGCAATTCCAATTCCTATAATTCTTAAAATTTTCATTGCTTTTTGTCGTGTAAGTCGTTTACTTAAAACTGCTAATGCCACCCTTCCACCGTCCATTGGAAAAACAGGCAATAAATTTATAATGCAGGTTACAGCATTTGCAAGCACGAAATAATATGTAAATACATATGTTTCTGGAAATAACCACCACACAGCCACGCCTAGTATGCTTAAAAATAAATTAAGTAAAGGACCTGCTATGGCTATCTCTACTTCATCTTTAGTTGTAAAAAGTTCATTATTACCACTTAAACTTATTCCGTGTGGCATTAAAGTGAATTGATTTAAAGAATAGCCTTTTCTGTTTGCAACCAATGCATGTGCAAGTTCGTGCAATATAATAGTTATAATATAAGATAATAACACCCAAAACCAACCTAGGCACGCTAAGAAGCAAACGAAAATTATAAATAAAGGGTGCAAACTTATTTTAAATTTTTTCACACTATCACCACCTAAGAAGGAATTATTCCTAAAATTTTTATTCTAGAGCATTTTGCTTTACATCTTAAAACATAAGTTCCATCTGCTTCTATATCAATCTTAGTTATTATATCGTCTTTTGTTATTTCCATATAATTTTTTAAAACATTATAAATTTCACTTTTTAAAATATCATTTAAACGCATAGGGTTAAAATGTTTATCATTAATTAAAACTTGCTTTAATTTGCTAATTCCCCTTAAATTATCCATTTTAAGCACCTCTTTTAAAACTTCTTTTTAATCTTTCAAAAAATGTTGAATGTTGTTTTATATTGTTTACACCAGTAGTTCCACAACTGATATTATTAGTTAAAACATCAAATTCTGAAGCACTTGGTTCTGAAAGATTGATAACTTGACCACAAATGCTTGTTTTTGATGAAATTTCATCACTTTCAGAAATTACACCTACAAGGGATAATGAAAGTGCTTTTGCAATTTCGTTTGCCGAAAGCATTTGTTTAGATTGAACTAAATCTTGCCTAACTCGGTTAACAATGAGATTAACACTGTTAAGATTATAACCGTTTAATATTGACGCAACTTTATTTGCATCTCTTATTGCAGGAATGTGTGGTGTTGTTACAATTATTGCTTCACTTGCACAAAAAACAGCCCTTTGAAAACCAAGGTCTATACCAGCAGGACAATCTATTAAAATAAAATCAAAACCTTGTGAAAAATATTCTACTATTTCCTTTAATGCTGAACTATCTACTTTACCCACATTATATGGGTGTGCACTTGGTAATATAAATAAATTAGGGTTATTGCTATCTCGTATTAATGCTTGAATTGGTCGACATTTGCCTTCTAGGATATCAACAACATCGTAAACAACCTTTTCGTCTATGCCTGCAATGACATCTAAATTGTTAAGTCCGATATCAACATCTAGCAAAACTACCTTATAACCTTTTTGTGCAAGAACTTGACCTAAAATTGCACATATTGTTGTTTTGCCTACTCCACCTTTCCCACTAGTTATTACAATTTTTCTTGCCATAACTATGCCTCCAATATGTTTTTTTGATATATTAACAAATTAAAAATAAAAAAGAAAGGAACAATTACAAAAATTATTCCTTCCGACAAAACAAATCAAATTATTTAATTTAGTTCCATAATTCTTTTTAATAGTTCCTTATTTTCTATTAAATTACCTAATCCGTATATATTACTTTCATTTTTTAAAATTTTAACAGGTAAATCTAGTTTATTTTCAAAATATTTATCTAAGCCATCAATCTGTGCTAAGCCTCCCGAAAAAATCACCCCGTCTTTTTCAAGTTCTTTTTGCTGTTTAGAACTTGCTTCATTATAGATATCTTTTATTAAAGTGTTTAAAAAGTTAAAATAATCTAGTAATACACCGCCTATATCTGTTGCCTTTATTAATTCTCGAACTGGCTCATTTGAATCTACATCTAAACCATTTATAAATTTATCTAATTTACTATTTTCAAGTAGTGAAGAATTTTCTTCCTTTAATGTTTTTGCTTGAATATTTGCGATTACCAAACCATACTGATTTTTTATCATATTTGAAATTTTAGAGTCAAAATCGTTTCCACCAATGTTATAGGTGTAACCATTTTCTATAACTCCATTTCGAATAAGTGCAATATCAGTATAGCCAGCACCACAATCTATAATTATATTTGTTTTATTAATATTGTTATCTAAACAATAAATTGCACTTACCATTGGTATTATATTAACATTGCTTAAACCAACCGAATATGCTGTCGTTTTAAATTGTTCTCGTTCTTGTTCTGTAATTCCACAAGGAACTGCAAATAAAGCATTAGTATTAATTTTTTCTGTATCTATAACTTTAGATACAAAATTATTCAACATTTTATTGCATAATATATTATCATCAATAATTCCGTTTTTTATTGGAAAAAAAGTTTGAACATCTTCTGGTTCATAACCAATTTGTTTGTATGCCCGCTCACCTATAGCATAAAGCAAGTTATCCTTTACCATTACAACACTTGGTTCTTTTAAAACAATACCTTTACCATCTATGTATATACTTGAATTTGAACTTCCTAAATCAATTGCAATATCAATTACAGGCATAAACCTTCTCCTTTTTAATAATTTTACAAAAATGTATAAAATAAGTCAACAAAATTAAAACATTGCACAAAAATCAAAATTTATATATTTATAAATTACATATTATTATATTTTTCTACTTTGATTTTTTAATTTTACTCTTTTTTGTGCTTATTTTAAATACAAAATAAAATATTTCGACATTTTACCCACTTTTATTTAAACATATTTCAACAAAATACATTATTTTTATATATATTTTTTGCAAATTATAATTTAAAAAAATATAATAAAGAAAAAACGGGAGTTTTAATATGAGCACAAAGAATAGTTCGGTTTGTGAATTTGATAACAAAATTTTTGACGATGAAAGTTATATTATTAGTAGTAATAAACAAAAATCAAAAACTGAAAATATTAAAAATAACAGATTTTCCCCTTTCCCTTTATTTAATGAATTTATAGACACAAATGAAAAGAATACATTTTATCACATAGAATTTAAAAATGATTTACCTGAAGAAAACAAGTTATATTTATATTCTTTATCTTTTTTTACCACTGCAGAAGAAAGTGTTAAATCTAGATTTATAAATAATGTAAATTATAAATTTTTAGCCCTACCTGCTTGCGTGAATTACATATGGGGTGCAAAGTTTGCTTTTAAATATGTTTTAAAAAAATTTAAAATAAAGTTTGAAAATAACTTAAGTTTTTTAGAATTATATGAATTACTACCAAACGAAATTAAAGAATATTTACAAAATGACATTTACTTTAGTATTGAAACATTTTGTTCAATTAAAGATAACCATTTAATTTATGAATATTATACTAACAATGAAATAAGTTTTGAACATATGAAATTTTTTTTAAGATTTATTCCAAGATTAAAAACTGTTATTTTTAATATTAAGCAAAATAATTTATATATTTAACTTTTAATTATCATTTGTTATTTGTAAAAAATCATTATTAAATAATGATTTTTATTTTTGTTATTTAAGTTTTATTCTTGCAATTTGCTTTTTTATGTGATATAATAAATATACATTTATATGATTTGGACGATTAGCTCAGTTGGTAGAGCAACTGACTCTTAATCAGTGGGTCCAGGGTTCGAGCCCCTGATCGTCCACCAGAAACTCCTTTATTTTAAAGGGGTTTATTTATTTTTACATAACTAATTTTTACTTAAAAGTGTCTAAAAATTTTGTAAAAAGTGTCTAAAAAATGTCATTTTTGCATGTAAAATTTTAATATTTCACATTGCATAAAAACATCGAATTTTACTTAAAAATTGCCACTGTCTAAAAAATTGTCTAAAATTTTTGAAAAAATTGCATAAAAAAGACCATAACAAAAAAGAAAAGTGAAGCAGTTTCCACTTTTCTTTTAATAACTAATCTTACTGATTTTTTAGTTTGAGTAATACATTGTCTTATTTGCATTTATTGTTATTACACATATTCACAATTAAATTCAAGCCAATCTAAATAAGATGCATTAAGTTGTGTTTCTATATTTATTTCCGAAAGATAGTTTACAGAAGCTTCTGGTTGATAAAAACTTACTTTAATTTCACACCCATCTTCTGACCAACTTATATGTCTATGATTAGTATTATCTAACACATCACGAAAATCTTGTAGAGAACTCGAATCTCCTAAACCTTTATTAATTTGAGCCATTATATAAATTTCTTTTATATCACCATCACCTTTATTAATTGAAACTTTTGGTGTTTTTGTAATATCTAGTCCACCAAAAGGAATAAAACTAACTAAAATTTTATTAGGATTTTTGTTATCTCCTG
>CALWOV010000018.1 GCA_944383275.1 uncultured Clostridia bacterium
TGAACATCGTGAGCAAAACAACATCACATAGTTTATATTATCGGAAGTCGAACCAAGCACAACTTTAGTTGTATTTGGGTGAGACTGATGTTCATTCAAACTGTGATGGTGGGCAAAGCACGCAAATTCGTTAGAATTTATTAAAATTTTATGTTAGTAAAATTTTAACATCACATAGTTTATATTAAATTAATAAAAGTTTAGTTTTTTGTAATAGTTTAATTTATAAAATTAAAAGTTAAATTTAAAAAATGTAATTTAAATTTTTGACACATTAGCATAAAAAATAAACTGGTATTTGATAAAATTATTGTTTTTTATTACAGTAAATAAATTCCTAAATTAGTTAGTAAACTAACAGTGTTTACGAAATTTTAAATTTTTATAATTATGATACTTGTATTTTTAAAAGCAAATAAACAAAAAATAATAATAATAATTTAGTGTAAATTTTGATGATATATAAGTAATACTTTATAATAAGGTACTACTTTGTTAAATAAAGTTTAACCTTATTATTATAAATTATTAGAATTAAGTTAGTACTTAATATAGCAATTTATAATATTTGGGAAATACTTTATTAATTTATATATTGTAATAATAAAATTATACTTAATTATAACTAATATACCTATTAATTAGTATATACTTATATAATAAGTAGGGAAAAATTTTAGATAATGTTTTTGATGTTTTAAATTTTAGAAAGATTAGTTTTAATAAATTAAAAATTATTGAAATGTTGAAAAGTTATGTTTAAAATGTTTTTGAGTTTTTAAATTAAAATATAAGCAATAGAATTTTCAAGGCTTAATTTAAGTGTTTTTAAAACAAGGTTTTGATTTAATGTGTTTGTTTACAATTTTAAAAGGTGGCAAAGTTAAGTAAGATAAGTGTAAATTTTAAAAGCATTGAAAGATTAAAGGGTTAGCATAAAGGCAAAAGATATTTATAGCGTTGCTTAAGGCTTTATTTGGTTGTTTTGTTTTTATAAAAGATTTTTCGTCCCTTGATGATTTTTTTATTTTTATTTTTATACAGCATTCATAATAGTAAGCACTGTGGAAAAGTGGAAAAGTGGATATTAAAACCCATAAAAGCCCATTAACTAAAGCATTTTTATGATTTTGTTTTTTGTTGATAAGTGCCCTAAAATGTGTTGAAAAGCATTGGAAATACAGGGGGAAAGTGCTTGTTTTGGGTGGGAAAGTGCCTTTTTTCGCGTTTTTTTGAAAAAACTTGAAAACGCCTTTGTAATGCAGGTTTTGGGTGTTTTTGGGAAAATTTGTTCTAATTTTAAAGCCATTTTTTTGCTCTAAAATGCCTAAAAATTATTTTTTAATTTATGGTGCAGGGGTCTTGACAAATGAGTTGTGTTGGTGGTAAATTTGTTGTGGATGGCAAGAAGTAACGAGACTTTAAAAAATTTGCCTTAAAACAAAATCTTAAATGTGGTCTTTGCTGGTATTGTTTAAAACCTGATTTGAGTTACTGGCTGTTTGTAGAGATGTTTGTTTTAACGCTTTAATGTTTTTGGGAAATGGTTTTAAGCTTGAACTGTTGTGTTAACAGGTTTTGCTGAAATTGTTTTGGCTATACTTTTGCAAAGGTAATTTTAAAGCGCTTTTAATTTTTAGTGCTTGGGTTTTAGGCTTTTGAAAGTAAAATGCTATTTAGACTTTGAAGATTTTTAAGTTTTTACTGTGACCACTTTTTGTGGAACTATGGCTTTTAGTGGGGGGAAGTGAAAATTGCATTTTGGTTTTAGAAAGTTTTAAAACATAATATGCTTTAAACAGTGTTTAAAAGTGTGCTTTGCTATAGATTGGGGCTTAATAGACTTTTATTAAAGCGTGTTTTTATAAAAAGGCTAATTTTAGTTAATCACCTGGTTTAAAGGGAGAAGGGAACAATTTTAAGGAGATTTGGTAAAAAGTTTATAAATTTAAGTTTTGTTGAAAAGTTGAAAAATAAGGTGTATAAGGTATAATTTTAAATTTGTTTTTAAGACAGAAAACTTTGCATAAGCGCGAAAAGTTAATGTGAGAAGTTTAAAAAGTTTTCTAGTTCGAAATTAAATTTACTTAGTTTTTAAAACAGGTGTTTTTTCGCATTACAAAGCGATTTTAAAAGCATTTTGAGTTTTTAATTTTATTTTTTAATTTTTGTTAACAAAGTTATTTTTTATAACATAAAATGAGATTGACTACGCTAAGTTTTACTTTAAAAATAATTTTATTTTTTGTTATTTTTATAATTGCTTTTTTTGTAACTTTTTGCTAAATTAGATTATATAATTTTAGCTATTTAAGAGTAAAGTTATTGGATTGCATTTAGTAGTTTAACTTTACAAGGTAGGGAGAAATATGAAAAATTATTTGGATAAGCAATGGCAAGAAGTTCTTGAAGGTTTTGAAGGCAGAATTAGTGCTGTTGGGCTTGATTTGTGGATAAAAAAATTAAAACCAATACATATGCATGATGATTGCCTTGTTATTGTGGCGCCTAATGAAATGACTAGAGATACCGTTTTAAGAACTTATCTTGATACTTTAAACGAGTTGGTTAAGAAGAGTTTTAAACTTGATAAAGTTGAGTTTATATTACAAAGTGAATGCGACGAGTATATTGAGAAAAACAATTTAATGCAAACAGAAGGTGACGAGCCTTTGCCTGAAGTTATGCAACATGAAACAGTGCATAAAAACCCATTTAACCCTAAATATACTTTTGAAAACTTTGTTGTTGGAACAACTAACCAAATGATTTATGCTGCAGCGCGTGCTGTTGCAGAACACCCTGTTGTTAGGTTTAACCCTTTGTTTATATATGGTGGAAGTGGGCTTGGAAAAACCCATCTTTTACACGCAATAGGAAACTTTGTTTGGGAAAGAAAAAAGGGTAATATAAAAATTGTGTATGTAACTTGTGAACAATTTGCTAACGATTTTTATGAACTTTTGCAACACAGCAGAGAAAAGGGTATGGCAGAATTTAGAAGCAAATATCGACTTGCTGATATTATACTTATTGACGATATTCAATTTATCGGTGGAAAAGATAAATTACAAGAAGAATTTTTTCATACTTTTAACGATTTGTTTCAACACGGAAAACAGATTATTATTTCTAGTGATAGACCACCAAAAGAGATTACAACCTTAGAAGAAAGGTTAAGTTCGCGCTTTTCAAGTGGTCTTATTCAAGAAATACAACAACCAGACCTTGAAACTAGAATGATGATTATCAGAAAGAAGATTGAGTTAGAAGGTTATCAGTTTGATGAAACTATTATACCTGTGCTTGCTGAAAGATTGGAAAGATTTAATATTCGTGAAATTGAAGGTGTTTTAAGTAAAATATATTTTTATGCAAACTTGCACGGAAAACCTGTTGTTGACCTTGCTATTGCAGAAGAAATGTTGCAAAAATCACACGAACTTGATGTTAGTGTGGGAAGAGTGGTTACTTCGGACAAAATTATTGAAGCTGTTTGCAGAAAAATGAATGTTACAAGAGAAGAGGTTTTAGGTAAGAAGCGTAATAAAGAACTTGTTGAACCAAGACAGATTTGTATCTATCTTATGTGGAAAAATCTTAATATTCCTATGTCAACCATTGGTAAAATTTTCAATCGCGACCACACAACTGCAATACACGCTAGAGATAAGATTAATGATTTAATTAAGTCTAATAAAGAAATGAAAAAGTTAATTTCGGATATAGAAGCACTTATTAATAAATAAAAAAATTTTTTGATTTAATTTAAAATAAGGTTTTAATTAAACCTTATTTTTTATATTTCAAAAAAGTTTATTTTAAAGTATAAGTAAATTACACTGTTTTAATTTTGGTTTTAAAATGGGTTTTATTTTTTAAAATGGTTTTTGTTTGTAACTTTATTTGTGGCAGTTTTTTACAAAATGAATATCATTTTGTTTGCAAAAAATTGCAATGCAACACAAATTTTGTGTTGCTAAAAAACTGCCACTTTTGCTTTTAATATATAAACTTAAATACAACCAAAATACTTTTAAAATAATCACTAAATAACAAAAATAAAGCACTATACTATATTTTTTATACATTATAGTGCTTTAAAATTAATTTTAATATTTAATATTAATTTTCTAAAAAATCATAAAAAACATTTAAAACTCGGTTAATATTTTTACCTTTTTCGTAAATCTCTTGGACATTTTTAGTTCTTATGTTTTTAACAGAATAAAAATTTCTAAACCATTTATAATGATTGTAGATTATAAAAACTTTTGCATTGGTGTTGTAAAGTGTGTCAACTATACCAGAGCGAACAGATACAAACATTTTTATTTTTTGTGCTATGGTGTTAAATTCATACATAGAACATCTTAATGGTAAAGTGCCTTTTAAAACTTTTTGTTTTCCAATAACGTTTGTATATAAAATATAACCTTCGTCTTTTAAACTGTCAGCAATCGCTTGGCATATTTTAAATGTGCTTTTAGTAGAGTTAGAATAAGGATTAAACACAATTATTTTATCTTTATTTTGTTCAAAGTCTGGAATTGATGTTATTTGTTGTTCTTTAAAATTTGGAAAAGATGGTACATCGTGCTTTACTTTATAGACAAAATCTCGCATAACTTCTTTCATTGAATGTCCTTTAAAAAAAGCATATGCAGGAGGTGTAGCAATAATCTTTCGATTACCTTTTTTACTATACCATTCATTTACACAAGCATAAAAAACATACATATTTTTAAGATAAGAAGTTTTATAGGTTATAATTTTATCAACATTATATAATTCAACATATTCTTTAAATCGTTCATCTACATAAACGGTAACTTTTTTACCAGTTTCTTTTTTAAATTGGTCAATATATAAAAGTCCGTGTATAATGTCTCCCCAATGTGGTGTAACAGTTATAATAACTTCATTTTCGTCTTTAATTAGTTTTTTTAATTTATTTTTAAAAAATGGATATGTAAATATTGCAATTACATAATAAAATGCTATTTTAAGTTCTTTTAACATAAATTCTCCTATATGTATTGTAAATTTAATATACAATAAACAATAATTTTTTGCAATTATAATTTATTATAAATGTTTTTTAATTGAAAAAATTTTTAATTTATTATATAATAGAATTAAATACTATCTTAAGGAGAAATTATGGATAAACAAAGTGAACAATATATTATAGTGCAGGCGGGTGGAAAAGGAACAAGGCTTAAAAAACTTACAAAAAACAAACCTAAAGCGCTTGTTTCAATTTCTAACTTGCCTATGATTTTTTATTTATTTAATCAATATAAAGACGCTAACTTTATTATAATTGGCGATTATAAATGTGATGTTTTAGAGAAATATTTAAGTGCGTTTTCAACAGTTAAATTTAAAGTTATTAATGCAACTGGAAAAACAGGAACTTGTGCTGGAATTGGTGATGCACTTAAACTTATTCCAGAAAACACTCAATTTACAATAACTTGGTCAGACCTTATTTTTAATAGTACTCCAGATTTTAGTAAAGAAAATGCGGGGGGGGGGGTGCTTGGTTGGTATTTCCCAAAATTTCAAATGTCGTTGGCAATTTAAAGATGGTAAGTTTTTAGAAGAGCCATCAACTCAGTTCGGAGTGGCAGGTCTTTTTGTTTTTGCAAATAAAAAGTTAATTGAAGATGTTCCAGAAAATGGAGAATTTGTAAGGTATTTATCAACTAAACAACTAGAATATAAACCAATAGGGTTAGGATTAACTAAAGAATTTGGATTAATTGAAGAAATTGAAAAACTTGAAAAATTAAAATGCAGACCATTTAATAAAATTACTGAAATTGACAATTATATTATTAAAGAAGGTATTGATGAACAAGGTAAATCGCTTGCAAAACGAGAGCGTGCTTGGTATTCTTTTGTTAAAGATAAAAACTTTAAAAATTTACCAATTATTTATGAATTAGAACCATTAAAAATGAGTAAAGTTAATGGTGGAACTGTGTATTCTTACCCGTATCTTGATATAGAAACCAAAAAGATTATTATAAAAGATATAGTTGATTGTTTGAAAGATTTGCACAAACTTGGTTCAGTTGATTTTGATGAAAATAGTTATTATGAAGCATATATAGGCAAAACTTTAAAAAGACTTGAGAAAGTTAAAAATTTAGTTCCTTTTGCTTGTGATGAATATATTAATATAAATGGACAACGCTGTAAAAATGTATTTTTTGAACTTGATAAAATAATCGAAGAAATAAATAAATACAAACCTAAAGAATTTGTGTTCCTACATGGAGATTGCACTTTTTCAAATATTTTAATTGATAACAACAATAACCCCGTGCTTATAGATCCAAGGGGATATTTTGGTAATACTGAATTGTATGGAGATGTTGCATATGATTGGGCTAAACTTTATTATTCAATAGTTGGAAATTATGATGAATTTAACTTGAAAGAATTTGATTTAACAATTAAACCTGATAGCGTTCAGTTAAATATAAAATCTAATCGTTGGGAGCCTTTGGAAGATTATTTCTTAGAACTTGTTAAAGATGATGTTTCAAAAGAACAATTAAAACTTATACACGCACTAATTTGGCTTTCACTAACAACTTATGCTTGGGACGATTATGATTCTATTTGTGGTGCTTTTTATAATGGGGTTTATTTACTTAACGAATGTGATTTTATGAGAGATACAAGTAAAGTTACTTATTTTAACAATACATTAAGAATAATAAATCAAACCTTTGAAAAATTAGATGTAAAACTTTGGGACGAAATTGTTTCTCATTGTCATAATATTTTAGAAAACGGTGGCAAAATTATTGCTAGTGGGCTTGGAAAGAATGTTCCTATATGCGAGAAATTTGTTGGAACTTTAAACAGTTTTGGTCTTGATGCTAGGTTTTTACACACAAACACAGCAATACATGGAGACCTTGGAATAGTTAATAAAAAAGATTTAGTGTTTTTACTTTCAAAAAGTGGAAACACAGAAGAATCTATTGTTCTGGCTAATTATCTTATTGAGCGTGGCTGCGAAGTTTGGCTTTTAAGTTGTAATGAAAACTGCACATTAGCAACTATGCTTGAACATAAGATTATTTTAGATTTAGAGCATGAAGGCGACTTGTGGGATATTGCACCAAACAATTCTACAACAGTGTTTTTAATGTTTTTGCAGGGTGTTGCTATAGAATTATCTAAAAGAAATTTTGTTTATTTAGAAAATTTCAAAGTAAATCACCCTGGTGGAAGTATTGGTAAGAAATTAAGTGAGAATAAAATATGAAAACTTTAAAACTTTCAAATATGTCTAAAACTTGGATTTTAGATTTAGATGGAACTATTGTTAAACATAACGGTTATAAAACTGATGGTAAAGATACTGTTTTAGATGGTGTTAAAGAATTTTTAAACAAATTACCTAAAGATGATTTTATTGTTATAATAACAGCGCGTGAAAGCAAATTTAAAGAGCAAACTTTGAAGTTTTTGGGTCAAAACGGAATTAGGTTTAATTATATTATTTTTGATGCACCTAAAGGCGAAAGAATTTTGATTAATGATATAAAACCAGAAGGTATGAAAACTGCTGTGGCTTTAAACATTGAACGAGATAATTTTCCAAAGATTGATTATACTGTTGATAGTAAAATATAGCAAAGCAAGAGTAAATTAATTAATAGAAAACTTATATATGATAGTTAAATTTTTTAATTATTTTATATCGAAAGAATAAACACTAATTTATTTTATTAGTGTTTATTTTTATTTTTAAAAAGGGTGTGGAAAAGTGGGGGTTTTTGGCTTTGTTGTGCTAAAAAATTGGGTAAAAGTGTTGATTTTTTTTGCTTTTGTTGATATACTTTATATAAGCGTGAATTTCTGCCTTTATTTTGTTTAAAAGGGGTGTTTTTAAGGTTTGAAGATTAACAGTGTTAGCGTGCAAGGTTTTAGAAATTTAGATGAGCAAACCATTGAATTTGCACCACTTTTAAATGTTATTTGTGGGAAAAACGCACAAGGCAAAACAAACTTACTTGAAGCAATTTATTTTGCAACTATTGGTAAAAGTCCACGCACAAGAAAAGACCTTGAAGCCATTGGCTTTGGAAAGAAAAATGCTAAAATTGTGCTTTGTTATGAGCGTGGTGGGGTCGAGCATTGTTTAGAGATTGAACTTGCACAAAGTTTAGGGAAAACGGTTAGGGTAGATGGCAACCAAAATGTTAAACTTGTTGATATTGTTGGGCTTTTTGGAAGTGTTTACTTTTCGCCAGAAGAACTTAAACTTGCGCAGGGCGCACCAAACGCAAGAAGACGCTTTGTGGATATCATTAATTGCCAAATTTCCAAGAACTATATGCACGATTTGCAGGTTTTTCAACGACTTTTAAATCAACGCAACAGTTTATTGAAGAACAGGTCTGCAAAAATTAAGCAAGAATTGGAAGTTTGGGATTTTTCTCTCGCGCGCGCGTGCGCGCGCGTAGGAAAAGCGCGCCTAGAGTTTAGCAAGCGTTTGGAAGAATTTGCAAAACAGGCACACTTTAACTTATCTGATAACAAAGAAACGCTTAGCATTGGTTATCACAGCATTTATGAAGGGCAAGATGACTTTGAGCAATTTTATCTTGAAAATGCAAAGAAAAATTTTGAAAAAGATTTGGCTTTAGGTTATTCAACATTTGGTCTACAAAATGATGATTATGTGTTTAAACTTAATGGGCTTGATTTGCGAAAAAATTGCAGTCAGGGGCAACAGCGAACGGCAACGCTTGCGCTTAAACTTGCTGAACTTGAAATTTTAAAGCAAGAGTATGGCGAGTATCCTGTTTTGCTTTTAGATGATGTTTTAAGTGAACTTGACAAAGACAGGCGAACAAAACTTGCAAAATATTTTAAGGACATACAATGTTTGCTTACCTGCACAGATTTTGACCTTGATTTAGACTGTAAAATTTTTGAAGTGGAAAACGGTGTGGTAATGGCAAAATGATTAACTTTAATTAGATTTTAAAATTTATAAAACAAATAGGTTTTATTTAACTATTTATAAATTTTGTAAGTAAAAAATGGGTGGTATGAATTTGTTTACTAGTTTAGGAGTTAATATGGAATTTAATCAAAATACGGGGCTTAACAAAGAAGAATTTAATTATTTTAAAAACGAGATATATTTAAGAAAAAAGTATTCAAACCTTTTTCCCTATGTAAAGGCTGCATTTGATAGTGCGATTGATTTATCGCCAGAAAATTTTGAAGAAATTTTAGGAAGAATAAGTAGAACAAGCGCAAGGTTTTCTAATAATGTGCATTCAGGTTTGGCTGCTTCTACTGAAAGAGATTTTCACGATTCGAAAGATAGATTAAAATTTTATCATTCAATTTTGGTTGGAGGTAGAGAGCTTGATGTTTTATCTAACAGGAAAAAGAATATTTATGAAGTTTTAGAAAAAATAAAATCAGACGGTAAAGACAATATTAAATATTTTTTGCAGCTTGATGATGAAGTTAATTTAGATAAGTCTTTTGCTTATAACAAAATATCACCTGAATTAAAATTGTTATTTAAATACAGTAAAGACAACATTGGAACTAATTATGGATACGACTTTATACATGTTCGTTTTGATTTGCCACAAGAATTTTACAATGATTATGCAAATGCTGTTTTAAAAGAATCTTATATACACGAAATTTTGCATTCTATGGCTTTTTGTGAAATGGGCGCACTTTTTCCAACGAAAACAGTGGCTGATTATGGGAAAAGCAAAATGATACCTTTAATATCTGCTGAAGAGTTTGGTTATTATGATAAAATTTATAGCAAAAGAGGCGCAGAAGTTTTTAATATATACGATGTTGTTTTTGATGAAAATTTTAACAGTAAATTAAAAATAAAAAAAGTAGATATTTTAAATATGCTAAAAGAAGAGGCTGTTGTTGAAAATTGGGCAAATGATATTGCTGAAAGTGTTGGTGTTTTTGATAAATTAAAAGAAAATGATATAATTTATCAACAAGATTACGGCACATTGCCTTATATTGCTGGAATGTTTAACATTGTGTGCAATAATGAATGGCGAAATCAACATATAACTGGCGTAAAAGGTGAAAAGTGCGATTTAAAAGATGCTGAAAGAATGGATAGTTTGTTTAGGAAATATTATTTAAGTTATGGTAAAAGCAGATATTCTGTTGATTTAAGTTTAAATAAAGAAGAAATAAATAAAGTTGTTAAATCTATGTCAGATATAGTTCAATTTTGTGATAAAAAATATAAAACTTTGCTTGAAGATGATAAACTTTCTGATAAACAAATAGAAAAATACAAGTATAACAGATATATGTTTATAAATATGGATAGCACATCTAAATTTATAGATTCGCAAAGCGTTAAACTTGAAAATTCAGAAATGATTTATGACTTGCGTGATGGTATTTATAAAGAATTTAAGATGGAAAAATATTCAAATAGTGAACAAGAAGTTCAAACTTTATAATCAACTTTTAAGGGGAATGAAAATGGAAAATCAAAATTACGATGAAAGTGCAATTCAGGTTTTGGAAGGGCTAGAGCCTGTTAGGAAGCGCCCAGGTATGTATATAGGTTCGACTGATGAGCGTGGGCTTTTGCACCTTATTATTGAAATTGTAGATAACAGTATTGATGAAGCACTTGCAGGATATTGTAATGTAATTCATGTTACACTGCAACGCGATGGAAGTTGTAAGGTTACAGATAATGGGCGTGGTATTCCAACAGGTATGCACAAGACTGAAAAAAAGAGTGCTGTTGAAGTTGTTTTAACTAAATTGCACGCAGGTGGAAAGTTTGGTGGCTCTGGCTATAAAATAAGTGGTGGTTTACACGGCGTTGGTTTAAGTTGTGTTAATGCATTATCTGAATGGCTTGAAGTTGAAGTTAAGCAGAATGGTAAGATTTATCACCAAGACTATAAAAGGGGAATTCCACAAAACGAACTTACTGTTGTAGGTTCAACCAACGAAACAGGAACAACTGTTACCTTTTTGCCTGATAAAGAAATTTTTGAAACAACCGATTTTAATTATGAAACACTTAAAACAAGATTTAAAGAAATTGCCTTTTTAAACAAAGGCTTAACCTTGTCTTTGGCAGATGAAAGGGAAGGCAGAGAAAGAAAAGACAGTTTTCACTTTGAAGGTGGAATTGTTGAATTTGTTGAGTTTTTAAATCGTGGCCGTGAAGTTTTGTTTGAAAAGCCAATTTATATTAACCGTGTTGCAGAAAATTATCAGGTTGAAATTTGTTTTCAGTATAATGATAGTTACAGTGAAATTATTCACGCATATGCTAACAACATTAACACTGAAGAAGGTGGAACTCATTTAGTTGGTTTTAAAAATGCACTGACAAAGATTATCAATGATTATGGAACAAACAATAAGATATTAAAAGAAAACGAAAAGTTAAGTGGTGATGATGTTAGAGAAGGTATTTGTGCAATTATAAGCGTTAAACTTACAGAGCCACAATTTGAAGGTCAAACAAAAACTAAGTTGGGCAACAGTGAAATGAAAACCTATGTTGAAAAAGCAATGCAAGACGATTTTGGGGCATTTATGGAAGAAAACCCAAACTATGCAAAAGAATTGGTTTTGCGTTGTGTAACAGCACAAAGGGCAAGGGAAGCTGCACGCAATGCGCGTGAACTTACAAGAAGAAAAGGTGTTTTAGAAACAACAACATTGCCTGGCAAACTTGCCGATTGCTCATCGAAAGATAGTTCACAATGTGAAATTTATCTTGTGGAAGGAGATAGTGCAGGTGGAACAGCAAAACAAGGCAGAGACCGTAGATTTCAAGCAATTTTGCCATTGCGTGGTAAGATTTTAAATGTTGAAAAAGCGCGTTTGCATAGAATTTTTGAAAACGCAGAAATAAAAGCAATGATTACTGCATTTGGTTGTGGAATTAATGATGAGTTTGATGAAAGCAAACTAAGATATAACAGAATTATATGTATGACCGATGCTGATGTTGACGGAAGTCATATAAGAATTTTAATGCTTACTTTCTTTTACAGATTTATGCGTCCACTTATTGAAAATGGGCATGTATATATTGCTCAACCACCACTTTATAAAGTTCAGCGTGGACAGTCGGTTAAATATTGTTACTCTGATGAAGAACTTGAAAATTATTTGGAAGAATTTGGAAGAAAAGGTTGCGAAATTCAACGCTATAAAGGTTTGGGTGAAATGAACGCTGAACAGTTATGGTCAACAACTATGGACCCAGCAAGCAGAACGCTTTTGCAAGTTACAATGCAAGACGCGTTTGAAGCAGATGAAATTTTTACAATCCTTATGGGAGAAAGACCAGAGTTAAGGCGTGAATTTATTGAACAAAATGCAACCTTGGTTAAAGAACTTGATATATAACAGTTTTAGTATAGTTTAATATTTTTTATATATTTAAGTTATATTTACGGTTTAAATAAAAGTAGCTTGCTGTGTTTAAGGTGGGCAGGAAGGTGTTTTAGGCACAGCCTAAAACCCAAACGCCCAAAGGCGTTTGTTGCAAAGTTTAAAAAAACTTTGCCCCTTCCTGCCCAAGAAAACTTGAATATAGATAAAAATTGATTATATAGTTTTAAAAAATCTATATAAAAAATGTTATAAACTTATAAAAACTTAAAAAATTCTTACAATTAAAGTTTTAATTAGGGTAGAATATGGCAGAAGAACAAAAGATAATGGAACATTTAAAAATAAATCAACTTGCAACAAAACCCAAAACAAAAAAAGCATTTGGCGTTATGGGTAAAGACTTTGTTTATATTGTGCATAGGTTTGTTGATTTATATGACATAGAAGATGTTGTTGATAAAATTTCTAACACAAAATTAAGGTATATGAGCAACGAGGCTGTTTATAAAGATGATGAATATAATTCGGGTATGGAATATTCAGAGTTAATTAGCAGAAATGGACATTTAATTAAGCAAAAAAATTCAATTAAAATTGCACCATTGGGTAACTATGTTTTAACAGGTGTTGGCAGAAATAAAATTTTACCATATGAAGATTACGAAAAACTATATTTGAAATACCAAAAATTAATTGAAAATGAAAATAAAATGAAATATAAATATGAAAACACTGTGCTAAGTAATGGTAAAACACGAAAAACAAGTGCAAGAATGAAAACTAAAATTAAAATAATGCAACGAGAAAATGATAAACGCAAAAATGAAATTGAAAAAATAATTGAACCATTGCTTTTAGACAATCTAGATAAACTTACAGACAAAGAATATAAAATGCTTTTTAAAGCAAACCAAAAACCAATTAAAACCAAAAAACTAAACGATATTGAATATTTATTGGAAAGAGCCGAAAGTTTAAAAACCTTAATCCACGAAACTTCACACTTATTTGCAAAATCTGAACTTGTTTTAAAAGATAAAAATGGCAACGAAATTCCACTTGAACTTATTAAAACAAAATCGGCAAAAAATGGTGAATTGGAAGTTTATTTTGGTGGAATAAAATTTGACAGTTTCCCACTTAACAACAAAGGTAATTTTCATAAAGAGAACGAAAATGTTTTAAGCATTCCCCCAGCTGAATTTAACATTATGCTTCACGAAGGTATAACTGAATTTGTAACACAAAAATTAATAAACAGTGGGTGCTTTAAAGAACTAGATGAAAGTGGAGTTTTTTTAGATGCCGATGTTCAAAAAGATTTAGAAACTTATCAATGTTATCAAAAATATATAAAAATGATTGATGCCCTTAACCCTACAGTGTTTGAAAACACACATTTTGGTGGTCGCCAAAATTTTAAACTTGAAAATTTGAAAGATGAATTTTTTGAAAATTTTTCAACACTTGTTGACATATCTTGTGAAGTTGAAGATGCTTTAAGTAAATATGTTGATGATGAAAGTGAAAATTATATGGACACAAAAAGGCTTTTAGAAAATTATGAAAACATAATTAAAAAAGTTGATTGCTTTTTAAACGATGAGAACACAAAAGTATTAGATTTATTTAAACAACAAAAATTAAGTGAACAACAAGTTGTTAACTATGTTAAGGCAAGAAATAGTTTTATAAATGAAGATATGTGGTGCAGTTATTTTTGGTTCGATGAATTAGATAATAAAGATAAAAATAAACTTAATAAAATAACTAAAAAGCAACTTGAAAAATATTATATTAATTGTAAAAATGAAAAAGGAGTTATAGAAAATATGGAAAAATCACAAAAACACGAAGAAGCAACAGTTTATACCATTGGTGGAGAAAATAAGATAACCATAGAAGAATTTAAAGCAAGAAGAAATTGGGAAAACACAAAAAAACATATTCAAAATACAAAAGGTGTAAAAAAGAGCAAAACCAGTTCTAATACAAATCAAGAACAAAGACAAGCATAGAATTGAATTAAATGCTTTAAGTTTGTATAAAAGCAAATTAAAAGGAAACGAAAATGGAAGAAGATAACAAATTGTTTGAAGATAACACAAAAATTATAAAAGTGCCTGTAATAGACGAAATGAAAAAAAGTTTTATTTCCTATGCAATGGCAGTTAATGTTTCGCGTGCTATTCCTGATGTGCGCGATGGTTTAAAACCTGTGCACAGAAGAATTTTGTATGCAATGAGCGAGTTAAACTTGTTTAATGACAAGCCTTACAGAAAATGTGCGCGTATTGTTGGTGATGTTTTGGGTAAATATCACCCACACGGCGACAGTGCTGTTTATGATGCCTTAGTAAGATTGGCACAAGATTTTACTATGCGTGTTCCACTTGTTGATGGGCACGGAAACTTTGGCTCTGTAGATGGCGACCCTGCTGCTGCACAGCGTTATACCGAAGCCAGACTTTCAAAAATTGCTGCCGAAATGATACGCGATATAGACAAAGATTGTGTAGATTGGACACCTAACTTTGATGATACCTTAATGCAACCTGTTGTGTTGCCAAGTAGATATCCAAACCTTTTGGTTAATGGGGCTGATGGTATTGCTGTTGGTATGGCAACAAGCATTCCACCACACAACTTAGGTGAAGTTATAGATGGGGTTATTGCACTTATTAACAACCCAGATATATCTATTGACGAACTTATGAATTATATTAAAGCACCAGACTTCCCAACAGGCGCAATTATAATGGGAAGAATGGGTGTTAGACAAGCATATAAAACAGGACACGGTAAAGTGGTTGTTCGTTCTCGTTGTGAAATTGAAGACGATAATGGTAAATGCAGAATAGTTGTTACCGAAATTCCTTATCAGGTTAACAAGGCTCAACTTATTATGCAAATGGCACAACTTGTTAAAGATAAAAAAATCGAAGGCATTGCCGACATTAAAGAGGAAAGCGACCGTGATGGTATGCGTATTGTTATTGACATTAAACGCGATGCTAATCCACAAGTTGTTTTAAACTTACTTTATAAACATTCACAATTGCAAACAAGCACAGGTATAATTTTCCTTGCCCTTGTTAATGGTGAACCTAAGGTTTTAAATTTAAAAGAAATTTTGTATCATTATTTAGAGCATCAAAAGCAAATTGTTTTGCGTCGTTCGGTTTATGATTTAGAGCGCGCAAGAGAGCGTGAGCACATTGTTCGTGGGCTTGTTATTGCACTTCAAAACATTGATGAAGTTGTTAAAATTATAAGAGCAAGTAAAGAAAAATCAGAAGCAATGCAAAAACTTTGTGATAGTTTTGCGCTTTCTGAAAAACAAGCAAATGCAATTTTGGAAATGCGTTTAGTTCGTCTTACTGCTTTGGAAGTTGGTAAACTTAAAGATGAATTAGAAGCACTTTCAAAATTCTGTGCCGAAATGGAAAGCATTATAAACAATCCTAACAAAGTTCTTGCAATTATTGCAAAAGAACTTACTGAAATTAAAGAGAAATATAGTGATGTTAGAAGAACAGAAATTTCTCACGATGTAGGCTCAATAGATATTGAAGATTTAATTGCTAAAGAAGATATGGTTGTAAGTATGACCAATCAGGGCTATATTAAGCGTATGGCTGTAACTGAATATCACACTCAGAACCGTGGTGGTGTTGGGATACACTCGCACAAAACAAAAGACAATGACTATGTTGATAAAATGTTTATTGCAAACACGCACGACAACCTTATGTTCTTTACAAATTTAGGCCGAGTTTACACTGTTAAAACCTATGAAGTGCCAGAATCTAGCAGAATCGGTAAAGGTAGAGCGCTTATTAATTTATTGCAACTAAATCAAGGCGAAAACGCAACAGCAGTTATTTGTATGAAAAATGATAAAGGTATTGCTGTTGATGAAAACGGAAACCAAGTTGATGTTCCTAAACCTAAATATCTTGTTATGGCAACAAAATTGGGACTTATAAAGAAAACTCCTGTTGAAGAATTTAAGTATATTATGAAAGTTGGAAAACGGGCAATTACTTTAGATGAAGGTGATGAACTTATAAGCGTTCAAATGTCTTATGGCGATGATGAAGTGTTGCTTGCAACAACTAATGGAAAATGTATTAGATTTAGTGAACACGATATAAGAGCAATGGGAAGAACAGCAAGGGGTGTAAAATCTATTAAACTTGCAGATGGTGCTTCTGTTGTTGATATGAGTGTTATAAGACCAAACGCACAAATTTTAACAATAACCGAAAATGGTTTTGGAAAACGCGCAAGTGTTAACGACTATCGAAAACAATCTCGTGGTGGAATGGGTGTTAGTGCTGGAAAACTTAATGAAAAAACAGGGCAAGTTGTGGCAATGAAACAAATTGATGAAGGCGATGATATTTTAATTATAGCAAACAACGGAACTGTAATTCGTGTTAACTCGCTTGATGTTAGACTGCTAAGCAGAACTTCAATGGGCGTTAAAATGATGAAACTTAAAGGTAACAGCAGAATTGCCTCGGTTGCTGTTATTGCAAAAGAAATGCAACAACCACAAAATGATGATGGAAACAGCGAATTGTTAAACGAAATTGCAGAACGCAATTTAGATGGTTTTGCTGAAAGTTCTTTGCACGAAGATAAAGAAGACACTTATGTTGAAACTGATGAAGAAACTTTTGCAGAAAATATTAAACTTGCAGATGTAGATTATGACACTTTAACCAATGCCGAAAAATTGCTTGAAGAAAATGAAGATGAATTCAGTCAAAGCAAAGACGAAGCAGAAGAGTTTTTAGAAGATGAAGGCTTGCTTAATAAAGATAAAGATTTAGAGTAAAAATTGTAAAGTTTATTAATAATCTTTTAGATAAAGTTAATAAACATAATTAAATAAATTTTGTGTTATAAACAATTTGTTAAAAACCACGGATTAACCGTGGTTTCTTTTTTATAAAATATAAGCTATATGTTATATAATTTTAATAAATTAAAATTTCATGCAAAATAAAATTTTGTAACAAAAATCTTTAATTTTTATCATAACAGTTTAAATAAACATCAGTTTTCTTATAAATGCCTATGGACACTTACATACAAAACTTTTAATTATAAAAACTATGTGATGTTAAAATTTTACTAACATAAAATTTTAATAAATTCTAACGAATTTGCGTGCTTTGCCCACCATCACAGTTTGAATTAACATCAGTTTTGCTTGAATATACACTCGCTTTGCTTCGTGTGCATTCAGACAAAACTTCCGATAATATAAACTATATATCGTAAAAAAATTAAAACATAAAATTAAATTTTTAAACTTTTACTAGTTCAAAAGATATTGATATGAACTTTGAATTTTTAAAACAAAAGAACTCTATCAATTATGATTGAGTTCTTTTTGGTATTTAATTGTTTAGTTTAGTTGTGTTTTAATGGCGTTTAAAATAACTATTATTTTCTATTTTTACATAATTGTTATTTTTTGTTTAATTTGCTTTTTCGCCAGAGAAAACATTTAAGTGTGAATAGTTGTTAAAATATTGAGCAATTCTTCCAGAACTTGTTGAAGTTTTGTTTTCCGTGTTAATTTCAGTTAAAGTTAATGGAATATCTTTAGAAATAGTAATGTCTTTTATTGTGTTTTGTGAAATTATTCCATTTAAATTATTATTTTCAAAACAGTATGTTATTTGGTTGCCATTAACGGTAAAAATTTCGGTATCTTTAACTTTTTCGTTTACTATTGATTGTCCAGCGCCAAGATAATTATTCATCATTGCACCAATGTCATCTGGATAAACCATTTTTAATAAGTTGCTTATGTTTATGGTTTCTCCAATTAAAGCAGAAGATTCAGTAACTGTTCTTGTTGCATAACTTTCTTCAGCAGTAACAAGGGTTTGTCCACCTTGTTCATAAGATGGAACGGATAAAAAGAAGTAAACCGTGTTGCCAGCAGTTATTTCGCCTGTTTCGGCATTGGTTGTTGTTTCTTGTGCAACTTTATATTTATAATTTAAAACGGTTTCGTTATGTAAATGAACTTCGTGTGTTATACAACGATAAAAAGCGTTTTTAGTTGCTCCATATTCGGTTATAACATTAACATAGTTTACTAAATTGCTAGGATATTCTTCGCGTGGGAAAATTTCGGTGCCCATTACTTTTTGTGTTTGTTTTAAATAAATTGAAGCGTTTAATCCTTCAAGAATTTGTTGAACTTTTGCGCTTGTGATTTCAAGTTCTTGACTGAAATAACTTTTAAAATCTATTGTTATTGTATAGTTTGTTAATGCTATTTGTTGTGTAATTTTAATTATGTCGCCTGGATTGTTATCTATGTAATTTTGTCTATACCAAACATTTGGGTCCGATGTTGTGTTAAGGTCGGTTATAAAACCATCACGGTCAACAAGTTTTTGCTTATAGTCATCAATATCTGATTTGCTTAAACCAGAAATTACCATTCGTGATGAACCATCTTTATTTACTTGGTAAGATTGAACGACGCCTGCATTAAGCCTTGGAATTCCTGTTCTGCTGAATGCTGTTGAAGATGAAATTGAATTCGGATCTGAACCAAAGCAGGCAGTAAACAAAAACAGGCAAGGAATTAACAGCAGTGCAAAACATAAGATTCGTTTTATTGATTGCTTTTGTTTTATAAGTTGCATAAAAAACTCCTTTTAATTATTATAAAAATAAAAACTTCTTAGTGATATTGTTACAGTTGATTATAGTTTGTATGCGTTTGTGATACGGTGTTTGCAAGTTCTTTTTTAAGTCGCCAACATTCTTCATATAAAATTTTTCTATCTTCTGTGTTTAGCATTACAGAATAAACATCGTAAATTGAATTTAGATATTTTCTTGATAATAAATCTTTTTGGAAAAGTGGAAATTCGATGGAATATGCTCTTGATAAAAATTGCAAAACACGGTCTAGTTTAGTTATTATTGGTGTTCCGTGAAGATTAATTCGGTTTCTAAATTTTTTCAAAACTTCAACACTAACACCATCTTTATCAGACCATAATTTTTCCATACCATTTGAAGTGTTTTGTAAGTTTGCATAGTTATCAGCATTTCGCAAAACTTGTAAATATTTCTTAACAATTTTATTATTGCCATTATATGGTGTTGCGTGGTAAAGCACAATTTCGCAAAGCAATTTTTGTTGCTTTTTATCTAGCCCAAATTTTTCTGCATATCCATTTTTTAAAAGTGCTGCACCTATTTGTGCGTGGTGTCTTGTTTTGCTGTCAGAAAAACTTGCAAACTTATCCCACTGTTCCAATCTTCCTATATCGTGAACCAGCCCACAAAGATATGCAAAATCGCGTTCCTCTTTATTAAAATAAAGTGAACTTGCAAGTGAAAAGCAGTTGTCTGCAACAAGAAAACTATGTAAAAATTTTCTAAATAAATTTGGCTCAGTAAGGTCATATTTTTTCATTAAATCGTAGAAAGTAAGATTAAATGATTGAATATTCATAAACTTTTCCTTTTTTATAATTTATCCTTGAAGTGTTTTATAAAATTAGTTTATCAAACAGCGCAATATAAAGTCAAACAATTTTAAAGTTTAAAACATTTTTTATTATATAAAAAAGTTTTATAGCATTTAAAATTATAAAATTAGTTTGTGATAAAAATTAAATTTTTATAACATTTTTTATTGTAAATTAATAAAATAAATTTTCATTTTTAAACTGTAATTTACTTAAAATTAAAATACGATTTTTTAATATTTTAAATAAATTTTAACCAACAAAAAAACTTTATCAATATCGATAAAGTTCTTTTAATTTTGCTTTTAATTTAAAAATTTTTACTTGTTTTTATTATTTTATTAAAATGATAGTTTTATTTATAGTTTTAGGTTTTTAATTAGTTGCTTTTGAGTTTTAATTTATTGTTAAACTTATAGAAAACTTAAATTCTAGTTTTCGTCTTGTTTCCCATCGGTGTAAAACAAAATTCCCAAAGTGTTTGGCCCACAATGACTACCAATTGTGCAACCAGCATTTGTAACTAAAATTTCATCAAATTTTCCTTCAAGTTTTTCTTTTATTTTATCAACAATTTCAGGGTTATCAAGAGTGGTGTAGGTTATAAAAATGCGTTTAGTGTCTGGGTTGGTATAGGTTTCTAAAATGCTGTCAACATATTCAAGCACAACTTTATCATATTTTCCACGGAATTTTTTTCCAACGCCCATTTTCCCATCTTTAACTATAATGCTTGGTTTAATTCCTAAAATATTTGCGCCAAACATAGAAAGGGCACTGCAACGACCACCTTTATATAAAAATTTAAGTGTATCAATAACAAAAGAGGCTTGGGCATAAGGGCGCCTTGCAATAACTTTGTCAACAATTTCTTGTGGTGATAAACCTTTTTGAATAAGTTCATATGCGTAATAAATTTGAAGTGCTATTGCAGTTGAAAGTGTTTGCGAGTCGATTACCCAAACTTTATTATCAAAAGCCTTTGATGCAGTTGCTGCGTTTTGATTTAAACTTGAAATACCTGAAGACAAACTGAAATGAATTAAGGCATCATATCCATCATCTGATTTTAATTGTTCGTTAAAAAATTCTTCATATTCAACAGGGTTACAAGCTGAAGTTCTAGGAAGTTGCCCTGATTCTTTAAACATTTCAAAAAGTTGTGGCAATGTTATTGTAACGCCATCTAAATATTCTTGGTCGTTCATTATAATGCTTACTGGTTTAATTCCAACATTAAGTTGTTTAATCATATCTTGCGTTAAATCGCAAGTGCAATCTGCTGTTATTTTAATTTTCATACACAAAATTCCTTTCATTTAAAATTAATATTTTAAATTTATTTAGCAAGTAAAGTATTGTTAATGTAAACTATGTGATGTTAAAATTTTACTGACATAAAATTTTAATAAATTCTAACGAATTTGCGTGCTTTGCCCACCATCACAGTTTGAATGAACATCAGTTTTGCTTGAATATACACTCGCTTTGCTTCGTATGCATTCAGACAAAACTTCCGATAATATAAACTATGTGATGTTGTTTTGCTCACGATGTTCGCAAACCAATTTGCTAAACGCAAATCCGTTGTCCCAA
>CALWOV010000019.1 GCA_944383275.1 uncultured Clostridia bacterium
GTTATATATATTTGAAAATTAAAATATATTTAATTATGCACTTTTCATTTTTTTAAGACATTTTGTGCAGACTGTTTTTCTACAAGTTCTTCCATTTTCTTCAGTTACAGTAACTGTTTGTAAGTTTGGTTGTCTTGTGTGTGGGTTGTGTCCCAAAATACCTTGACTGTCGCGTCTTATTTTCATACCGTTCATTTTGGTTTTACCACATATTTCGCACTCTCTACTCATGGAGCACCTCCTTGATATTTTAAAAAATAGTAATGTTATTGTAACATATTTAAAAACATTTTGCAACCTTAATTTCAAAAAAATTATTAATAACTGCAAAAAAATTAAATAAACTTGTATTAAATTACTTGATATTATTTATAAAGTTTAGTAAAATATATTCGTATTGATTTTTCAATATTCTTATTTTATGAGAGGGTAAAATGTCAGTAACAACTTCTAATTATTATGGAAAAATTGTTATATCAGATGAAGCGATTGCAGCAGTGGCAGCATCTGCAGCCATAGAGTGTTATGGCGTTGTAGATTTGGTAAGTAAAAAATTATCTGACAATTTTGCCGAAATTTTTAAAAAACAACAACTTGGTAAGGGCGTTAAAGTAATAACTAATGAAAATAAAATTTTTATAGATATTTATGTAGTTTTAAAATATGGGGTATCAATTAGCGCTGTTGCCGAATCTTTAAAAAAAGCAGTTAAATATCGTGTTGAAGAATTTTCAGGCATGATAGTTGATTCAGTAAATGTAAATGTAGTTGGCGTAAGGGTATAAACCTTATGTCTGTTTTCTATTATATTCAATAGGGGTTAATATGCAGAAGAACATTAATGGCGCAACTTTTAGAAAGATGATTATAGGCGCTAATAACTATTTAGACAACAACCAAAAATATATTGATTCGTTAAATGTATATCCTGTTCCTGATGGAGATACAGGTAAAAATATGTTTTTAACTTTTAAATCAGCAACAACCGAAGTAAATAATTGTCCAACAAATAATATGGATGCAATTGGCGAAGCGTTAAGCAAAGGTGCTTTGCGTGGTGCTCGTGGTAATTCTGGGGTTATTCTTTCTCAAATTTTGCGTGGTATGTCAAGCGAGTTGGTTTTACAACCAGAAATTACAACAAAATCATTTGCAAAAGCAATCAGAAATGGGGCAGAATATGCCTATAAAGCTGTAACAATACCAAAAGAAGGAACTATTTTAACTGTTGTAAGAGTTATGGCAGATACTGCTGAAGCAGCAGCAAAAAAATATCAAGATTTTGAAAGTTTCTTTAAAATGGTTCTAGACAGTGGTGAAGAAATTTTGCAAAAAACACCAGAAATGTTACCGGTGTTAAAGTCTGCAGGGGTAGTTGATGCAGGTGGTCGTGGTCTATTAACTATTTTTACAGGTTTTGCAAAAGTTTTAAATAATGATGAAGATTTTAGTGTAGAGTTTGATGAAACTGCTGCTCAGATAGAACAAAATGAAGCTATTGTTAATTTAGAAAATCTTGCTGATATTGAATTCGGATATTGCACAGAATTTATGGTTATAAACATATTTAAAAAGACAACAGAGTCTGATATTGATAAACTTCGCGAAAAATTAATGAGCATTGGTGATTCTGTTATTTGTGTTGGAGATTTAACTTTAATAAAAGTTCATGTTCACACAAATGAGCCAAACCGTGCCTTGGGGTATGCTTTGGAACTTGGTGAAATTAACAACATAAAAATTGATAATATGCTTCAACAAAATCGTGAGTTAAAGGCAAAACGTGCACAAATGCAACAACAAAAGAAACCGTTTGGTATGATTTCAGTGGCAACAGGTTCAGGAATTGCTGAAGTATTTAAAGATTTGGGTGTTGACCAAATTATCGAGGGTGGTCAAACTATGAACCCAAGTGCTAATGATATTGCTCAGGCCGTAGATAAGGTTCCTAGCGACCATGTATTCATTTTACCAAATAATAAAAATATAATATTGGCAGCAGAACAAGCGCAAAATCTAACTAAAAAATTTATTCATGTTATTCCTACTTTATCAATTCCAGAAGGAATTTCATCTGCTTTAGCTTTTAATATTGACGGCAGTTTAGAGGAAAATACTGAAACTATGACAGCAGCAAGAGAGTCTGTTGCAAGTGGCTCGGTAACTTATGTTGTTAGAACCACACATCTAGATGGATTTGACCTAAAAGAAGGCGAAATAATTGGATTAGCAAATGGTAAAATTGCTTGTAAAGGAAAATTAGTTGGCGAAACTGTTATTCAGTTAGTTGAAAAAATGTATACTGATGACAAAGTTAATATTACATTATTTTATGGCGCCGATGTTGTAGAAGAAGAAGCTCAAAAAGTTCAACAAACATTGGCTGAAAAATATAAAGATTGTGAAGTAACTTTGATTAATGGTGGTCAACCAGTATATTATTATTTAGTGTCTATTGATTAATTATTACCATTATTTACCTTTTGTAATAGTGTATTAAAACCCAATATATTCACATAATAACAATGCAAGGCTTGCATTAAAATATATGGGGGTGAAACAATAATGGCTGTTAGAAACAGTAAAAGGTCGTGCAACAACGGCTGTGGTAACTGTGGTAGCAAAAAGGCTGAAAGTGCAAAAGAAATTACTTCAAATACAAATTCAAATTCTAAAGCAACAAATTCAAAAGCAAAAACAACTCAAACAAGAAGTAGAAGCACAAAAAGCACTCGCTCATGAGTTAATAAAAAACACAGGTATTTTCCTGTGTTTTTTATTTGTTTTTATTTTTTAGAATTATAACATTTAAACAAGGCTTGGTCAAAATATTTTAATTTTAACTTTTATAAAAAAATATGCATAAAATAAACTGTGCAATATAAAATTTAGTAATTAAACTTTTTATTTTTTACATATATGAATTTATTTGTTTTAATCTGATAAACTTTTTTATAAAAATGTAAAAAATTACTTGCAAAACATTTTTTTATGTGATAAAATAAAATAGTCTTATTCCAAGTGGCGCCATAGCCAAGTGGTAAGGCCAAGGTCTGCAAAACCTTTATTCACCGGTTCAAATCCGGTTGGCGCCTCCAGTATGCTGAAGTGGCGGAATAGGCAGACGCAAGGGACTTAAAATCCCTCGGAAAGAGATTTCCGTGCCGGTTCGACCCCGGCCTTCAGCACCAAAGTCTTGTTATTAACAAGACTTTTTATTTTATATACTAGATGTTTATGAATTTTATATTATTACATTTTATTTATTAAAATATCTAGTTTTTGTTTGATTTTTTATTATTATTGTCATAAATATAAAATATTTATTAAAAAGACTTTTTGAATTAAGCTATTATTTTAATTGTATATAATAAATAGTTAATTACTTTATACTCAAAATCATTTGCTTATTATTAAGATTTTGTGTAAGATATAAATAGTTTATATTATCGGAAGTTTTGTCTGAATGCACACGAAGCAAAGCGAGTGTATATTCAAGCAAAACTGATGTTAATTCAAACAGTGATGCCGTTGGGACAACGAATTTGCGTTTAGCAAATTGGTTTGCGAACATCGTGAGCAAAACAACATCACATAGTTTATATTAAGATAAATAAACTAATACATAAAAGGAAATTAATTTTATTTTAAATGAAAGATATTGAAAATTTAACAAATATTTATAATTCAAAATTAAATTTAATATATTTAAAAGAGCCACAAATATATAACTATTATTTAATGCTGTTAAAGTTAACAAACCCCAACTCTAGTGATAAAGATAAACAAAATTATTATAATGAAATAAAAACCGTATTTAAAATTCCAAGTATAAATATATCTACTTTTATTAAAAAGTTACAAAATAAAACTAAACCTATAACAGAATTAAAATTGCAATACGAAAAAGCCTTAAAAGAATTATCAATTGATAAAGACTTAAGTTTATATCATGTTTCAACTCTGTCGCCAGAAAGGCTAAATGGATATATTCTTCCCAAAAAGAATTTAACTATGTATGAAGAGAGTGAAGATAGTTTTGTATTTGCTACAACTTCAGAAATAAAAAAGTTATTATATTGTGGCAGGGGATATAATAACGGAATGATAAGAATTGATAAAAATACTATGATATATGGTTCTGATAATAATTTTTTAATAGAAAATAATAAATTACTATTAAAAGAGCCTGTTTTTTGTTATGAATTAAATATAAATAACTTTAATCCTGTTACTTCTATAAATAAAGATGTTAATAATAATTTAAAATTTAATTTTGATTATGAATGGGTTTCAAAAGAAAAAGTTGATTTAAAAGATGTTAAAAATATAGAAAAAGTAGATGATTTGACAAAATTATTAGATGAATATCAAATTTATTGCAATGCTACAGGTGATAGTAATATTGCATATAGTATAAGGAATTGCAAAACTAAAGATGAACAATTGTTGTTATTAGACCAATACACAAATAATAAGAGTTTAAAGAATATAAATAAAGAAGTTCAAGCTTCAAACAACCTTTTAAACAAACAGCAAACTATGTAATAAAAATAATTATTTCAATATAGTTTATATTAAATAGATGATATATGCGTATATAATTTTAATAAACTATAAAGCGTAATAAAGTATATTTTATTAATATTAAACTTTTAATAATTATTAATAAAAAATAAAAAAGCCACATTATTATATGTGGCTTTTTTATGGAGCGGGAAACGGGACTCGAACCCGCGACATTTACCTTGGCAAGGTAACGCTCTACCAACTGAGCTATTCCCGCAAAAATGGTGGGAGCTATAGGACTCGAACCTATGACCCTCTGCTTGTAAGGCAGACGCTCTACCAGCTGAGCTAAGCTCCCACACAATGTTCAACGATTGAACATTACTATTCTATCAGACTTTAAAATAAAAATCAAGCATTTTTTATAAATTTTTTAAAATTAATTTATTATTTTATATTATCGGAAGTTTTGTCTGAATGCACACGAAGCAAAGCGAGTGTATATTCAAGCAAAACTGATGTTAATTCAAACAGTGTTGCCGTTGGAACAACGGGTTTGCGTTTAGCAAATTGGTTTGCGAACATCGTGAACAAAACAACATCACATAGTTTATATCATAGGAAGTTTATGTAAGTATAAAGGCTACTTTTGTATTTACATAAACAATGCCTAATTCAAACTATGATAGTAAAAGTTAAAGTTTTTTGTGGTAAAATTTCTTTTGCTTCAAATTTTAAAATCTTCAATTTATTAAAATTTTTATGATACATAATTTTATTATTTGATTTTTTATAATGAAATGTGTTACAATAAATATTATAAAAATAAACCAAAAAACGAGGAAGATTATATGGAAAATAATGATTTATTAATAACCGAAGAAGAAAGGAATAAAATATTAAAATCTTTTTTTAAAGACAATAAAATAGAGCAAATGCCATCTCAACTTAAAAAGAAATTGGTTGTTCTTGAAGAGGTTGCTAAAGCTATAGAACCAAATAAAAAATATTCAGAATTTGAATTAAATATGAAACTAAAACCTATTTGTGCTGACTTTTGCACTTTAAGGCGTGATTTGGTTGATAATGGTTTTTTAACAAGAGATAATGGAATATATGAAAAAGTAATAAAATAGAAGTCTTTATAAAAGGCTTTTATTTTTTAAAAATAAAGATGGTTATTTTAAAATTAGAAAATATGTTTTACTTTTATTTAATAGTGTGCTATTCTTAATATATATTTAAAGTTTTACTATTTAAATTAATTATAACTTAAAATAATTAGATAATATTTAAAAAATATTTTAATTAAAAGGAAAAATTGTTTGAGAATTTTGGGTATAGACCCGGGCTATGGGTTAATTGGTTATGGTGTTCTTGAAAAAAATAATGTAGGAATTAAAATGATTGATTTTGGTGCAATTACAACACCTAAAGATAAGAAACTATCAGAAAGATTGAAAATAATATTTGATTGTATGAAAATTCTTATAGACAAATATAAACCAGATGAAATGGCCGTTGAACAACTGTATTTTGGAAGAAATGTAACGACTGCAATTGGTGTTGCCGAAGCAAGAGGTGTTATATTATTATCGGCTGAAGAAATGAAAATACCTGTTTATGAATATACACCACAGCAAATAAAAATTGCTTTAACAGGAATGGGTAAAGCCGATAAAAGCCAAGTTCAATTTATGGTTAAAACTATAATAGGTCTTGAAAAAACGCCAAGACCAGATGATGCAGCAGATGCGTTAGCTGTTGCGATATGTCATTCACAAACTAACCAAGCAATGAGGGGATTATAATATGATAAGTTTTATTAATGGAATTTTAGCATCAAAAAACAATAACTTAATAGAAGTTGATTGCAATGGCATTGGCTATGAAATAACAATTTCTAGTTTTTGTTTTAATGAGTTGCCAACTGTTGGTGAAAATGTAAGAATATATGTTTATATGCATGTAAGAGAAGATGAAGTTAGTTTGTTTGGTTTTCATAATTTACAAGAAAAAGAAGTTTTTAAAAAACTTATTACTGTAAATGGTGTTGGGCCTAAAATGGCAATTAATATTTTAAGTGGAGTTCGCGCTAGCGATTTAACTGTTGCTATTGTTACACAACAACCAAATGTTTTATCTGGCATTAAAGGCGTTGGTTCAAAAATAAGAGAACGCATTATGCTTGAATTAAAAGAAAAGATGTCAACTGTTGGAGAATTACCACTGTTTGCTGTTACAAATTCAAATACAGGCATTATGGAATCTGCTGTTGAAGTTTTAATAGATTGGGGAGTTAACAGAACAGTAGCACAGCAAATTGTTCAAGAAAATATTACGAATAGTGATACTTTGGAAACATTACTAGCAAAAGCATTTAAACAACTAGGGAGATAGTGATGAACGAAGAAAATTTTATATCAAGTTCTAAAAATTTAGTTGATGAAGCAATAGAAAATTCATTAAGACCAAACAATATGTCTGATTATGTTGGTCAAACAAAAATAAAAGATAGTATAAGCATATATATAAAAGCAGCAAAGTCTAGACACGAAGCGCTTGACCATGTTTTACTATTTGGTCCACCAGGGCTTGGAAAAACAACATTATCACATATTATTGCTAATGAATTAGGTGCTCAATTAAGAATAACAAGTGGACCAGCAATAGAACATGCAGCAGACCTTGCTGCAATTCTAACCAATCTTGGTAAGAATGATGTATTGTTTATAGATGAAATACATCGTTTAAATCGTGCTGTAGAAGAAGTTTTATATCCTGCAATGGAAGATTTTGCTCTTGACTTTGTTGTAGGTAAAGGGCCTGCAGCAAAAAGTATAAGGTTAAAAATCCAACCTTTTACATTAATAGGTGCTACAACAAGGGCCGGTATGCTAACAGGCCCATTAAGAGATAGATTTGGTGTATTGGGTAGATTGGAATTATATACAGATAAGGAACTAGCTTCAATACTTCATCGTTCTGCAAGCATATTAGGAATTAAAATAGAGCCAGAGGCAGAACTTGAAATAGCAAAGCGTTCACGAGGAACTCCAAGAATAGCTAATCGTCTTTTAAAAAGAGTAAGAGATTATGCACAAGTTAAAGGAAAAGGTGTAATTACAACCCAAATAGCAAAAGATGCGCTTAAAATGATGGAAATAGATGAGATTGGTTTAGATTTTGTTGACCATAGATTATTAAGTGCTATTATTGATAAATTTCAAGGTGGTCCTGTTGGATTGGAGACTTTATCTGCGGCAACAGGGGAAGAGGCTTCTACTATTGAAGATGTATATGAGCCTTACTTAATGCAACTTGGCTTTATAGCGCGAACTAATCGGGGGCGTGTAGCTCTTCCACGAGCATATAAACATTTAGGAAGATTTATAGATAATGAAAAACTAGATATGCTACAAAAATTAGAGCAAACAAACCAAGAAACAACAAAATAACTTAAAAAATAATTATTTAAATTGGTTGCTAAAAAGTTTATTATAGGCTATAATAGTTAAGAAACTTAAAATATTTATTTTGGGTTATAGTTTGTATGTAAAATGTGTTAAAGGAGATTTTTATGTTTTTTTTATCAAACTTAGCAACTTCTACTAATTTTTGGTCTCAATATTGGTTGATTTTTGTTCTTTTGGCTTTAATTATAGTTATGTATGTTGTAAGCTTTACCAGAAGAAAAAAATACAACAATCAAATACAAGATATGGTTAATTCATTAAAACCAGGTGATAAAGTTAAGACATACAGTGGTTTTTATGGAACTATTGTTTCTATAAAAGAAACAACTGATGGTAAAGTTGTGTTACTTGAAATGGGGGAAGGGAGCAAAGTTAGTTATACTACTGTTGATGTTAATGCTATATATGGTATAGACGCAAAAGAAGATGTTGTTTATGACAAAGATGGTAATATTATAATGGAAGATGATAAGACTGAAGAAAAAGGAAAAGAGAAAAAAGAAACGGAAAAAGATAATTCAAAAACAAAATTAGAAGAAAATAAAGAAAACATCGTTGAAGCCGAAGCAACTACCATTATAGAAGAAAATGATAATAAAGAAGAAGTTGAAAAACTTGAAGAAATGGCTGAAGGAAAAACTTCTAAATCAAAAAAAAGTAAAAAAAATAAAAGCAACTAGTATAGTTGTTTTTATTTTTTAAATACATTTTTAATATGAATATAAGTTTATTTTTATTATTTTATTAAACAAATTAAATTTACATTATTAAAATATTAAATTATTCAAATTTAAATTTAACAAAAAAGAACACTTTTGTGTTCTTTTTTAATTTTACATTTAATTATTGCTTTTTTCTTCATTTGAATGTTTATCTTGAATTGCTTTTGTGTTATCATTATTTTTTTCAACAGAATTACCATTAATATTTAATTGGTCACTAAAATTCATTGTAGTATTTTTAGTGTTAGTTTTATTAGGCATTTTGTTTATTTGACTTGGCTTAACATTATCATTTATTTTTAAATTATTAACATTATTATAGTTTGTGCTTTTATTTGCAGTGGAATTGATAGTATTGTTAATATTATTTGTTGTTTGATTTTGAGTATTGTTTAAAGCTCTATTGCTTATTGTATTTGTAGTAGTATTTGTATTTACTCGGTTATTTGAATAATTGTTTTGATTTAAAATATTATTTGTTAAGTTTTGTCTTGTTGAGTTTTGTGTAGTATTTGTGTTTGACATATTGTTGGTATTTGATGCGTTATAATTTGTTGTATTGTTATTGGTAGAGTTAGAAGTATTGTTTCTGTTTGCTGCATTATTTGTTAAATTACGATTATTTAAATTGCTTTGATTAGTTACTGGGTTAGATGTGTTTGTGTTATTAACATTAGTTGATGAATTTCTGTTATTAAGCGTTGTTGTAGTTGCATTGTTATTATTTGAATTTACACCATTATTTGCATTAGTAGTATTATTATTTATAATATTGTTGTTTGTAGATGTGTTATTTTGTGTGTTATTTGTTACATTTTGATTTTCAGTTAAAATATTATTAATAGCTGTTAATGCTTCGTTTGCACATTCCATTAATGCAATTCTGCTTGAAATTATAGCCTTTGTTTCAAGTAATACTGCATCTAATGTTTCGTTTTCAACATCTTGAACATTTGCTAAAATAAATAATTTAGCATTAGTATCAATTAAATTCATTTGACCTTGTTCAATTTTATAAATAATTGCTTCTAACGCACGGTTGTATGCTCTTAATGCTTTTTTGTTATATTTATTACTATTTTCATATTGATTTAAGTTATTTCTAACTAATTCTATATTGCTACATAATAAATCTTTTTGTGTTTGTAATTCATTTTGTGTTTCTGTTAAATTTTTTTGATAATCAGAAATATAAGTTAAATTTTGAGTTACATAAGAAAAATCTGTTGCTTCTGTTGTGTTTGTTGTAACAGCATTATTCACATTAATATTATTAGGTGTGCATACACCATTTTCACAAACTATATCATTTAAATTATTTCTGTTATTATTTATATTTGCATTATTTGTATTATTGGTATTAACATTATTTAAATTATTTATGGAATTTGAATTATTTAAATTATTATTTGTGAAGTTTGTATTATTTCTATAGGTATCAATATTACTTATTCTTTCCATAGAATCTAAATTGTTAACATTATTATTTATGTTGTTAGTTCTATAGTTAGTATTAGTTTGGTTGTTAACACTAGGTGTTGTTGTGCTTCTTTGAGTATTGTTGTTTACATTACTTAAATTTGTAGAATTGGTTGTGTTATTTACATTTGTTCTATTATTTAAGTTAGAGTTTGTTGTAGTATTTGTGTTTTTATTGGTATTAGTGGTTTGATTTGTTGTGCTATTATTTGAGTATGTATTATTTTTTGTGTAATTTTTATTTTGGTTTGGATTATGCATATTTCCATAAATAGAACGTGCATAATTGCCATTAGATTGACCTAAATAGAAATTTCCATTTTGAGAATAAAGCGTTACATTGTTATCAAGTAAAATGTCATCGAAATTTTGTTCGGTTCCATTGTAACATGATGAATAAATTTCTAATCTATCAAGATTGTGTCTTAATTGTTGTGTAGTTGTGTCTGTATTATCATTTGGTTGATAACTTCCACCAAACGCCAAAGCACAAGCGAAAGTTAAAGATAAAACTGCAATTTTTTTCATAAAAATCTCCTTAAATTTATTTTAATAATAGTATTTTGCGAAATAATTTAAAAAATATTTATAAAAAATCTAATTTAGTATATATCCAATTTTTAGTAATTTTAATTTAATAGTATTAATTTTAAAAAATATGAAAGAATTAAATCAGGAGTTTTTATGGATATTAAAGAAAGAGATGATAGATATAATGCTTATTTAACTTCTAAAATGCCTAAAACTAAAGCGTTTCCGTCTTTATTTCACGCATTTTGGATTGGTGGATTAATATGCTGTTTAGGTGAGTTAATAAAAGATTTATTATTACTTGCATTCCCAGATATGTCTTTGAATGTGGCATCGACATTTGAAAGTGTTATTATAATAGTTCTAGCTTCTTTTTTAACAGGAGTTGGCATTTATGATAGAATAGGGGCATATGCAGGTGCTGGCAGTATAATTCCAATAAGTGGTTTTTCTAATAGTATAACTAGCCCAGCATTAGAGTTTAAACGAGAAGGGCTTATTTTTGGTTTATGTGCAAAAATGTTTATTATTGCAGGTCCTGTTATAGTTACTGGTGTGGTTGCATCTTTTGTTGCAGGAATAATTTATATATTTATATAAGGAGGAAGAATGCATAAAAAACAAGGTAAACAAACAATAGTTTTTGAAAAATCACCATGCATTATAGGGAGTTATTCTGTTGTTGGACCTAAAGAAGGAAAGGGTAATTTTGCAAAATATTTTAATGAGATAATAGATAATGACTTATATGGTTGTAACAGTTATGAAAAAGCTGAAAGAAAATTTCTTATAAGAGCAATAAATATGGCTATAGCATCTGCAAAACTAGAAAATGAAGAAATTGATGCACTTATTTGTGGTGACCTTATGAATCAAATAATTAGTTCAAGCTTTGCTGCAAGACATTTACAAATACCATTTTTGGGTGTATTTGGAGCGTGTTCCACCATGGTTGAAAGTTTAATACTAGGTGCGTGTATGATAGAAGGAGGATTTTGCGAACATATTGCGTGTGCAACAGGAAGTCATTTTTCTAGTGCAGAAAAACAATTTAGGTATCCACTTGAACTTGGAACGCAAAGGCCACCAACTTCACAATGGACGGTTACGGGTGCTGGTTGTTCTGTTATTGCCTCTAAGGGTTCTGACATTGCAATAACAAAAGCAACTATAGGAAAAGTAACTGATTGGAATGTTAGTGATGTTAATAATATGGGTGGCGTAATGGCGCCTGCTGCTATGGAAACTTTAAAGGCTTTTTTTGAAGATACCCATACTAAACCTTCAGATTACGATTTGATAATAACTGGAGATTTAGGAAAATTGGGAAGTGAAGTGCTAATGGACCTTATGGAATATAATGGTTTTAATTTAAGAACTAATTATAATGATTGTGGACAAATGATATTTAATAATAAACAAAAAGTTTTTCAAGGTGGAAGTGGTTGTGGTTGTATTGCCACAGTTTTAAATTCTTATATTATAGAAAGATTTAAAAAGGGAACTCTAAATAATTGTATTGCCGTTGCAACAGGGGCTTTATTAAGCACATTATCAAGTCAGCAAGGTGATAGTATTCCTGCTGTTGCTCATTTGGTTTTATTAGAAAGGAGAAAAAATGATTTTTGACCCTATGATGTATTTAAAAGTATTTTTAGTTGGTGGTTTAATTTGTTTAATAGGACAAATACTTATTATCACAACAAAAATGACTAGTGCAAGGATATTAGTAACTTTTCTATTATCTGGTGTTTTTTTACACGTTATAGGAGTTTTTGAACCATTAAAAGAATTTGCTGGTTCTGGGGTAACTATACCAATAATGGGTTTTGGTTATTCACTTGCTAAAGGTGCTATAGAAGGTTGGTATGATTATGGCTTAATTGGTTTACTAACAGGGGGACTTACTGCTACATCTGCAGGAATAGCTGCTGCAGTTGTGTCTGCATTTGTATTTTCTTTATTATTTTCTAGTAAAACAAAAAAATAGTTATTATATTAAACTTATTGAAAAAATAGAACTTAATTAAAAAAATAGTAAAACTTTAATTTTTTCTTTCATATATTACTTTATGAGAAAAAAAAGAAAGTTACGCGCAAAACAAAAGTTTTGGATATTTATATCTATTTTATTGGCTTTAATTATTGCAATTCTAATCTTTTTTAACACATATGTAAATCCTATAATTATAGTAACAAGCGAAGCAACAGTTCAATCTTTAACTTCAAGAGCTGTTAACTCGGCAGTTCAATCGGTTTTAAATAACAGTAATGTATATGATGATTTAATTGAAGTTACTACTAATGATGAAGGAAAAATAACGCTTATACAAGCAAAAACTGTTTTGATTAATAAATTATCAAAAGATATAAGCAGAGCAGCAAGTCAAAATTTAGATTTAATAAGTAGTGAAGGCGTAAAAATTCCAATAGGAACTTTATCGGGAATGTCTGTTTTTGTTGGATTAGGCCCTGAAATCACTTTTAGAATAACATCAATCAGCACGGTAAAATCAGCATTTCAATCGGAATTTACAAGTGCTGGTATTAACCAAACAAATCATAGAATCTATTTAAATGTAACAACTAATGTAGATGTGATTTTACCTACAGCTACTCGAGTTGTTACAACTACTAATCATGTTTTGATATGCGAGGCAATTTTGGTGGGCGATGTTCCAGATGCTTACTTAAATTCAAGCAGTCTTGATGAAATGTTAAATCTTGTTCCAATTTAAAATAAAGCAACAATGTTGCTTTATTTTTATTTAAAATTATTGACAAAACAAAAAGATAAATATATAATAAAAATAACACTTAATAAACGCGATGATGAAAGACTAGTAACAATAATTCAACAATTACAGAGAAAAAACCCTTTGGCTGAGAGGTTTTATTGAAGGTTATTGCGAATTCACTTTCTAGCACTTTTCTGAACTAGCAGTAGGAAAAGCGTATTACCACGAAACGGTATAATAAAGTGCCTTCTTTAGAAGGAATTTAGGTGGTACCACGGAGTTAGAAACTTCGTCCTAATGAATATAGGGCGAAGTTTTTTTAAAGTGTTAGAATATTAAGGAGTAAATTATATGAAAAATAAAATTGAAACTATTTTATCAGAAGTTAAGCAAAAAATTGCTAATATAAAAGAAAAAAATGAATTGTTTCATTTACACACTGAATTTTTAGGTAAAAATGGGAAAATAAGCACATTATTAAAAGATTTAAAAAATTTATCTGCTGATGAAAGGCCAAAAATTGGCGAAATTTTAAATAAATGCAGAAATGAAGTAGAAAATTTAATAAAATTAAAAACCGAAGAAATAGATAATAGAATTTTACAGGAAAAATTAGATAATGAAAAAATAGATGTTACTATTCCTGTTAAACCATATAAAACAGGAACTGCACATCCAATTTCTGTGGTTCAACGAGATTTAATGAAGTTTTTTGAAAGTCGTGGTTTTGAAATAAAATATGGCAATGATGTTGAAACAGATTATTATTGTTTTGAAGCATTAAATGTTCCAAAAGACCACCCAGCAAGAGATGCTCAGGATAGTTTTTATATTGACCCTGAAACCGTTTTAAGAACCCATACTTCAGCAACCCAAATAAGAACAATGGAACAACAAAAACCACCAATTAAAATGGTTTCAACAGGAATGGTATATAGAATTGACGATATTGACGGCACGCATTCTCCAATTTTTAATCAACTTGAAGTTCTTGTTGTAGATGAAAATGTTACAATGTGCGATTTAAAGGGAATGCTTGAAGATGTTTTGAAATTTTTATTAGGGGAACATACTCAAATAAAATTAAGACCTTCATATTTTCCATTTACCGAACCAAGTGCAGAAGTAGATGTTACTTGTCCTAAATGTGCAGGTAAAGGTTGTTCATTGTGTAAAAACACAGGTTTTATTGAGATGTTGGGGTGTGGAATGGTTCACCCAAAAGTTTTAGAAAGAAATGGTATTGATTCTGAAAAATACAGTGGTTACGCTATTGGATTTGGTCTTGATAGAATGGCTATGGGAAGATATGGTATAGACAATATAAGAGAATTTTATGAAAATGATATTAATATGTTAAAGCAGTTAAAATAAGGGGAAATTATTATGATTGTTACATTAAATTGGTTAAAAGAATTTGTTGAATTAGATGATATTTCAATAAAGGAAATAGTAGAAGCCTTCACTTTCGCTGGTTTTGAAGTGGAATCAGTTAAAAATATGGCAGAAAAATTTGATTTTGTGGTTGTAGGACAAATTGATAAAATTGAAAAGCACCCTAATGCAAACAAATTGCAAGTTTGTTCAATAAATGTTGGTCAAAAAGAAAACTTACAGATTATAACAGGAGCAACGAATGTTTTTGAAGGGGCGTATATTCCTGTTGCATTAGATGGTGCTGACTTACCCAATGGTGTTAAAATTAAAACAAGTAATATGCGTGGTTTAGATTCTTGTGGAATGCTTTGTTCTGGTGAAGAATTATGTATTGATAATTCAGTATATAATGGGGCAGAAGTAGATGGAATTATGATATTAGATGAAAAAGATGGTAAAATAGGCACTCCATTTGCACAAATATTAGGTTTAGATGATGTTATATTAGATGTAAAAGTTCTTGCAAACAGACCTGATTGCCAAAGCGTAGTCGGTTTAGCAAAAGAATTATCTGTTATGTTAAACAGACCTTTCAAAAAACCTGATTTGAATTTTGGCACTACTAATGAAAACTTAGAATTTTATCTAGAAAGTGAAACTGAAAATTGTCCATTTTTTATCGCTAAAGCTATAAAAAATATTAAAATTAAAGAAAGCCCTAAATGGTTACAAAATCGTTTAATAAGTGCTGGAATGACACCTAAAAACAATATTGTTGATATAACTAATTATGTTTTGCTTGAAATGGGACAACCTTTACATGCTTATGATTATGAACAATTAAATGGTAAAACATTAATAGCAAGAAATGCAGTTGATAATGAAAAAATACAAATATTATCTGGTGATGAAATTGAACTTAACAACTCTATGACTGTTATAGCTGATAGTGAAAAACCTGTTGGGTTAGCTGGAATTATGGGGGGAAAAGATTATTCAATTTCTGATAATACGACAACAGTAATTTTGGAAGCAGCAACATTTAAAAGAGAAAACATTAGAAGAACTTCAAGAAGTTTGGGAATAAGTTCTGATGCTTGTATCAGATATGGCCGTGGTGTTGAACCTATTAGTTGTGTAATGGGTTTGAAAAGAGCATTGAATTTAATTGAGCAAATGCAAGTTGGAGATATTTGTGAAAAAACATACAAAAATATCAACTTAAAAGAAGATTTAAACATAATAACATTTAATTATTCTAAAGTTGAAAAATTATTAGGCATTTCTATTCCGTTAGAAAAATCAATTCAAATTTTAAATAATTTAGATATAAAAACGAAAGTTGATAATAATTTAATTACTTGCGAAATTCCTTTAATTCGTTCAGATATTGAAACTTCAGCCGACATTATTGAAGAAATTGCTAGAATTTATGGTTTTGAGCATTTTGTATCAACACACAATGAAAAAACCACGCCATTAGCTGGTTCATATGAAAAACCGGTCGCATTAAAAAATATGCTAGATGATATAATGCAAACAACGACTGCTCATGAAGTTAAAACATTTACATTTATTTCACCTAATAATTACAACAAATTATTGCTAAAAGAAGATAATATTTTAAGAGATGCCGTTAAAATTACCAATCCTATCAGTTATGATTATTCTGTTATGAGAACTCAAATGTTGTCAAGTTTATTAGAGATTATAGGCTATAACCAAAGTAGAAAAAATTCAGACTATGCAATTTATGAAGTGGGTAAAGTTTTTGTCCCTAAACAAAATGATTTACCAATTGAAAATAATGTTTTAGCATATGCAACCATTGAAAATAATGCTGATTTCTTTTACGTTAAATCTATAACAGAAATGATAGCAAATAAGTTGGGATTAACTTTTACTTATCAACCAAATAATATTGAGTTCTATCATCCACATATTAGTGCAAATATTGTAATAGGTAATATGGTTGTTGGAACTATTGGTAAAGTTCACCCAACAGTTGCAAAAAATTACGAAATTAATAATGATATTTATTATTTTGAGATTTATACCGAAAAATTACCACCTAAAAAAGTTAAAAAAATAAAGCAATCTCCTAAGTATCCATCATCAACAAGAGATTTAGCAATAGTGGTTAATAAAGATGTTTTAGTTGGTGATTTAATGAAATCAATTCAAAAAAGCGCTGGTAAATTATGTGAAGAAATACAATTTTTTGATATATACACAGGTGAACAGATAGGTGCTGATGAAAAAAGTGTTGCTTTTAGATTGATTTTTAGAAAAGCTGATAGCACTTTAAAACAAGAAGAAGTTAATGAAAGTGTAAATTCAATACTTTCTGATTTATCCAAAAAATATAATGCAAAATTAAGGTAAAGATATGATTTATTTAGATAATGCAGCAACAACACAAACATATAAAGAAGTAGCAGATTTTGTTGCAAAATTAAGTGTTGAACAATTTTATAATCCATCTAGTTTATATAAACCAGCATTACAAACTCGACAACTTCTTAATAATGCAAGAAATAGTTTTAATAAAATGTTGGGCGCAATAGGAGAAAATCAAGTTTTGTTTTTTGCATCAGCAACAGAAGCAAATAATTTTGTTCTAAATGGATTTGCTAAAAAGAATAAAACAATTTTGGTTTCAAATGGAGAACATGCATCAATAAATAATACAGCATTAAATTTAATAAACTTAGGATATGATGTAAAATTTATTAAATTATTATCAGATGGAACATTGGATATAGAAGACTTAAAAGATAAATTAAATAATAATGTTTGTTTAGTTTCTATTATTCATGTAAATAATGAAACAGGTGCGATTAATGATATTAAGAAAATATCAAATATAATAAAAAATGTATCAAAAGATATTATTTTTCATTGCGATGGTGTTCAGGCATTTTGTAAAATTGATTTTGAGTTGAAATATATGGGGGTTGATGCTTATACAATCAGTTCTCATAAAATACACGGTCCTAAGGGTGTTGGTGCATTATGGCTTAAAAACAAACTTAATCCAAAGCCTTTAATATTAGGTGGTGGACAAGAGTTTGGACTACGCTCTGGAACTGAAAATGTTCCAGGTATATTAGGGTTTGAATATGCCGCTTCAATTATGAAGCAAAATTTAGATAAAAATTATAAACATATTTCTGAATTAAGAAGTAAAATTATTGAACTTTTGAATTTAAAATGTTCAGATTTTATAATTAATGCAGAAAATGTTGAATGTGTTCCTAATATAATT
>CALWOV010000020.1 GCA_944383275.1 uncultured Clostridia bacterium
TATACACTCGCTTTGCTTCGTATGCATTCAGACAAAACTTCCGATAATATAAACTTATGTGATGTTAAAATTTTACTAACATAAAATTTTAATAAATTCTAACGAATTTGCGTGCTTTGCTCGCCATCACAGTTTGAATTAACATCAGTTTTGCTTGAATATACACTCGCTTTGCTTCGTGTGCATTCAGACAAAACTTCCGATAATATAAACTATCTATTAAATTATAATTTACAAAATTATGCCTTAAATAGCTGAGTTAATAAAAAATTAATAAATTTAATAAAACAAATAAAAAAGATTAGTTTTTTGCTAATCTTTTTTAGTTTAATGAAATTATATTAAATTAATATATATAATTAAAATTTTTATTATAAAATTGCTTTCATAAAATAATACATTTGAGTTCCAAGTTGATTATAACCCTCGGTTGTTGGGTGAACATCTCCACCAAGCATAGTCCCTGTATCTATGGTTGCATTAAACCACGATAGATAAACATTTGGGGTGCTAACAAAAGTTTCAAGCAAAGCCTGATTTGCCTTATACATATTTCTCATATACCCCCAAACCGTTTGATTTTTGTATGTTTGACAAAAGGTATCTTGATTTGGTGAGCATGGTGTTATTAAATTAATTACAATTTTAATATCAGGATTATATGTGTGTATGCTGTTTATCATTGTTTGCATATTGGATATATAAGTACTTATCTTTTGTTCCAAAACATAACCACTACCAGATAAAACATCATTTATTCCAAGTTGTATGAAAACAACATCAACGCTAGAATATGATTGTTGTTCCATATAATATGAAAAATCAAATGATGAAGTGCTTGTATTATAAAATGGATTTGTCAGTTCATGGTTTGATGCACTGCTAGTTGCACTGCTTACATAGGTGGTTGTTGACCACCCAGCCCTTCCCTCGTGATTATTAGGACTGGTTCCCATTGTGCCAAGCAAAGTTAAATCAAAAGCGTCATCAGAACCAGAAAGCGTCATCATTTGTTTAACTTCTGTGTCACCAATATAAACTGTGCTGTCTCCAATTACCAAAGCATTGGCTGTAGTTTTAGTTGTAGCATCTTTTATTACAACACTGAAAGTGCTAGAAGATATTAAGTTCCAATTCTTTGTATAAAGTTCTAAGGTTAAATTAAATGTTTCTGCGCTTTCAGGAGTATATTCCCACCTGTCAGAATATTGTAAGCCTTTACCGTTTGATTCAACTTTAAGATAAACATCATTTAAAGAATATGCACAAATATTTCTAAAATATATTTGCATTGTCTGCCCTACATAACCATAAATTGTTGAAGGTAAAACAAAATCTGTGTTTTGATAAATTTCTGTTTCGGTTCTTTCAATAATTTGTTGAACCATTTTTTCTGATAGTTTAAATTTTGTTGTAACAGTTCCAATTTGTACTGGCAAATAATTTAAAACTTTAGTTTTAGCAAAACTTGATAGCACCTGATTTAGTGCTTTCATGGAGTATTTTACTCCTTCTGGATCTGTGTCATATTGTTCTTCTTCTGGAATAGATATACCATCAGCACTTCCTTTAGTAAACTTGTCGGTGTAAGCATCGCAACAATAACCAAAATAATATTGAGTATTTGTTGAGTTCACTACCATTTCGTCTAAAACCCACACTATATCTTTGGCTTGATTTGCTTCTACATTAACACTGATAATAGATGAAGCAAGCACTTTACCACTTGCCGTGTTTTCGGTAAGAGTTACAGCAATTTGTGTTATAGGATCCGTTCTGGCTCTAACTCTAAATTTAATTGCGTTAATTCGTTCAGGTCTGCCAATACTTCCTGCCCAACCATAGAATTCGTTGCTAGTAAATTCCCAACCATTTATACTTACAAGACTTTCGTAAGTTACAGACATAGGTTCATATTCTTTAGTAAAACTTGTATTATCATCATCATATTCAATTATACCACCTAATTGGCTGTATAATTCTTGTGAGGTAAGTTTTAAGTTGTAACCAGAATTAACATCATTAATAATCAAGTAACCATCAATATCAATTTCAATAGTCGAGCCAAGCGCATTAAAGCCAGTATCTTCATCTCCAACCCACCAATTTCCATTGTCGCCAATGTGTGGAGTTATACCAGTTGCGCCTGTTTCACCGCGTATGTTAGTTATTTGTGTCCATGTTCCATTTACTTTTTGAAAAAGGTCTTGTGACATTGTGTTTATATATATATCCCCGTCTTTACCATCGCTTGAAGTTGGGTCAAGTGCACCACTTAAAATCGTTGCACCATCTGCACCTTGCTCACCTTGTCCTCCTTGAATACCTTGTTCACCCTGCTCGCCTTGTGCACCTTTTATGTTTCCAATACTACTCCAGCCTGTGCTAGATTTTTTGTATAAATCATAAGTTAAAGTGTTTAAATATAGGTCATCAACACTACCAAGACTTGAAGAAGGTGTTCTCTGTCCACTTAGAAAGGAAATTCCATTGGCGCCAGCAACCCCTGGCTCACCTTGGTCACCCTTTTCGCCCTGTTCTCCTTGAATTCCTTGTTCACCTTGATCACCCTTTTCACCTTGCATATTGCCAATTACATACCAACCATTGCTACCGAACTTATAAATAAGATTATCATCTTCATCTATATAAAAATCTCCCATCTTTCCAAAAGATAGGTTAGGGGTTTCAGTTCCTGAATACAACCTTGCACCAACATCGTCAGGTTGATTGCAACCAGCAAAAATGAATGGCACGGTTAGAAAAACAATTAAACTAAAAACTGTTAAAAGCCTTCCCCCCGTTTTCATCTTGCTTTTAGCCGAATTTTCTTTTTTCATAAATAAAAAACCTCCAAATTAAATCAGTTTTAGTATAACAATTATTTTTTTAAAAACAAAGTATTTTTCCCAATTTTTCTACAAAATATTATAAAAAGTCACTATATACCCGATGGATTTATTATACAACAAACTAAAAAAAGATTAGTTTTTTGCTAATCTTTTTTAGTTTAATGAAATTATATTAAATTAATATATATAATTAAAATTTTTATTATAAAATTGCTTTCATAAAATAATACATTTGAGTTCCAAGTTGATTGTAACCTTCAGTTGTTGGATGAACATTTCCACCTTGATTTTTAACCGAATCTAGTGCAGCATTATACCAAGATAAATATACATTTTCTTGTCCTGCAAATGTTGAAAGAAGTGCTTGATTTGCTTTATACATATTACGCATAAAGCCCCAAACTGTTTGCGCAGTGTCATAAGTATTAGTAAATGAATCTTGATCAGTATCACAAGGAATAATTAAATTAATTACAATTTTAATATCAGAACTATATTCGTGTATTTTATTTACCATAATTTGTAAATTATCAATATATGTTTTAATACCATCTTGCAAAGTTGTTGAAGAACAACTGAATATATCATTAATTCCAAGTTGCAAATATACAATATCTACACTTTCATAACTTTGCTGTGTCATATAGTAAGAAAAATCAAAAGTTTGAGTTTCTGTATTGTAGAAAGGATTGGTAACATCACCTTCTAAATTTGCAGCATCGTTAACATAATCAGCCGCTGTCCAACCACCTCTGCCTTCATGTTTATTTTCACCCTCTCCCAAAGTTCCAAGTAAAGTTAAATCAAAAGTATCAGTTTTTGCTAAATCCAACATTTTTTGTGTTTCTGTATTGGCGGAAACCGTGCTGTCTCCAATAACAAGTGCTGTTGCAGATGTTTTTGTTGTGCTATTTTTTATATCAATAGAAAATGTATTTGAATCTATTAAAGCCCAATTTTTTGAATAAATTTCTATTGTTAAATCAAAGTTTTCAGCACCAGTTGGTGTATATTCCCACCTGTCTGTGTATTGTTTACCTTTACTACTGTTTACTTTAATATAAATATCTTCCAAAGGATATGCACAAATATTTCTAAAATAAATTTGCATTGTTTGGTTTGCATAGCCATAAATTGTTGAAGGTAAAATTATGTCTGAATTTTTATATAATTCATTTTCCATTTTTGATAAAATGTCTTCAACAACATTATCTGAAAGTTTAAACATTCCAGTCAAACTTCCAACTTGAACAGGTATGTAAGCATAAGCATAACCAGTTCCTGTTTGTGTATCATGCCAAGCAGAAAAATCAGTATGCATATCATTATTCATTGCATACAATGTCATAGTAGAATCTGAAATCTCTTCTTCTGGAAGTTGTTGACTTGGTGAATAAATACTTCCATATTTATCAACATATGCATTACAAGCATAACCGAAATAATAATTAATATTATTTGTATTATTTACAATTTTATCTAATTGCCAAATAATATCTTTTTCTTCATATGGTTGCACATCTACACTTAAAATTTCTTGTGCAATTATAAGTCCATCGCTTCCATTTTCTGATAATATAACACTTATACCTGTTATTGGATCTTCTCTTGCGCGAACTTTAAATTTAATAGCAGGGATAGATTCTGGTTTACCTATAACTCCTGCCCAACCACTAAAAACACTTGTTGTGTATTCCCATTGATTGAGATATTCATAACCTGTTATAGATTCATATTCAACAGCAAAACCTGTTTCTCCACCATCATATTCAATTATACCTTGAAGGTTTTCATAAAGGTCTTGTGATGAAATGCCAAGTGCATAGCCTGTATCTTCACCATCGATTAACAAATGTCCTGTGCTTTCATCAACAGATATTGTTGAACTTTCTCCGTCTTTTCCTACTGCTGCATAGCCTGTATCTTCATCTCCAACCCACCAGTTTCCATTTTCACCAATGTGTGGAGTTATACCATCGGCACCACTTTCTCCTTCACTTCCTTGGAAGTTTCCAATTTTTGTCCAAGTTCCATCTATTTTTTGAAATAAATCATTTGTTGTTGTGTTTAAGTAAACATCACCGTTTTTACCTGTTTCAGTTGCAGGGTCTGTTGCGCCAGAATAGAAATATGAACCTGCAACACCATGCTCGCCTTGTTCACCCTGTTCACCTTTAATATTTCCTATTAAATTCCAACTACCATTATCTTTTTTAAATAAATCATTTGTAGTAGAATTCAAATAAACATCACCATCGTTTCCATTTGAATTTACTGGGTTTTCAGTTCCAACAAGAAAACTTGAACCATCATTACCTGCAACACCTTGTTCGCCTTGTGGTCCTTGTGCACCTTCATCTCCTTGTGCACCTTTGATATTTCCTATTTTAAACCACTCACCAGCAGCCTTTTTATATAAATCACTTGTAGTAATATTCAAATATACATCTCCATCATTTCCTAATGTAGATGCTGGCACACCTTCACCACTTAAAAATGAAGTTCCATCTTTGCCATCTTCACCTTTTTGTCCTTCCTCACCCTGTGCTTTCACATCTGTTACTTCGCCATTAATTACCCAGTAGCCATCATTATTAATAGTTACTGTTGGGGTTGAGCCATCTTGCCCCTCTGCTTTTACATTTGTGGTTTCACCATTTATAACCCAATAACCTTCAGTATTAATACTTATTGTAGGAGTTAAACCGTCTTGACCTTTAAGACTGCCAATAACTTGCCAACCATCATTTTGGGTGTATTTGTATACTATAAAATCATCTTCATCAAGATAAAAATCTCCAACCTTTGCTGGATAAGTTGTATAAGTTGGAACATCGGTTCCAGAATACCACATTGCCCCTGTACTTTCATTACAACCGGTTAAACTAAACAAAACACCAAAAGCGCATATAAAAGAAAATACCACTCCCATACACCACTTTTTAAGTTTATTTTTAACCGAGTTTTCTTTTTCCATAAATAAAAAACCTCCATAATTAAATCAGTTTCAGTATAACAAATTATTTTTTAAAAACAAAATATTTTTCCCAATTTTACTACAAAATATTATAAAAAATGCTAATTGTAAACTTATTCTTATATTCGTTTTTTAGTAAATAAACTAAGAATTTATCTTTAACATTAATTTTAATAAATCTAACAAAATTAAAATATTTATATAAAAATAAAAAACTCGTTAAAGAGTTTTCATTTTATAGATATGTTTTTCAACTTCTAAAATTATTTTTGTCATAGTTTGAACAACTAAAACAGGGTTAATGCCGGATGCTGTTTCACCTGAAAGCATTGTTGCTGATGCTTCTTCGTAGATTGCGTTTGCAACGTCATTAACTTCAGCACGAGTTGGCCTTGTTGAATGTGTCATACTTTCCAACATTTCTGTTGCAACCACGCACATTTTTCTTTTGACATTGCAAAGAGATATTAATTTCTTTTGAGTTGGAGGAATTTTTTCAAGTGGAATTTCAACACCTAAATCTCCCCTTGCAACCATAAGACCATCGCTAACATCTAAAATTTCACTTGCATTTGCAACACCACTTGCGTTTTCAATTTTTGAAATAATTTTTATACCTGTTGCGCCATTATCATTTAAGAATTTTTTAATATCTAAAACATTTTGCTTATTACTTACAAATGAAATAGCCAAATAATCGGCTTTATTTTTTATTGCAAACAATAAGTCAATTTTATCTGCTTCAGATATATATGGAGAACTTGGAATAACCCCTGGAACATTTAAACCTTTATTGTTAGTTAATTTCCCACCGAATAAAACTTTGCAATTAATATCAGTTTTTGTTACTTTTAAAACTTGAAGTATCATCATTCCATTATTTGCAAAAATTTTATCGCCTTTTTTAACTTCTTTTACTAAATTTTTATATTTTAAACTAACTGCATTTTGGTTGCCTATAATGTCTTTTGATGTGAAAGTAAATAAATCACCTTCTTTTAATTCTACGCCCCCATTTTCAAAAGTGCCAATTCTTATTTCAGGACCTTTGGTGTCTATCATAAGTTTTAGACCTTTTTTTCGCAAATTTGCAATTTTATCAATAAGTTCCTGATGACTTTCAAGTGTTCCGTGGCTCATATTAAGCCTTGCAATGTTCATACCTTCTTTAAACATTGCTTCTAAAATTTTTTCATCGTTGCACGCTGGACCTAATGTGCAAATAACTTCTGTAATTTTTTTCATAATATTTAGATTATATAATATTTAAAAAAAAATACCAAATAAAAATTAAAAAAATTAGAAATTAAATAAAAAAATGTTGAAAATTCAACACTTTTTTACTTTTTATCTTTATTTCGTTTAAACCAATTAAATTTCTTTTTTGAATTTTTGTTATCTTTTTGCTCTTCTATATTTGCCTCTTCAACTACTTCAGTTTGAAGCATATTGCTGGTATCAATATCATCAACAGTGTTTGCAACAGCATCTACCACAACGGGTTCTTCAATGGTTAAAAGTTCTACATCTTTATCTGGTTTGTTAAGAAGTTCTTGTTTTTTCTTTTTCCATTTTTTTGCTTTAACTTCTTGAATATTCTTTTTATCTTTGTTATCACCACTTTTAATACATACATCAAGTTGATTATATGGAATATTAATGCCATTTTCATCAAAAGTCTGTTTAACCTTTTCCATTAAATACCAATTTAAGTCCCAATAATCTTTAGTTTTTGCCCAAACACGAGTTAAAATTGTTACAGAACTTTGGTCATACCTAATAATATTTATAAAAGGTGCTGGATTATCTAAGGCAAGTTTTGAGTCTTTTACACATTGTAAAATAAGCATTTTAGCAAGTTCGCTATCATCTTCATAACCAATTCTAAATTCTATATCTAATCTTCTATTTTCTTTTGCTGAATAATTTATAATTTCATTATTAGCAACTTGAGAATTTGGTATCATTACAACTTGATTATTATCTGTTAAAATATAAGTATAGAAAAATTCTATTTTTTCAACGGTTCCAGATTCATCACCACATTCAATATAATCGCCTATTTTAAATGGTCTTGTAACTAAAATAACAACACCACCTGCAATGTTTGAAAGTGAACCTTGCAAAGCAAGACCAATAGCCAAACCAACAGATGCAATTGCAGCAGAAATACTTGATGTTTCAACACCAAGTATGGTTATGTAACATAATACTAATAAAATTTTAATAATTCGTCTAACAATAACAACACCAGATTTTGTTATCGTTTCATCTACACCTTTTGCAAGCATTTTCTTTTCAATTTTGGCACATAACACATTAACTACTTTAAACAAAACAAAAAGAACAATTAAGCCAAGAACAACTTTTACACCTTCTGTTATAAGCCAAGTCCAAATGCTATCAAGAATTTCGGCAAATGTCATAAAATTTACTCCTATATAATAAACTAAGAATATTTTAAAACTTTAAACAAGAAAAGTCAATACTTAAACACAAACAATAAAATTAAATCATAAATAAATTTAATAAAGCAAAGTATAAAAATTAGATATTGACAAAATAAGTAATGCATTGTATAATTTTTATACTGAAATTAAAAGGAATTTATTGTATGGAAGAAAAAAGATTATCATTGTTTGAACAAGCAAAATTAAACACCGAGAGTAACATTGAACAAATTAAAAATTTTAAAGACAGCACAGAAGTTACATATAAACATTTATTAACCCAAGCATTATTTAGTGCTAAAACAGAAATCGCTTTTGGAAATATGGAAAGCGTTCCGGAAAGCGAATGGTCTGAACTTGCACAACAGATTTTTCAAAACCCAACAGCAATTAATGTTGATGAATTGGTTTTGATTTCTACACCTTTTGATAAAGAAATTCAAGTTAAAAAAGAAAACGATGGTGGTTTAATTGGAACACAAACTGGAAAAACAGGTGAAGGCAAAGGAATAATAGTTGAACCCCCAGAAGACCCAAAACCTGAAGAAATAGTTGAAACTGTTAAAAGACATAGACAAAAATGGAAAGTTGTTTATAATTTCGATGTTCCACTAGAAGAAGGAAAAGAAAGACCATTTTGCAGGCTTAAAACCTCAGTTTCTGTTTATGAAGAAACAAATAAACCAGATGTTAGCGAAAATGAAAAAGTGTATGAAATTCAAATGTAGTTAAAATTTTACAAATAAAAACTGTTTAGTGCCGATTGTGCAAATTAAACAGTTTTTTTTACATAGGTTTTATAAATTTTTATAAACTTGATTTTTCTTTTAATTTATGCTATACTTAATAATAAAGATTAAAGGAGGAAGATTATGTCTATACATATAACACCTCATAAAAATGGCTGGCAAGTAAAAACAGGTGGCGCAGACAAGGCATATCGTGTTGTTTCCACACAAAAAGAAGCAATAGAAATTGCAAAACAAGTGGCAAAAAATCAAAACACTAATTACATTGTTCACGGAAAAAATGGAAGAATTAGGTCAGTTTAAAAATTAAAAAAGCACATTTTAAATGTGCTTTTTATTTTTATTGATATGTTTTAATAAATTTTATAAACTAAACATTAAAAGGAATAATGTAACATATTAAAAATCGACCAATGACAAACCATTAATCAAAGTTACTTACATTTGTTTTTCCGAATTTAAAGTTATTAAATTTTCGGAAACTTCAATATCGCTATTACTATTTAAAATTTGTTGCATTTTATTAAAAACCAAACCATAAATTTTTTTACTTGTATCTTGTAGGGTTGTGTGAGAAGTGTCTATCATAACAGCATCTTCTGCTGGTTTAAGTGGACTTATTTTTCGGTTTGCATCTTCAAAATCTCGCATTATAATATTTTGCAACACCTCTTCATAACCTACATTTTCGCCACTTTCTTTGTGTTGTTGCAATCTTCGTTCTGCTCTAACTTCTGGTGATGCAGTAAAGAAAAGTTTTATTTCTGCATCTGGCGCAACAACAGTTCCTATATCTCTTCCCTCTAGCACAATGTTTTTAGTTTTAACTAAATCTTGTTGAACAAATAAAGCCTTTTCTCTAATTTCTTGATGTTTTGCAACAAAGGGTGTTAATGCATCAATTTCTTTTGTATGTAATAATTCTTCTTTAATCAGTTGTCCATTAAGAACAACATAAGGTGTATCATCTTTAAAAACTATGTCAACAGTTGTATCTTTTAATGCATCAAGAATTTGTTGCTTATCGTGCACATCAACACCATTAGTTAAACATTTATATGCCATTGCTCTATACAAACTGCCTGTGCTTAAAAAACAAAAATTCAAGTCCGTTGCCAACAATTTTCCTAGTGAAGATTTACCCGTTCCAGCATAACCATCTATTGCTATACATATGTTTTGTCTTTTGTTTTGCATATAATTACCTACCTTATAAAACTAGAAATAAAACAAGCAAATTTTAAACTATTTAATAAACTTGCCTTTTAAAACTAGGTTTTGAATTTAACATTAAAATACAAAAACTACAGTAATATCTTTTATATCACAAAAAGCAAAACCTTGTCAAGAAAGTTTTGCTTACTATTTTATTAATCAAATATAAAAAGGTAATTATTAATCAATCATTTTTAAACTAATACAAAAATAGTAGTAAAATTTATTTTAACTAATTTTGTTAGTTTTAAAGGCTAAAAGACTTAACTATTATTTTTATTAAAATTTATTATTAACTTTGAATTATATTTATAAAATATGATAAAACTTAAAGTTTAAAAATAAATTGTCGTTATTTACTATTAATTTTAGTAAAAGTTTGATATACTATAGTAAATTAAAAAGGGGAAGAAAATGAAATCGATTTACACATATTATAAAGAAAGATTAGTTGAAATAAGTGGTAAGAACAGAAGTTTATATTCTAAAAGAATAAGTAAGAAAAACAGTTTTGATATAGGTAAACTCTTCGAGGGCGACTATGAAGCAATTAACGAACTTATGGATTTTTTATGGCGTGAGAAAAAATATTCTTTTCCTATTATAAAAAAAGACGATAAATCTAGAATTGCAAAAAACATTGGGCTTGAACAAAAATTTGCAAAAAGTGCTGAGAGATTAAACGACCTTTCAGGAAAAGAGAAAAGTGCAGAAAGTTTTAAACTTGAAAGACAGAAACGAGAAGAAACCAAAAAAGCACTTATGGCACAAGTTAATGCAGTCAGAAGTCTTAAACGCGAAATAGAAGAAATTTCAAAAGAAACAGGAAGATATGAACTTTTTATAGGTTATCCTTTTGTTCAAGGCTATATTGGTAAAGATATGGCAATTAAAGCCCCTCTTCTTTTATTCCCTGTTTCTATTGACATACCCGATGAAACAACTGTTGAAATAGAAATTAAACGCGATGAACCAATTCAACTTAACAAAGTTTTAATTTTAGCATATGCAAAACAAAATCGTCTAAGAATTGAAGATATGGAAATGGAATTTAAAGGCAGTTTATACAGTAGATTTAAAAATATAGGCGATATTGTTAACTATTTAAGAAAATATAATATAAGAATTACATATAATGCACGAAAAGGTTTATTTGATTATGAAAAAGCCAAAGAACCATATATTGGTCAATCTTTGGAAATTAAACATTTTTGCGTTCTTGGAAGATATCCACTTGCAAACTCTATTTATAACGACTATAGTCTGTTAGAAAAAAGATTGTTAACAAACGATGCTATTAACGAATTGTTATACACAAAAGCACCTAAGAAAAATAAAAAAATTGATGAAAATTTATACACCGTTAGCAGTTTAGACTTTGCACAAGAAAATGCAATTTATAACTTAAATAAAAACGGTAATATGGTTATTTACGGACCACCTGGAACTGGTAAATCTCAAACTATTGTAAATATTATAACTGATGCTATTTGTAAAAATAAACGCGTGCTTGTGGTTTCGCAAAAAAAAGCTGCACTTGATGTTGTTTTTAACAGATTGGGAACTTTAAACAACAAAGTTATGTTTATAACTGACCCAGAAAAAAACAAAGTTGCTTTTTATGAACGCGTAAAAACAGCACACGATGAAATAATAAAATATCAACCAAATGCGTCAATAAGCAAATATAATGAAATTCAAGAAAAATTGCAAGCAGAAGAAGAACAACTTAAAATTATAAGTGATGTTTTGTTTCAACCTACTGAGTTTGGGCTTTCACTTCAACAGATGTATGCAAACTCGCAAATTATTGGTAAAAACAGTTATGAATATACAATTTATCAAAATATGCTTAAAAACCACAAATTAATGGAAATGACATATCCAGCATTAAGTGAAAGTTTAAGACTAATAAAAGAAAAGAACAAAGCCGAACTATATTATAAATTTATAGAAGCAAAGAAAAACAACCCATTTGTTGATAATATAAAAAGCGATTTGGAATTTCATATTGTAAATCAAACTCGTTCTAAACTTAATCACCTTTTAAGTTCTAGAATTGCTCCTTTTGATATGTCTAAATATCCAAATTCAAGGCAATTAATTGCATTTTATATTGATAATAAATTACAAACAACCAACCTTGATAAATTGGTTAAATTTGTAAGTAAAAATAAATATCCAAAAACCTATAATGCTTTTTATAGCAGTTGTGTTTTATTCCCTGCTTTGCCTTTTACCATAATGTCAAAACGCAAAAAAGAAGAAGCAATTTCACAAAATTTCTATAAAACATTAGATGCGATTAATGAATATACAGCAGACTTTGAATTTTTACAAGAAGTTTTAACTGAAAACGGTTATGCAATGATGATTGATAACATTTTAAACGGCAATACACTTTATTTAAGATTGTTATCAAAAGCACTAGAAAATTATGTTGATTTAAGAGATTTAAACTTAACACTTGAACAACTAACAGATGATGAAAGAATAATCTTAAAATTTGCATATAAAAGCACTGATAGCAAGTCAAGATATCTTGAAACTATTGATAAACTAAAAACCATTCGTGTTTATCATGAAGCAAGTGTTTTAGAAGACAGATATAAAAACGAACTTTCAAAAATAATTGACTTTGAAAATATTAAAAACCGTATTATTTCATTAAAATCTGATTTGCAACAAATTTCAAAAGATATTTGTGCTGAAAAATTTGTTGAAGAATATAAAACATTCTTTAACGAAGATAAAGAAAATAAAAACTTCTTATATCAAATTACAAAACAACAAAATCAATGGCCAATTCGTAAATTTATGGAAATTTATGGAGACTATTTGTTTAAATTGTTCCCTTGTTGGTTATTATCTCCAGAAAGCGTTTGCACTATATTACCACTGGTTAAAAACCTGTTTGATTTAGTTTTATTTGATGAAGCATCTCAGGTGTTCATTGAAAACACTTTGCCTGCTATATATCGTGGCAAAAATATTGTTGTTGCAGGAGACTCTAAACAATTGCGTCCAACTGCAACATTCATGAAAAGATATTTAGGAAGCGACCTTGATGATGAACTTGATTATTCAACACAAGCAGCACTTGAAGTTGAAAGTTTGCTTGACCTTGCTATGACAAGATTTAAAAGCGCTAATCTTACCTATCACTATCGAAGTAAAAATGAAGAACTTATAAACTTTTCTAACCAATCGTTTTACGATGGAAAACTGCAAGTTTCCCCAAACACTTGTAAAAACACCAGCCAAAAACCAATTCAAAGAATTAAAGTTAATGGTTTTTGGCTTAATCGAAGCAATAAAGAAGAAGCAAAAGCAGTTGTTGATATTTTGAAAAAAATATTCAGCACCAGAAAAAACAAGCAATCTATTGGAATTATCACTTTTAATGCCGAACAAGAAAACGCTATTGAAGATGCTATTGATAACGAATGTGAAAAGAACCCTAAATTTAGAGATTTAATTTTAAAAGAACAAAACAGAAAAGAAAACGGCGAAGATATTAGTTTATTTGTTAAAAATCTTGAAAATGTTCAAGGTGATGAAAGAGATATAATTATATTTAGTATTGGATATGCTAGAAATGAATATGGAAAAGTAGTTGCTCATTTTGGCCCACTTTCTACCGAAGGTGGCGAAAACAGACTTAATGTTGCAATCACCAGAGCAAAAGAAAAAATTTATGTTGTAACCAGCATAGAGCCTGAAGAATTGAATGTTGAAGGAACAAAAAATGCTGGTCCTAAAATATTTAAAAATTATCTTAAATATGTAAGAGCAATCTCTAATGGCAATACACTTGAAGCAAAAATTATTCTTGAAAATGCCAGAGCACAACTTGAACCTGTTACAAAAGTTGAAAAACTTAATAATATTGAAGAGCAAATTAAAGCAGAACTTGAAAAACTTGGTTATAAAGTTGAAACGAATTTAGGAAACACCGATTATAAAATTAGCGTTGCAATTTATGACAAAAAACTAGATAAATACTTGCTTGGGCTTGAATGCGATTACGAGGCGTTCTCTAGTTCCCCATCAGTGTTAGAACGAGATGTATTTAGACCAACATTTTTAAAATCTCGTGGCTGGGATATTATCAGAATTTGGAGTAGAGATTGGTGGCTTCATAAAGTTAAACTTTTAAATATGATTGTTAAAACTGCCGAGAAAAACAAACAACAACTTTTAAAGCACCCTAACAAATCAAAAAATGTGGCAACCATAGTGGTTGGCGAGCAAAAACTAAAAAATAAAGCAAAACCAAAACCCAAAACACCAATAACAGAAAAAGATAAAGCCAAAATTTTTGAAGCAAAGCAAAAAAAGCAATCTAAAATTGGTGAGATAAATGGAAAACCAATAAACACAACAAATACTGCGAAAAAGAAAAATACTAATAAAAAAATAATTAATAATGTTACCAAAGCAAACGGAAACAAAACTGTAAAAACAGTTGTAAAAAATAATTCAACTCAAAAAAATAAAACACAATCTAATGCTTCTAAAAAATCTAACAATTCTAAAAAATCTAAATAAAAACAAATGCATTTATTTAATATTTTTTGAAATTTAAAAAGTATTGTTAGATTTACAAATTGTTATCTTTGTAAATTGCATTTATTTTGTAATCTAATTTTTTAACTGCTTTTTGTAGTTCTTGAATTTTATCATTTAAGATTTGGTGTTGTTCTTTTAAAATATTGAGACGTTTTTCTTTCATTGAATTTCCTTGGTCAAGTAGAGTAATATATTTCGCCAAAACTTTCACAGGCAGTCCTGCTCCTCTCATGCACACCACAAATTCAATATTTGCAAGTTCCTTTTCTCCATAGTCTCGGATCCCATTTTTTCTAGTGACAGGACGAATAAGTCCTGTTTTTTTATAATATCTTAATGTGTCTTGTGTTATAGAGTATTTTTTACTAACTTCTTTGATTGTCATGACAATTTTTTCTTCATTCTGCTATTATTATAGAACTTGGGGTAAATCTCAAGTCAAGTGATTTTATACTTTTGGTTTTTATTTTGTTTTTGAAAATAAATTTCAACATAATATTTTGCTTATGATTTACATGATATTAAAAATTTATTATAAATCAAATAAGTGTAAGTAATAAAAAAGTAAAATAAAACGAAATTATAACAATAAAATTCTTGTTAAAAAATAACAATAAAAAAATCTTAGGAGTCTTTACCTAAGATTTTTTTATTTATTTTAATTTTTAAAATTATTCAGCATTAGTATTTGTGTATTCGATAACATTAATAACAGTAGCAGTTGCAACACCTTTTCCTTGAATGTATGCATTTAATACAAATTCTGCGTTATTGTGTCTGTCTGCATCGATTTCATTTACGTCACCACTTGTAACCCATGGGATTAGGTAGTAAGTAAGTGGATAGTTTCCATCTTTATCTATATCAGTGTTTGTTACAATGCTGTAACTGTTTAATTCCCCGTTTTTGTAAAGACGGTTGATTGAAAGGTCATTTTGAGCATTTCCATCATAATAGAATCCAATCATAGATTTTCCAGCGGCTTCTCTGTATGTGCAAGTATAAACATCACTTTCATCATCATAAGAAACATCGTTTGTAGTTTCAAAGCAGAATTTCACATCAGTAAATTTAATTGTTTCAACAGGGTCGCTTACAATAAAATCAACTGCCTTTCCGTTAAGGTTAATTTTGTCTTGACCAGCAGATTCAACAAGAAGGATTGGTGCTGCCATGTAAAGATCATTGTCTTCTACATAGTAGATTTCGTCTTTAATATATTTGTTATTTCCAACAGAAAGTTCGATTGTTTGGCCTGCTGTATATGTGATATCACCAAATCCCATGCTTTCAAGAGTGTCAACATTTGAAAGTGTACCAACTTTGACATAATATGTTGTGAATGCTGCAACTTCTTGTTGTGCTTCTTCAACAGTGTAAGTTCCTTTTTTATTTGGGTCAGCTTCTCCATTGATTTCATCAACTTTTGTAAGTTTATTCAAAACATTTTTTTCCATAGTTGAAAGAACTGCCTCTGCCTCTGTCTTAAAAGTCTCAGAAACCGTAATACTTGCATTTTTAGGAGTAGGTTCTCCACATGCAGCCAATCCTATTCCACAAACAGCAAGAATAAGTACAAGTGATAATCCGGTTGCGAATTTTTTAATTTTAACCATATAACCTCCTCATATCCATTGATATACTCTATGATAGCATATAATTTTTTAATAGTCAAACAATTTGACGATTTTTAAAAAATATTTTAACAAAATTATTTTATGCATAATATTCAAATTTATTCAATCTAGAATTTTAAATTTTTCTTTAAAAAGATATAGTTGATGGTTGCACTTGTTTTTAATATTACTAAATTAATTTACAAATTTATTTAAACAATTAAAAATTATTGCATTAAATTATCTTAACAAATAAACTTTAGTAATAACTTAAAATTGAAAATAAATAATACCAATTATTAACTTTTAAAATAGAATTATTAATTTATTGTTTAGGTAAACAAAATAAAACAATTTCTGTTGGATATGCGCAACCACCATAGTATCTTAAATGGTAATTATATTTATCGGTTAATTTATTAATTATACTTGGAATATCTAGAATATCTGTGTTCCCGTGATAAACTGATAATAAAAGTTTAGGCGTTTCATTTACAATATGATTTGTCGCCCCCACTATCGCATCTTTTTCCCCACCTTCTATATCCATTTTAATCAAACTTATTGGTTCTTTTATATCTTCATCTAAACTTACTGCTTCTACAGCATTTTCTCCAGAATTACATGTTGTGTTTGCTGATAATGAAAATTCATTTGTATTTATATATAAAGTTTTATTTTTATCTGCAACTGCTTTTTGTTTAATTTCTATATTTTTAAAATTTTTTAAATTTTCGTTTATATACTTATGCATATCTTTTGTCATTTCATAGCAATAAATTTTTTTATAATTTTCGCCGTATGAACTTATGAAATCAAGAACAGTATCACCTGTATAAGTTCCAACATCAACAAACACATCATTTTCACATTTTGGTAAAAGATTTAAGTCAAAATAATGTTTGAATTGATATTCTGTCGAGTTTTTTAATTCCACAAAATCAAAATTATAAATATTATTTAAAATTGCAAACAACAAATATTTAGACCTAAAATCTTCTAACTTATTATATAAAGAAACCCAATCTTGTAATCTTTCAGTAAGCATTTTTGTGCGCAAATAAAATAC
>CALWOV010000021.1 GCA_944383275.1 uncultured Clostridia bacterium
GCAATTTGGCTTTCTAGATTATCAATAGTTTGATTAGAATCAGCAATTTGACTTTGTAAATTGTCAATGATTTTATTTGATTCTGTAATCTGTTGTTGCAAATCTGCAATTTGTTTATTAATTTCACTTAAATCAGTGCTACCACAACCACTAAATAAAACGCTTGCACCTAAAAATATTGATAATACACTTGCCAATAATACTTTCTTCATACTATTATACCTCTTTGTTATTTTGTAAAAGTCTAACATATTTATTTATTTTAATCAATTAGATTTGATATAAATTAAGTTAATATTATAAATTTAAAGCTAATATAAAGTTAACATGACAATACTATTGAATTATGATGTCATTTATGATATAATTCATAAATAAAAAGGAAAAATCTATGAAAAAAACAGTTGTAGTTGGAATGAGTGGTGGTGTTGATTCATCAGTTTCTGCCCTGCTTTTAAAAGAGCAAGGTTTTAATGTTATTGGCTTGTTTATGAAAAATTGGGAAGAAAAAGATGCAAATGGTGTTTGCACCAGCCAACAAGATTATGATGATATGTGTAAGGTTTGCAACAAAATTGGTATTCCCTATTACTCTGTAAACTTTGCAAAAGAATATGAAGAACGCGTTTTTAGATATTTTTTAGAAAGTTATAAAAAAGGCAGAACACCTAACCCTGATGTATTATGTAACCGTGAAATTAAATTTGGTCCTTTTTTGGAAAAAGCACTTATGATTGGTGCAGATTATATTGCAACAGGACATTATGCAAAAGTTTATGAAAAAAATGGTTTATTTCATCTTAAAAAAGCATTTGATAAAAACAAAGACCAAACTTATTTTTTAAATCAACTTTCTCAAAATCAACTTTGCAAAACATTATTCCCTATTGGCGATTTACCTAAAAGTAAAGTTAGAGAAATTGCAAAGCAAAATGATTTAATAACTGCAACAAAAAAAGACAGCACAGGAATTTGCTTTATTGGTGAAAGAAATTTTAGAGAATTTTTAAAAAATTATTTACCTACAAAAGAAGGCGACATTAAAACTTTAAACGGAGAAGTTATTGGTAAGCACCAAGGTTTGATGTTCTATACTCTTGGGCAAAGGCGTGGGCTTGGAATTGGTGGAACGCATGATGGTAATGGTTCAGCTTGGTTTGTTGTTAAAAAAGATTTGGATACAAACACATTATATGTAACACAAGGCGAAGAAGATGCCTTGTTCTCAAACAGTCTTATTGCTACTGATTTTAATTGGATACCTAATATTCCTGAAAATAAGGAATTTGAATGTTTTGCAAAATTTAGATATCGTCAGCCAGACCAAAAAGTTTTTGTAACCATTAATAATGATAACACCGTTAGTGTAAACTTTGCAGAACCACAACGCGCAGTTACACCTGGTCAATATGTTGTGCTTTATGACAGTGAAGAAAACTGCTTGGGTGGTGGAGAAATTGATAAAGTTATAAAAAACTAAAAATAATAAAATCAATAGTTAATTTAATTGTTTCCTATATAAAATTATATTACTTGATTTTTAATGTTTGTTTATAATTACATTAGTAAAAGCCTAAATTAATAAATATTTTACTACCCTTGTTAAATTTATTAATTTACCATAATAACAAAAGAAGTATGCGTAAAAAGTGCTATGCAAAATTGCATAGCACTTAATTTTTGTAGTATTAAAATAATATTATATTAAAATTATATTTTTATTTTTTAAATTAAATTATGAATTAATAATGCCTTTAATTTCCATTATTTGCTCTAAACTTAAAAGTTCAATTTTTCTTTTTGCATCAGCATAAGCAAGTTTTAAAATTTCAGGATAATCACCTGCTTCAACTTTTTCTACCATTATGTTTGCTAGTTTAATAAGTTCTTCCTTTGTTTGAAATTCTATTGCTGTTATAATCTTTTCTAGAACATTATAACTAGCTTCAATAACTTTTGGGTCGTTTTTTGAAAGTGCCATATTACTTCTCCTTTATTTACATTTGTTTTTCGTTTTCTTTAATATTTTCCGACTTTTCTAGTGCTAACTTTTCGGCAGCACCTTTAAAAGATATCAGACTTTTATCATTACCATTTAACTCTTTTGCCACAGTATAAAGTTCATAAAAATCACAAACTTTATTCCCTAAATTTTTCAAGCCATTTGCAATTTCAGTGTTATAATCAGTTTTAGAATTAGGCGAGTTTTTTATGTCTAAGCCAACAACCAATCTGCTAAGTTCTGCTAGAGTATCATAAAGGTCATAAACTGCATCACTTTCTTGTTTGGTTATGCCTCGTATTTTTAAAAACTCTTCTAAATTTGTATATTGTTGATTAACCTGGCTTATTTCGTTTAAAGCGTATTTTTCAGGTTCTTGATAAGCTTCTATACATAAATCAGTATATAAAGTTTCTAAACGATTTTCTAAAAGCCAAAACTGTTTTAAAACTGAAATTTCATCTATTTTTGAATTTTTATTAGAGTTTTTCTCTTTTTTGTTTTCAATATAGCCCAACATATCTTCAAAAACAGCATAACTTGTTTGTTTATCAAAATCTACATCATTATACATTTATAATTTCTCCTGAAGTAAACCTCTGATTACATTTGTCTTTGATTTTTATTATCAACTACAGATACTTGACTATCTACTAAACTATCTAATCTCGCACGATAAATTCGTTGTTTTTTAGAAAGTAATTTAGATGTGTTTTTCTTTTCATCGTCCGGAACAAGCACAGGGTCAACAGCACCAGTTTCTTGCAAGGTATATTTGCGTTTAGCAACAGCCCCACTTTTTGTTAATCTTATTTGCTCAACTATTTCGTAAGGTGCTTTTTCTCCTTCTTTTGCTGGAACTGTTTTCAAAATGTATTCTCGGTTAATTTGAGAAGCAGTTAAATTTGAATTATTTTGTTTATACAAAATTTCACCCATTGCAGAAATATTTTTTGCTTCATTTTCTGCAAAAGTATCCATTGTTAAAACAGCAATAATTTGATTTTTGGTTTGTAAAACTTCTTTTGTTATATTATCACCATTTTCTATAACTTGATTTATTTGTGCTAAATCGTTTTCTAATGCTTCTCTACCCTTGTTAATAATTGATTTTATTCTTTCATTCAAACCATTAACTGTATCTTGTCTGTGTTCAAGTTTTGCAATTTTATCTTTTCTATCCTGAATAGCCTGCTCGGTTTTTAAACCATTAATTTCTTTTTGTAATGTTTTAATTTTACTATCAAGATTAGATGCTTCTGTTGACAAAGTATCTTGCATTTTCTTTAATATTATTTCTTTTTTGAATTTTGGTGTTGCATCTTTTTGAAGTTCTTTTGCAATGCCACTAATTAAATCACTAATTTGCTCTTCAGTATCAGTTGATAATTGTTCATAGTGAATGTCTTCATCAGTGTATAATCTTGAATCACGAATTTTCTTAACTCGTTTTGGCAAAGGTTTACCAGCATTTTCTTCTTGAATTGTATCTGCTAATTTTTGCAAACGGCGTTGCATTTCGTAATCTTTTTCTTCATGAACTTTTTCTGTTCTTTGTCTTGGAAATTCTTGACCTTTAACACTTTCTTGAACATTTGCCCCAATCTTTCTCATTCGGTTAGCAAACTCATAGTCTTTTTCTTCGTGTGATTTTATAATTCTTTGTCTTGGATAAGTTACGCCTTTATTTTCTTCTTCTATTTCACCAGCAATTTTTCTTAATCTGTTTGCGAACTCATAGTCTTTTTCTTCGTGAACTTTTTCTGTTCTTTTCCTTGGGAACTCTTGCCCTGCTGTTTCTTTTTGAATATTGCTAGCAATTCTTCTTAAAGCACTAGCGATTTCATAGTCTTTTTCTTCATGTTGTATTATTGTTCTCTTACGAGGGAATGTTTGACCACCCAATTCTTTTTCTATATTTTCTGCAATTTTTCTTAATCTTTTTGCATATTCATAATCTTTTTCTTCATGAACTTTTTCTGTTCTTTTTCTTGGAAATTCTTGCCCTGCAGTTTGTTCTTGAATAACTTTTGCAATGTGCATCAATCTATTTGCAATCTCATAATCTTTTTCTTCGTGTTGAATAATTTTTCTTTTCTTGCGTTCTTGAGCTGGCTGTTCTTGTAGAATTTTTGCTAATTGCATTAAATTTTTTTCAATTTCTTCAGCAGTTTCTTCTGGTAAAATTTCATACTTGATTTCATCGTCTTCTTCATCTTCTTTAGGTGGCTTATTGTTATTTCTTTCTCTCTTTGTTCTTCTTCTGTCATATTTTTCGCGAGCATCATCTTCGCTCATTGCACCATTGTCTTGCAAGTTTTCAGCAATGCTTTTTAATATTCCATCAATTTCTTCATATTCGTCTTTTGGTTGATCATTAGTTTTTTCTTGTATAGAATCAAAATTTATAGGTTGAATTTCGAAATCATTAATTAAACTGTCATTTGCCTTTTTTTGCCAATCACATTGCCCCATTACAGCACCATTGAAAGATTGCCTTGCTGTTTGCGTTCCAAGTTTTGTTGCAAAATTAGCAACATCAATTCTTAAATCATTCGCAAAATGTTGAGTTCCATTTAAGTAATAACTTGAAACAACAGGCACAACCCAATTACTGTTTTGTGGGTCTTGTATGCTTGAAAGTTTTTGAGCAGCATCTAAACGGAATAAAGAACGGAAAATTTTTGCATCATTATCGTTAAGTTTACTCATTAAAACAAGGTCTGATGCAATTAAACTGCCTGAAACATCTAATAACAAGGCACTTTTTGAATTAAATGTATTTAAGTTTGGCAAGTTTGAAGGCGATTTTTCTGAAATTAATTTAGTTGTTCTATCAACAGCATTTGCACAAGCAAGTTCAGATAATGCTTTTACAACCGTGTAAACAGTAGTTGCTGAATTGCCGTTGTCTGAATATCTTAAAACACCTGATTTTTGAATTGAAGTAGATTTTGCATTAGTTCTAATTCTGAAACCGTTTAAAACTCGTCTTCCAAAACTTCTTAATCTTCTTTCTTTAAAACTTGTTTCGCCAGCACTTAAACTGTTATCTTTAACAAGTTTTACCCCCAAACTTTTTGCTAAACTGTAAAGAACTTCTTCAGCATTTTCTATTTGACGCATATTTGCAAAACTGTCAATGGTTATTTCATTGCCATTTGAAGCAAGTGCATAAGCAGGAATTTGCGTTAATTGTTTTGAATGAGTTGTTTGACCATTTTCGTCAACTTTTTCAACCGTTATTGGTCTTTTAGTTGCATATGTTAAATCGTATAACTTGCCCTTGTTACCTTCAAGAACAGGAACAGCAAAAGAAGATAACTGATAACCTGCATTATTTAACTCTTCTTCTGTTTTAAGTGTATCAATAATTCTGTTGTCTGACGCTATACGTTCTGCTGTTAAAGAAGATACAAGGTCTTGAACTGTCATATCTGCATCGTTTGCTGCATATGCTGCCCAACGGCGTTCGTCTTCTAAAACTTCAGAATTTTGATAGCCACCATCAATCATACGGCGAAGTGTTATTCTGTTAAGTTCTTTATCGTGTTCTTTACCCAAACTTCTTGAAGTGGTAAAACCAGCATTAATTAAATCGAATTCTCTTCTTATGCTTGGAGAAATAAAAGACCTAATTTGTTCTGCATCTTGTCTTGCAGTAAACAAATTGTCTAAATTACCACGAAGTCGGTTTTCCAATCTTCGTCCATAATCTTGTTCTGTAATTATTCCACCGGTGTTATCCATAAACTGAGACTGTCTTATACGACCAGCAGTAGAAGAAACCACCCCAACTTTAGGAGTGCCTTTTTCTTGCCCTTCATACCAAGCATAGTAACGACTTAAATCGTTTCTTCTTGGTTCTTGATTATTATTTTCCATATTTGCTCCACCAAAACATTTTTATTCTATTATATTTTAGCACAAAACGCCTAAAATTGCAATACCCTTTTTTTATTTTTATAAGGTTAAAGATAAATTATAATAACATTGCAAATTTTAATTATTTTATGAAAAAATTGAGCAAAAAATTATAAAATTAACAAATTATTTACCTAAAATTTAATGCTATATTTTAATATAAGCATTAGTCAATTTTATAATAACTTTTAAATGAATCAAAAGTTTGTAACTATAAATTATAAATAGAAACTTTTTATTAAAAATTATAAAAACATAATAAAAAAAGCCCATAAGGGCTGATTTTATCGACTTGAAAGACCTGCCAATTTTTTAATTGCGTCATTTGCTTCAACCATAAATGTAGTTCTAGAGAAAGCACTTGCGATAAAGAAGCATTGACCACGACCAGCAGTAACTATTGCGTCTTGTTCGTCAGAGTTAATTTCACCTGCATTTCGATAAAGGTTAACAAGGTCGGTTATATCGTTTGGTGCAAGCGAGAATATCATTGAATACTGGCTGGCGTTAATAACTGCAGTTGCCTGTCTTTCTATATCAGCCGAACCAACAAAGTCTTTAATGTTCTGTGTAATAACTATCTGCATACCTTCATATTTACGAATACGTTTTGCCATTTGCGCCATAAAGTCTAGCGCTATTGGGAATTTTGGGTTAATAAACATATGCGCTTCATCAACTGCAACAATTATTTTTCTTAATGTTTCATATCTTTTGTTAAAGTCTCGGTTCTTTAAAATTTCGTTATCAAGATACTTAAATACTAAAAGCATTTGCGCATTTGCAATAGTCATATTTCTGTTAACCATTAATGAACGGAAGTTAAAACACACAAAGTTTTCTTTTGTAACAATAGATGTAGGACCGTTCCATAAGTTCGAGTTTCTTCCACCTGATGCAAATTTTTGCACATAGTTTAGCAAAATTTGAAGGTTTCTTCTGTGATAATCATCTTGTTCTTTTTCTGTTTTCTCTTGAATTACAGCATAAAGGTCATCAAAAATAGGATAATCTTCAGGTTTTAACTTACTTAAGTCAGTTTTATTATCTATATTTTTCCTTTTATACGTTTCAGTAACTAAAGCGTTAACAGTTTCAAACGCATCACTGCTCATACCTTCGAATATTGTTTTAAAGAACTCTTCTAAGAACTGCAAGTGTTGAGCAAACGAGTCTCCTTCACTACCCTCATCAGCACTTAATGAAGTCATAACATGGAATGGGTTTAAAATTCCATTCACACTGGAACCAACATCAATAATCTTTCCTTTAAGGTTTAACGCAAGGTCGGTATATTCGTCTTCAGGGTCGAGAATAAATATACGAGCATTATCTGCAGCCAAATTTGCAAGCAAAACTTTTGTTGCATATGATTTACCACTTCCTGATTTACCAATTACCATCATATTTGAGTTAACGCGTTCGTTGTTTCTTTGGAAAAGGTCAACAAACACAGGATAACTATTATAACCAATGTAAAAACCATTAGGGTCTTGCAAACTGTTTGAAATAAATGGAAACATTGCTGCAATCGCTGAAGTTTGAATTCCACGACTATGGTCTGTTGCTTTTTCAAGTCTTGAAATATTTGAACTAACAAACGATTCTACTTGTCGTCCGAACATTTCACTATATTTAAAACCATATTGTTTAAGCAAACCTCTTACTTCTTTTTTAACACTTTCTTCACAAACTATGTGAATGTTAACATCGAATAAATCTTCATTACCAATTTTAAGGTCACTTATAAGTTCACTCATAGTTGCAACCTGTGTTCCAACTTCAACCTGTTTACTTGCTTTTCCAGAGCCTAAACGCCCTTCAAGTTCACCCATTGCTCTGTCTAATTGCTTTTCTGCTGTTGCTTTTGGGATAGGTTTTAACATAATATTTACACGGCAACCATCAAGATTAAAGAATGGCCAAGCCCAAGCGTTCCCAACATTAAGGGGATAATCGTAAATTGAAAAAGAACGGTAATCTTGCCCATCAATAATAGTTCTACCTGCTTTAAACACAATTTTTTCAGGTATAGACCATTTTGCATAATCAGCCATAGTAACCACAGATAAATCGCCTTCGTTAAAATCTTTTGTATAGTTAGATTTTAAAAATACTGCTAACTCTTGGTCTCTTAATCTTGTTGCGGAAATTGGGACAAGCCCACGAGACATTGTTGAAATCATACTGTCTGCAGTAACATTAAGCGATTCGTGGTCGTGGTCATATATTACCAAATAAAAGTGGTCTTTAAAGATTTTCTCATCACCACCAAAATCTCTTAATTTTTGTATTCTTGCTTCAAACAACAATGAACGCGCTTCAGCTTCTTCTTTGGTCATTTCCCCATCGGCAACACGCTCTAAAACACTATCATATTTTTTGTCTTCATAATATATATAATCGTCCATTGCCATTGGTCTTGAAGTTTTAACAATACTTAAATGTTGGTGGGTTCCTAAAAGACGCAAAGCATTACCAAAAGTTCTTAATGCATAACTCTGTTTTTCTTCATTTAACAAACCAAATTCTATTGGCCTTATTTCTAAAACTGCAGCATAATAATCGGAATAGTCTATCATATCGTTATGTATGCTTCGATATGGTATTATTTCTTCTATATTAACATGTTTTCGTGCAGGCACTTTTGAATATTTTTTTCTATATGCAAAAAATTTAAGCAATAAGCCGAGTGTTGCATAAAGTGGCAGTCCATCAGCAACACGAAAGAACAGTGAACCTACTATTGCTACCCACGCAACAGAAAGATAAACTTTCATCATTACATCGGTTATACCTTCACTGAAAATCATAAGCATTAAAACGGCAATTCCAATACAAGCCAAAATTACATCACCCAAGGTGATGCCTTTAAAGAATTCCATTTTAACTTTTGTTTTACGCGGAATATACATATATTCTCCTTAGTAAATAGTTTCTTTCATTTTAAAAATTTAATACAAAAGATTTACTTTTCAGGGCAAAACACCCAAACTAAAGTTTGGAATGCTAATATAAAATTAGCATAAAATTTAAACAAGTTTAAATTTATGTTTTGCCCATATTGTTAACTAGAATAATGTGTGATTAAAACAACACAAATAAAAAATTAATTTTAAAATAAAAAATTATTCATAAAGCAAATATTTAACAAATAAAAATGTTTCACAACATTAAAAATGTGCTAAAAATAAACACTAGAATAATTATAACTTAATTAAATAAAAAATCAAAACAAATAACGCATATTTATTTTAATTTTATAAATTTTTTAAAATAAAAAAAGAGTGAAAAATTCACTCTTTTATTTAGGGTTTTTTAGGTCCAAACTTATCATCTTTTTTTGTTCCATCTGCATTTCTGTTGTTTGGGTCTATATTCGCAAGTCCTGGAATTGATACCGAAACATTTGGTTTTCCAATACCTTTAATTGCTTCTTCAACTTTACCCATTGCACTACTCATTGCGCTCATTCCTTCACCAACTTTTGTTAAAGAACTTGCTATATCTCCCATTTTCCCATCAAGAGCATCTTTAATACTTGCCATACCTGAAACCATAGCAGAATCTTTCATTGGGATACCTTCGGCTTTAAGCCCTCTTAAAATGTTTTCAATATCAAGAATGTTATCTTGAACACCGCCAGCGGCAGGACCTTGACTTAAAGCATCTTTTAATTGTTCTAGATTAGATATTCTAGCATCTATTTCTTTAAAAGCATCACCTTCTAATTCATCTGGAGTTGCTGTTAATGCTTTTACATATCTTTCATTTTTAAGTGAAGTAATTTCATCATCAATGCTTTTAGATAAAATATTTTTTTCTGCATTAGATGTTCCACGGTTCATAAGAGCATTTAAGTATTGTTCTTGCTCAGCAGAAGATAATTGATTAAATTTAGCTTCTTTACCATTAATATTAACCGTTCCCTCTGTGTTGACACCTAAACGATCAGCAAGCATTCTTAAATCTTGTGCTTTTTCTAAAGGTTTTTGAACCTCTTGTTGAGCAACTGCTGCTTCAGCAGCATCTTTAGCAGTTTTTTTATCTGCGTTATCTTTAGCAATATCCCCTGCACCTTTATAATCTTCTCCAAGGACTTTATAAGCAGCATCAAATTTCTTTTTATTATCATCCCAAGCAAGTCCACCAGCCATTAATTCTTTCATGAAGCCTTTGTTTTCATTCATTTTGTTAATATCAAAATATTTATCAAAGCCAGCAGTTTTTAAAATTGCACCTGCGCTTGAATCGTTTATTTTATTAAAAACACCACCTAAGGTTTTATTTGCTTCTAATTGAGCTTTTTGCATTGCTCCACCCACTCTTGACATACCTTTGCCTAGAGTTCCGATAGGACCATCATGTTTGCCTAATTTATCACCCATCATAGAAACAGCGGCAGTGCCTCGTTTTGCCATTTGAACGCCGGCAGTTCCAATTTTACTTGCCATTTTGGTGGTTGCTTCTTTTTTACCTTCACCTTGCGCCAAAGCATCGGAAGAACCAATAAGCCCAGAAATCATACCTGAAAATTCTTTTATAGAAATTAAGCAAACAATCATAAAGAACATTTTAACAAGCCTGTTAAACAGTGCGTAGGCGGCTGTATCTGGGAACATTGAATAGTTTCCTATAATTGTTAATATCATAAACGCTAAGTTAAGCCCAATAATTGGACCATAAAGCGCCATTACTCTTTTAATAAATTCTCCACGCCAACTATTATATTTTGAACCATTATCTACAGGCATCATTGCAATTATTGGTGGAGAGATTACAAATAATATTGTAAGTTCAAAAATACGCTGAATACAACCAAGACACGTGCTTAACAATATAGAGCACGCAATGAACCCACCTATGAAACCTATTAGATAATCATATCCGAACAGCAGATCATAATAATAGTAGACCATTGGGAAACAACAATAGTTATATGTACTAAACGCATACATTGCTGTAGTCTGTAGCGTTAGAGTTAGTGCGAACATATAGTCTTGGTCGTATGGATTACTTGGAAAATTCGTTTCTCTTTCTGCCCCAGCACCAAAAGCATCATCTATAGCATTAGCTATGTCAGCTTGAGACATTGAACCAGATAAACCAAAATCAGCAGCAAACGCGGCGGCTAAATCGGGGTTATTCCGGGCTCGATTTCCATCATAGGCGGCGGCTTGAAACACCATTGCACTTAATGAATCTTTTTCGGTAGGATTAGTTGCCATATCTAATGTTTTAAGAAAAACATTTGCCATAAATATACCCAAAATAGATACAACAGGCACCATTACAAAATACAGAATTGACCTTAATGCTCTTCCAAAAATTGGACCTTTAGGATTTGCACCTCTTTCGGTAATCTCACTTCTTACAATTGCAACAAAAGTAGTTACAAACAGCAATATAATTGCCACAATTAAGACACTGAAAAACACACCTAAAACCGTGGGGTCCATAATAAAATCTAGAACTGGGTCTCCGGTTTGCTCTTCTCCAGCATAATAGTAAACATCTAATCCAGCAATTCTACGAAAAATCATCTGAATACAGTCCATTAAAAGAAAGAAGCCGATTTGTAATGTATATAAAATACCAGCGATTGGGGTTATAACAATAGATGCTAATGAATTTACAAGCGTTGTAAATAGATTAACAATTGGGTCAACTATAAAATCATACCACGCGGATATGGATGCACCACTAAACACTATACCCCTCCCTGTAGATTATTCATAAAAAAGTTTAGCAAATAAAAAATGTATTTGTAAAGTTATTTTTACACAATATTACAAAAAAACTCAAAAAAATTTAAAATTTTTATAAAAATATTTAAAAATTGCTAACAAATAAAAATTTAGGGACAAAATAATCATTTTTAAATGTAAAATATAATAAATTTAAGTTTAAAATTATTTAAAATAATCAATCTTAAATAAAGTTTATATAATTTATTTTTTTTAAGATTTATCCATAAATAAGTTAAACATTCGCAAGTAAAACCGTTATTTATTAAAACAATGAAGATAAAAATTAGTAAAATTTTTTAAATAATTATTAAATTTTAACATATTTCTAATAATTTTTAATAAAAAATAAAAAAGCCTATTTAGGCTTAATTGTGAATTAAATTTACTATAAAATTAAATGGCAATTTTTGCGTTGGGTCCGATTTTTTAACATCAAAAACAAACTCTATAAAATTAACTGAACTGTTATTAGAATTCGCACCAATATATGAATTTTCATCTTTCGTTATTTGAGAATATAACTGCCCTTCAAATTTATCAGATGGTGAAATGTTTGTGTTTTCTTTTGCATTAGTGTGATAACCATTATGGGTTGCATCTTGTGCATAAATTAATGTGTTATATTCACCTGATAATTCTATGTCATTATCAAAGATTTCTGATTCACTTTCTTCAACTACATATTCTACCCATAAATATTCAGTTGTGTTTCTTATAACATTGGTATTAAACATTTCAGAAAGTTGCTTTTCATCTATTTCTTCATCTGTTGCTGTTGCATAGTTAAAATCAGCATATTCTTCATCTTCTTCATAATACATAAAAGACTGACTTGCACTTACATTAGATGAACATAATTTTTCAAAAACTTCTACACCATTGTTTGCTGCGTGAATATAAACATCAATTAGCATATCATATTCGCTTGAAAACATAAATTGAACAGCAGCAAAACTTGTTATTTGCTCACCAAGCAAAATTACGCTTTTATATTCGTCCATAGGAATATTGTTCAATTTTGCATCATCAGCATTTGCATCAACACCATCACCTACTTGGAAAAAACTTTCGGAACTGATGTCTTTAACTTCAACAGCAAAATAATCAACAAATTCATTTGCTTTTTCATAAAATTCAAGCAATAAAGTTTCTAAAACCATATCATAATCTGTTCTATACATTTGCAGATTTGTGATTGTTTCGCCATATCTACCATCTTCATCTACATCACAATAATGTGTTATTGGCACTGTTACTTGCACAGGGTTTTCAGGGTCTGTATCATCTGTGTAAGTAAAATTTTCAACATAACTTGGTTCTATAAAAGATTTTGTGCTTGTTGCATAATTTTGTGCAGTTTGCCCAATAACATTATTCATAAAAAATTGTTTTATATCATTTTTTTCAGCGTTTGTAAAAGACAAACCAAGCCTGTTAACTTGATAACTATATTCTTTTATTGTTTCTTCTGCTTTAATTGAAGAAAATTGATACCAAGATGTAGCAGGCAACCCAAGTTTAATTTCCATTATGCGCATTTGAACATATGTGGCATAATTATTAATATATGTTTGCAAGTAATCTTGTGCATTTGTGAATTCGTTGTTATCAAGCTTAAATTCCCAACCATAATCTATGCTTTTTGTAACTGAATAATCGTGATTACCTGAACATTCATACTGACCTGTTACCTCATTATATACAGGTGTGCAATTTCCGTGTTCAATCTCCCACCCTGTTGCAAAACTTTCAATTACTAATTGATTATTATCATCTTTAAAACCAGAAGAAGATGAACGGTCTTCTGGTTGATATGTTCCCGTTGTAACAACATAATCACCTGTTGACTGGTTACTGAATGGTTCACTTTCAATAACGTTTAAATCAGAACCCAAACCGAAATTCCCAACAAGACCAGTTAGGATATATTTAGCCATAACTTCATATTGATTTGCAACATTAAAGTAAAAGCGTTCTCGTTCTAAATCGGTTTGCGAAGCACCAGATGTTTCCCCAGCAAGTGGCGTTGTTAACAATCTTACACCTGTATAATTTTCTGACATATCTGAAAACATATTATTGACATCATCGGTATCGGGTGTTTCTATATCTATATAATCTTTTATATCAAAATCAGGAGCATCAAAATTTTCTTCTCTATCATAGCGATTACTTATATAGTTATCATTTGCTGGTCTTCCAAAATTAACATCACAACCTGCCAAAGATAAAAAAAGGAAGGCAAAAGTGAATAATATTCCGCAAACACGAGAAATACCTATTTTCACTTTACACCTCCCTTTTATAAGGGGTTTCTTCTCCCTTTAATAATTAATTATTATTGAAATCTTATTGACTAGTATTTTAATTAAATTAAAATTACTCGCCACCACCTACTATTTCAGTTTCATCAATGAATCCGAAAATACTGTCTACGTTTCTTAAGAATAACCACAATAGCAAACAAAGAACAATTATAGAAACAAGACCAATAACTGCGTTAATCATTCTGGTTTTTGCTTCCTTAATTTTATCTGCACTTTCTGCCCTTGCAAGGTTAACACCAAGAACAACAGCATAGATAAGACCTGCAGTTCCAACCAAAATCATTATAGGAATCATAATGAAGTCAATTGTTCCTACAATTTCTTTTAAAAATCCCCACTCGCCCCAAATATCTTCATCTGCATCTGCTGCTAACACTGCGCCGTTAAAGATGCTTGCAATCAACGAAAAAAATTGCATAAAACAAATCCCTCCAATTTTGTTTGATTAAAATATGTTTTGCTTTTTGCTTGAAAACTATACATAAATGAATAAATTTACTAGCAAATCATATTGTTTATGACTTTATGTTACCAAATAAAAATAACAAAAGCAAACAATTTTCAACATTTTTTTTATTTTTTTTAAATAATTTTTAAAAAAGTTTCGTTAACATTTCTTATTATTAATAAAAACTAAAAAATTATTAAAAAAATTCATAAATTTATAAATTTTTAAGAAAAATATACTTAAAGCGATTATTTTCGTTTGTATTTTGAAAAAAAATATTGTAAAATGAATTTATAATTACACTTTAAGGAGAAAATATGCACGCAATAACTAAATACATTATTATGTATATTGGAATGATTGTTGTTTGTGGGCTTGCTGGTTTTATTTGCGACTATTTTATTTCTGGTATGAATGGTGAGCCAATGGGAACATGGACATCTACCATTGGGGGTATTCTTTATTTATTATTTGTTATTTACACCCTGTTTCAATTCAGTGATGGCAAAAAAATGTTTAAAACAACATCTAAGAAAAAAGAAAAAAATGAAAAAAAGCAATTCTATGATTCTGACTGGTTAACAGAGGCTGAACTTAATAAAAAATACATTTACAGCACATTTCGTGATTTATACAAAACTCAAGATGGTCCTATATTGCGTGCAGAACGCTCGGGACACAATATAAAAGTTAATATGGTCGATAAAACTTGGCACGGAATGGTTGTTGGTACAACCGGTAGTGGTAAAACTGCAGGTTTCGTTTCGCCTTGTATGCAAATTCTATCAAGCACAAAAACAAAGCCTTGTTTCGTTGTAAACGATATGAAGGGTGAAATTTATGAAATGCACGCAAAAAAACTTCGTGATGAAGGTTATAGAATAAAAGTTTTAGACTTGCGTGATGCATATGCTTCAACCAGATGGAACCCTATGGCAAGACCTTATAGGTTATATCAACGCAGTTTGCATTTATTAAGAGAAGTTAAAGTTCACAGAAATCAAAACCCAGCAGATTTAGGGCTTCAAATTTTAGCACCTGTTTATAATAACGAATGGTATGAGTTTGAAGGCCGTGCATATCCTACTCGAGTATTATTAGATAATGACCTTACAGCATTAAAGAAAAAACTTTACGATGAAGCATATGAAGATTTAAATGATATTGCAACAACTCTTTGCCCTATTCA
>CALWOV010000022.1 GCA_944383275.1 uncultured Clostridia bacterium
AATAAGTTTTAAATAAGTGTTCTATGTCTATGCTAACATACATATATTAATATAACCAACAGGTATAAGTCAAGTTTTTTATAACTAATTGCTATAAAATTTGCTTGGGGTGTAAGATGGTTATATTAGATGACATAAGGAAGAATTTAGTTGACGCAATTAAAACAAGTGGAATGACGCAAACTGAAATTGCTTCAAAGTTGAATATTAAACAACCTAATATAGCAAAGTATTTATCAGGAAAATCGATGCCTAGTTTAGATACTTTTGCTAATTTATGTGTGTTGCTTGATTTAGATGCTAACGAAATTTTAAACATTAAATAAGTTTAGTAAATTAATTTTCAATAATGTTGAATAAAAATCTAAAGACAAAAAGTTTTTAGATTTTTTTATTAAATTTCCGTTATCGGAAATAATTTTTATGATATTATTGACAAATTTCCGATAATTTTAAAATTAAATATTAAATTAAAAAAGGGAGTTTTATGCCCCTTTTTTTACATTTGTGCTTCGTTGTTTGTGCTGTTTGAATCTGATGAATTTAACGCAATTTCCCAACTTGTAAGAGATGGTTGAATTGCTTGCTTCTTTTCTTTTACAGAAAGTGTGCAATCTTTTTTTATTCGGTTTATTGTGTTTGCAGAAACTTTTAAATCAACTGCTGTAAGTTTTTTATTTGCTTTTATTGTTCCGTTTATTTCGGTTTGAAAAGGTTGATTTATGCTTGCAAGTTCTTCGTCTGCTTTTTGATTTAAAGATTGAACTGTTAAATTAATTTTTTGAACCAACTCTTGACCAGACTTATTTGTTTTAAGCAAACTTTTAACTTCTGGCAAATTGCCGTTTATTGTTCCACTTTCGATGTTTTCGTTTAGTATTTCAAAAAACAAATCTTTTAAAAATATTTTTTGGTAATATTTTTTTCCATAAGCGTTTTTTAAATGAGTTGTTTGATTTAATTCTTTGTCTATTTGTGTAAGTTTTTCTATTAATAATTTATCCATATTTTTTCTTCTTTTTGTTTTAATTTTTATAAATATATTATACCAAAAATTGCAATAATAGTCAATAGGTGGTTGGTTTAAAAATTGATTTTAAATCGTTGCAAAAAAACTTAAAATATGATAGCATAATTTAAGGTAAAAAGGAGAAATGTGATGTTGTTTGGCAAAAAAAATGAATTCGATTTAAGTAAGGCCGAAACCATTACTGAACCAGAAGTTGAAAAATATGTTAGGAAAGATTCGGAAACAGGTTTTACTGAAGATAAACAAGAAATTTCAAGATTAAGGGCAACACATAAATATGATATGGTAGCCAACAATTTGCTTGGCGAGTTTAGCATTGATGGGCATTATTCCATTGAACCACATATTATGGCTGAACTTATTGCCATGCCAAAGTATATTATTGAAAACAAGAACGGTGTTATAACTGCTAGTGCCGAATATAAAGACGGGACTTTGTTTTCATTTACCATTTCAGCACCACAAAAATTGCCAGACGGAAGCGCGCTTTGTGTTTTAAAACTTAATGAAACCATTGAAAAAGCAAACGGTTATATTCAAGATACAATTTCAACAGTTGTGGGTTCTTATTGTTTTAAATTTGATGAACATTATGATGCTAGAAGAATGATTGTGTTTAACTTGCGCGAGAAAAAAGAAGAAGATGCTAAACAACGCACACCAACAACAAACATAGATTTAAGGCTTGCTTATTTGCAGGAAGTTAGAGAAGCAAGTTTTGACCTTTATGAGAAGTTGGAAGAAAGTTATTTCAGCAAACGCTTGCAACTTTTAAATGAACTTCCTAATGGTGCTGTTGTTTTAAGCGAATTTAAAAAAGAACGAGAAAAAATTGGAAAATATTTTTTAACAGGCAGAAGAAAATTTAGGGCTATGAATGAACTTTTAACTTCTGTTTTGGAAAGTAAAGTTGGCGAAAGTTTAATGAGTAACCCACAATTTTTGGCAACAATGGGTGCTTTGAATAATAAGTATTATGGCGTTACCGAAAAAATAAGTGAAAAAATTAATGCAAACAGCAAGGTTAAAGAACTTAAAGCAAAACAAGAAGAGTTGAAGCAAACCAATGTAGGAATGAAAGTTGCCGAAGTTATGATTGTTCACAGTGGTGATAAAGTTGAACCCGAAAAGAAAGCCGATGCGCCAAAGCAAGCAAAATCTGCCGGTAAAGGTGGCAAGTCTGGTGGAAAAGAAGCCAAAGGTGGTGGCGGAAAAAGTAAAGGCGGCGGCGGAAAAGGTGGTGGCAAAGGCGGTGGCAAGAAAAAAGATGGTGGCAAAGATAAAGGAAAAGATGCCAAAAAGCCAGCAGGTGGTGCGCCATCTATGCCAAAACCAGAACCTGTAGTTAACACTGAGCCAACAAAAGAAATTAGTAAAGTTGATGTTAACCACGGCGATAGTGAAAATTTAATTGATGTAAACAAAGAAACGCAAGCACAGGGTAAAGAAGATGATTTTGACGATTTCAGCGAAGTTGGTATAACCAACAATGAAAGTCAGTTCGAGGGAGATGGGGTTGCACCAACAGATGAGTTTGATGATGTGCAACAAAATGAAGGGCGTCAGATGTAGTAATATAATATAAAACTTAATATTTTAAAAATAAGCACTTTATTGCAAAAAAATGCGATAAAGTGCTTTATTTTTGTTGTTATATATTGTTTTTAGGTTTGATTTCCAAATATTTTTAATTATTTTTGTTGTCTATTTCATTATTTTCTAATAAATCATTGTTATTTTCTGTTGATTTAGTTTTATTTTCTGATTTAACAGTTGACTTTTTAACAGTTGTTTTATTTTTTGTTATTTTTGTTGTTTGCGCTGTTGTTTTTCTTGGTGTTGCTGGTGTTGTTGTTTGAGTGTTTTCGATTTTGGGTTGTGGTGCTATATCAGATTTTATTTGTTTTGTGCTATCATTTATTTTTGCTGTTTTGGTATCAGCATTGCTTTTTGTTGTTTCATTTTCAACTTTTTCTTCGTTATTAGGTGTTGAGATTTCGATTGATTTTTTTATTCCTGTTGCTTTTGCTTTTTTCGGAAGTGATGATTGTGGAACGATTGTTGCATTATTGATATTTGGGGTTATGATGCTTGTGGTATTGCTTATCTTTTCGTTTTGATTTTCGGGGGTGTTTTCGGCTTTTGGTTCTTGCTTTGTTGAGTTAAAAGTGATTAATATTGAGTTTTTGTTGTTATCATCTTTTTTGTTTTTTCTTTTATAATATAATACAATAAAAGTAATTATTCCAAATAACAAGGTCAGCCCTAGGGCTGTTATAAACCAATTTCCACGATTGTGATTTGTTATTACATTTTGATAAATTAAAATATTGCGTTCTTTGTCGCTTAAATCAAACTCCCAAACATAAAAAAGGTGAGTGTCGGTTAAAATCATATAGTCGGCATCTGTTGATGGAATTACTCCGTTTCGGTCATATGCACGCAAATAATTTGTTTTTATGGTTGATAGGTCTAGATTATAATCTAGATATGTTTCGTTTATAAAAGATTGCATTTCTTCAGAAATTACATCGGCTATCGAACTGTTAAAATCGGTGCTTCCATTGTGAATAATTTGTCTATCAATAAACCAACCTTTTTGATATTGATAATCTTGTGCTGTTGGAATTGGTAGTTCCCAAAAAGCATACCACGATTCTATTTTGCCGAATGTTAGGTCAATAGTTAAAATTGGGTCTTCTTGGGTTGAAAGGTTAATATCAAAAGTTATTTCAAGGTTCGGATTAATATATACTTTCTTTGATTCTTTAAAATCTTGGGCAATTTGTTCGGCGTGTTCTGCAAGTGCATTTGCACTTACATTTTGTTTTTGCAATTCTTCGGTATCAAACTGAACTCTAAGGCTTTCTTGGATTGTGCCATCACTGTTTATAACAAGGCTTTGGCTTATACTTGAACAACCAGCAAAACAAAAAATGCAAGTTATAAGCATAAAGGCAACAGATAAAAACTTTTTCATTTTAACCCCTTTGTTAACATAAGACTTTTTTTATTATATCAGATTATATGCATTAAATAAAACAATTTCGTTAAAAAAAGTTAAATTTCGTTTAAATTCAACCATAATTTTATAAAAGCATTAAAATTATTAAACTTTTTAATTTGATTAATTTGTTTATTTTTGCTATTATTTATGCAAAGGGGAAATCTATGAGTTTTTTTGACTATGTTTTAAATGGGCTGGGGCTTACAAAAGTTGAAGTTACACCCAAAATTAGAACAAAAGAAAAAAAGGTTGAAGCAAAATTTATAGAACCAACTAAAACCAAAGTTGCCCCAATAACACAAAAAACCGAAAATGTTGCAATTTTTTCGCCTAGTAAAATTTCAGATTTACCAGAAATTGTTGATTTTTTATCAACAAAGCAACAGGCACTATTAGACTTAAATGTGCTAGACGAAAGACTTATGCAACGAGTGGTTGATTTTGTGGGTGGTGCTGTTATGGCACTTGGTGGAAAAGTTGAAAATTTGGGTGGAAATTTATTTTTGCTTGCCCCTAAAAATACTAAAATTTTAAGAAAACAAAAGGTTGAAAAATGAGAATTAAATATTTTTATTTTATTGCACTTGCTGTGTTTGTTATTGATATTGCAACAAAAATGCTTACCGATGGGGTAATTTATGCGCCAGCAATTCCTGGGCTGTTTTCTATTGAAAGTCATCACAACACAGGTGCAAGTTTTTCAATTTTTGCAGGTTCAACTGCAGCACAAGTTTTGTTTATTATTTTTGCAATAATATTTGCTGTTGGAATTGTGCTTTTTGATTGTTTTAATAAAACCGTTCACACAAATGGCTGGTTTGTTGCTGGTGCAACGCTTATGCTTGGTGGAATTGTTGGAAATTTGTATGACCGAATTTTCTTTGGTTATGTTCGTGATTTTATTTCGCTTGATTTTATGAATTTTGCGATTTTTAATGTGGCAGATATGGCGCTTTGTGTTGGTGTTGTGTGTGTGGCTGTGTGGTTGTTGTTTTTTTCAACAAAAAAAGAAACAAAGGAAGAAAATGGAACAAGTAAAGTTGAAAGTTGATTTTGAAGAACGCCTAGACCGTTTTTTACAAAGCAAACTTAAAGATAAAACAAGAAATTTTATTCAAAATTTAATTGAAGACAAAAGGGTTAAAATTAATGATAAAATTGTTACCAAAAGTGGAACAAAAGTAAAAGTTGGTCAAGATGTTGAAGTGGAAATTCCAGAGCCACAAGTTTTGCAAGTTGAAGCACAAGAAATTCCACTTGACATTGTTTATCAAGATGCCGATTTGCTGGTTATAAACAAGCCACAAGGTATGGTCGTGCACCCTGCTGTTAAAAACTTTTCTAACACTTTGGTTAATGCTTTGCTTTATAGTGTTAAAGATTTAAGTGGAATAAATGGCGTGTTAAGGCCGGGTATTGTGCACAGGTTAGATAAAGATACTTCGGGGCTTATGCTGGTTGCAAAGAATGATTTTTCGCATAATAATTTAGCAAAACAAATAGCAAACAAAACTTGTGTGCGAGAGTATCTTGCACTTTTGAATGGAGTTGTTAAAAAAGATAGTGGTGTAATTGAAACACTTATTGCAAGAGACCCAAAAGACCGAAAGAAAATGGCTGTGGTTAAAACAGGTGGCAAAATTGCGATATCAGAGTTTGTTGTTGAAAAACGATTTTCTCAGTTTACTTTGGTTAGGTTTAAACTTAAAACAGGCAGGACTCATCAAATTCGTGTGCACGCAAAATATATGGGGCACCCTGTTGTTTCCGACCCTGTTTATTATAAACTTCAAATGGGGCAGAAAGGGCAGTTACTGCACAGTTGCTATATAGAATTTAATCAGCCTAGCACAAATGAAAGGCTTTCTTTTAAAGCAAAATTGCCTGAATATTTTGCCAATGTGATTGATAAACTTGACACAACCAAAATATAATGAGATAATAAGTTTACATAAACAATGTCAAAATTTACTTAAAGTTATTTAATTATTGTAAAGTATTTATTAAAGTATTTGATAATACTTATATAATTTACTAAAATTTAATTATAAGTTTAAATTAATTGCTAAATTTATTTAAACAAAATTATATAAATTCATAAACTAATATGCTGATATGTTAATTTTAAATTAATTTTTAAATTTATGTTTTGGGGGTATGTATGCCAAACTATGAATTAAGAAGAGCAATGAATGCTGTTGGTTTTTTTGCAACAGTGCTTATTGCCATTGTTATTTTAATTGCAAAAATTGTTAATTGGGTGCAAACCGGAGATTTTACTGCGGCAATTCCGGGTTTAACATTGGGTAGTGCTGTTGAAATATTGATGTTTATTGCAAATGTGTGTGCCTATTTTATTGCTGCTGTTTCTGGTTTTGCTTATGTTAGAAGCAGAAGAAATATTGGATACACTATTGTTCATATTCTAGCAATTGTTGTTATTTTGTTTGTAGTTATTTCAAACCTTTTTTAAGGGGGACAAATGAAAATAAATTTTAAGTCGGTGCCGTTAATTATATTTTTAATCGGTCTTGTTGCGTTTATTGTCGGGCTTAGTTGTTCAGGGCTTGGGAAAGCGTTTACCATAGTTGTTGCAGTTGGTTGGATAATTTGTTCATTTGCAGTTTTATATTGGACAATTATGGTTTATCTTAAAAGAAAGAAAACCATAGAAGATGCAAGATTTTGTGATGCATATTTATATGCCGAAGACAAGGAAAACCCAGAAGAAGCAATGAAAAAATTTGGCTATGATAAAAAAACTGAACGCAAAATAAAATGGGCAGGTTTTAACAATTTTTTAGTTCCGTTTTGTGGTGGGCTTAGTCTTCTTATAGGAATTATAATGCTTGTAACAGCAATTCAGGGGTTATAAAATTTGTGTTAGTAATTTTATAATTTACAATATTATAAAAAAACCACAGTCAATTCTGTGGTTTTTGTTTTTTATGTTATTAATTATTTTAACTAGATTTTATTTCCACCCTATCGGCAAGTGAGATTATTGCTTCTTTCAATTCTGTTGATAAATTAGAGTCTGACACTGCTTTTAAGTTGTTTACAATATATTCTCTCATAGTTTCATTTGCAACTATTATTTTACCTTCGCTGGTAAATATTTTTGCACTTGTGCTAAATGTTGAAAATAAGTTATACATAGTTTGTGGAATATTTGCTGGTGTTGTAGTTGTAAACTCTAGTGTTGTTAATGTATTTCCTGTTCCTGCAATTATACCTGAATATAGGTAATTGTTAATAAGTAAATTTTTACCAAAAGTGATTTTTTGAACAGTTGTGTTTAATACAAAAGTGTTATTATAAACACGAATCACTTCATCTAGAATTACTATATCAGTTTCGCCATTACCATTATTATAAACTCTTAAAGTCGTTTTGTTATTGTCGTTTGAAATCAACATACCGTTTAAATCACTGAAAGTTGTATTTAAGTCGTCTACAATAAATTCTTTAACAGGAACACCACAACAGAAATATAAATCTATGCTATTAACATCTTTTCCTATTTCAACTGTAAATGCAGACATATTTGGTGCTGATGAATTAGAGCCTACAAAGAAAAATTGTGTTAAAGTGGTGTATCCATCTGGAATAACAAGGCTGTCGATATTAGTAAATAAATTACCACTTGAAACTGAACGACCAATGCTAGAAGAAACCGAAGAGCCTCCATTAAGTGTTGTTATTGCTGTTTCATTATCTGTTGCATATTTAGGAAGAACGATTTTTGTAACAGTATCTGCATTATTAATTAATTCATTACTGAAACCAATAATAGTTGATAGAGAACTTGAATCATAAACAAAATATTTAGCATCTGTTTCCCAGTAAGCATATATGTCTATATTGTCTTCTACGGTTGTGTTTTCATCAAAAGGAATGGTAAAGTTTTCATCTTGATACCATGTTGCTTTTAAACCAAATGAAGTATGAGTTGCTGTAAGGGTTATATCATTTTCACTTAAAGAAGTGCCTTTTGCAATAGGAATGTTTGTGTAATTACTGCTTCCACCATTGGTATGAACTGTTATTGTTGCAAGTCCTTGGTCTGGTGCAAAAAGTGGCGATAAAGTTATATCAGTTTTTACTGAAATAGTTGAGCCACCAGAATATAATTCACCATTTGAACATACCCAGTGTATAAAAATTTCGCCATCATCAGCAATAGGAGTAGGTAATACATATGTTGAGTTATCCAAAACTCTTATAACTTCATTAGTATTAGTAAATTTAATAGTATTTATATCTTTTGAGTTATAGTAGTTATAATTTTGTAGTAAATAATCTTTTAAAGCATTTGCCATTAATAAGTGACCATTATCATTTGGATGGATACCGTCTGGTAAATAAACTGTTGTATTGTTGTTGTCGTCATCTTCATAATAAATTCCACTTAACACATTCATATCCATTGTTGTAATTTTATATTTAGAAGTAACAGAGGTTATGGCTGTGCAAACATCACGCAAGGAGTATCCAGCGTGATTATTGGTTGTGCTTGATATTCCACCACGATTAATAGGTGTTAAAAATATTATTTTTGAATTTGAATAATTTTGGGTAAGATATGAACAATAAGCTTCCACAAGTCCATATATAGTTGAAGTATTTGTATCACCCAATACACCAAGTGGAACATTAGAACCATAATCGTTAGTTCCAAGAGAAATAATTATATAATCAGCATCAGTTGGTATATCTTTTAAATCTGTGTATGTATCGCTGTCTAATCTGTCACCAAAGGTTGTTCCACCAATACCCATATTAAATTCTTCTGCTTGTAACAGTGTTGATAATTGTGAAGTAAATCTGTTTGCATTAGAACTTGCACCTGTTCCTGCAGTTATGCTGTCTCCTAAAAACACAAGTTTTTTATTTTTAAAATAACTTTCTTCTACAGGTATGCTTATAAGTTGATTACCATATGTTCCATCGCCTCGTGCGTTAACATCGGTAACAATTCCGTTGATAACCCAAAAACCGTCTGAATTTATGGTTATTGTTGGTGTTGTTCCATTTTCACCGTTTTCACCATTTTCACCTTGCTCGCCTTGTTCACCCTTAATGTTAGCAATCCATTTCCAAGTGTTTTCAGCAGTGCATTGATAAATGTCGCAAGTGGCTACATTAAGATATAAATCTCCGATTTTAGCACCATCAACTGTTGCTGTAATGCTGGCTTCCGTTCCTGTTATGGCAGTTCCGGTAAGCCAAGTTGCGCCATCAGTTCCAGCTTCACCCTGTGGACCTTGAGCCCCTTGTTCTCCCTGAATGCCTTGTTCGCCCTGTGGGCCTTGCTCGCCACAGCCAGCAAGCATACCCATAGAACCGAACAATATACCAGCACTCATAACACTAACAACAAGACCTTTTTTAAAAGGGCTTAGCTTAGAGTTTGTTTTTGAATTATTTTCATTTTCGCCTTGCGATTTGTTTTTAATTTTCATTTGTTCCTCCTAAAATAAAACAGACTGTATATTATAAACTTTATATCATTTATAAAGTTAGTTTGTCAAGTTTTTTAAGTTTTATAAATTTTTATTGATTTAAAGTTGTAAAAAAATTTTACATTTTAAATGTAAATATTCATAAACAATTTTAACATAACACAGCAACTATAAAAGTTTAATTATATAAATCAATGAAATATTAATTAGATAAATCAAATTAGCAACACTTTTTATTTTAAGATATATTTTAAAAATGTTGTAAATCCATACTTTTAACTAAATTGTTAACTATTTATGTTGTCATTAGTTGCAAAAAAAATGAAATTGTGTTATAATAAATATCACTATTTTTCTAGGAGATTATTTATGAAACAAACACTTAATTATACATCAAAAACAGAAGCACAAATTAAGTTTTCAGCAAACAAACAAGAATGGGAAGATGCTGTTAACAAAGTTTATGAAGCAAACAAAGGCAAATACGAAGTTCAAGGGTTTAGAAAGGGGCACGCTCCTCGTAGAGTTATTGAACAAAATTATGGCTCTAATGTTTTTATGGACGATGCTATTGCAGAAATTGCAAACTCGGCATATAAGGCAGTTTTTGAAAAGAATAAAGAATTTGACCCTATTGGCGAACCAAAACTTGCAATAGATAAGTTTGATGACAACGGCATTGAAGGAAGCATTATTGTTTCAGTTGTGCCAGAAGTTGTTTTGGGTGAATATAAAGGTTTAACTGTTGAAGCAGATTTTGTTGAATTTGACCCTAAAATGGTTGATGAACAACTTGCTCACGCACAAAAACATCATACAACAACAAAAACAGTGGAAGGAAAAGTTTCTGAACTTGGCGACACTGTGGTTATAGATTTTGTTGGAAGTTGTGATGGTGTTGAGTTTGATGGTGGAAAGGCAACTGACCACCCACTTGAACTTGGTTCAAAAACTTTTATTGATACTTTTGAAGAACAACTTGTTGGTAAAAAAGCAGGTGAACACGTTACTGTTAATGTAACTTTCCCAAAAGATTATGGCGCAAAAGCATTGGCTGGCAAAAAAGCAGTGTTTGAATGTGATGTTAAGGCTGTTCAAGTTCCTGTTGTGCCAGAACTTGATGATAAATTTGCACAAAATGTAAGTGATTTTGACACTTTGGAAGAATATAAAAAAGACATTGAAGAACAAATTAAACACAGTTTATATCACCAAAACGAAAACGCAAAAGAAGATGCAATTTTAGATGCAATTTTGGGTAAAAGCGAAGTTATTGTTCCAGAAATTATGCTTGAAGACCAACTTAACCACATTATGCAAGATTTGAATTACAGACTTTCATATCAAGGCATTCAACTTCAAGATTATGCAAACTATATGGGAACAACTGTTGAGGCTTTGCGTGAAGACAGACGCGAAGATGCAAGACACATTTGCCAAATTAAGTTAATGCTTGAAGCAATAATTAAAAAAGAGAAAATGAAAGTTACTGAAAAAGAATTTAACTCTGAAATCGAAGAAATTGCTAAAATGCAAAATATCTCGACAGAAGATGCCAAAAAAGGTCTAGACTCTCGTAGAATTGAACGCATTAACAGTGATATACTTATGCGTAAGTTGCTTAAATTCTTAACTGAAAACAACACTGTTGTTGCAAAAGCAAAGGGTGCAAAAAAGGCTAAAACAGAAACTAAAAAGGCAGAAGCAAAAACAACAGACACAAAAAGCACTGCTAAGAAAACTTCAACAAAAAGTGCAAGCACCAAAACAGCAGCAACAAAAAAATCTTGTGCAAAAACAGTTAAAAAAGATGAAAAATAGTTGATTTGGTAGTGACCTATCTTAACACCAAATATTACAGAAGAAAAAGTTTTAAATAACTTTTTCTTTTTTTATTTAATTTAGGTAACTAAAAATTTTAAAGGAGTAAATATGTTAATTCCTAGTGTAATTGATAAAACAGCAGCAGGCGAAAGAACTAGTGATATTTATTCGCGTTTACTTGATGACCGAATTGTGTTTATAACAGGCGAAATTGATGATTTTGTTGCTAACACTGTTATTGCTGAACTTTTGTTTTTAGAAAGCAAAGATAAGAAAAAAGATATTTATCTTTATATCAATTCTCCTGGTGGAGTTTCACAGGCTGGGCTTGCAATTTTAGACACTATGAACTTTATTTCTTGCCCTGTTTGCACTATTTGTATTGGGTTATGTGCAAGTGCTGCTGCACTTATTTTAAGCGCAGGGACAAAAGGTAAACGCTATATTTTGCCAAACAGCAAGGTTATGATACATCAGCCGTGGGGTGGTGTTAAAGGTCAGGTTACCGAAATTGAAATATATTTAAAAGAAGGCATTAAAGATAGAAATAACTATGCAAGATTAATTGCAAAGGCTTGTGGCAAAACCAAAGAAGCAGTGCTTTTAGATATTGAACGCGATAATTATATGGACGCAAAACAAGCAATAGATTATGGAATTGTTGATGTCATTTTAAACCCAAGTTTAAATAAAGAATAGTTTTTACTTAATTTGGCATAATTTAATTAAAGGGTTGTTAACCTTAAACTAGATATAAAAGGAATAGTATGAAAGAAATGATTTGTTCTTTTTGTGGAAAATCTCAAAGTGAAGTTAGAAGATTGGTGTCTAGCCCAGATGGAATGAGTTTTATTTGCGATAATTGTGTTGATATTTGTAAAGAAATTGTTAAAGAGCAAGAAACGCGCACAGTGCGTTCAAAATTTGTTTTGCCAACACCTTATGAACTAAAAAACTATCTAGACCAATATATTGTTGGGCAAGACAGCGCAAAGCGTGCTTTATCTGTTGCTGTTTATAATCACTATAAACGCTTAAACTATAATTTCGGAGCAAAACCCGATGTTGAACTTGATAAAAGCAATGTTTTAATGATTGGACCAACGGGGGTTGGAAAAACATTAATTGCTAAAACGCTGGCAAAAATTTTAAAAGTTCCGTTTGCAAGTGTAGATGCAACTGCCTTAACTGAAGCAGGTTATGTTGGTGATGATGTTGAAAGTGTTTTATCTAAACTTTTAACCAATGCTGACTATGATGTTAAGCGTGCTGAAATGGGTATTGTGTATATTGATGAAATTGATAAAATTGCAAAAAAACCTGAAAGCAGAAGTTTGTCTCGTGATGTAAGTGGCGAAGGGGTGCAACAAGCCTTGCTTAAAATTTTAGAAGGCTCAACTGTATCTGTTCCCGTTGCATGTGGCAGAAAACACCCCCATCAAGAAACTGTTGAAATGAACACTAATAACATTTTATTTATATGTGGTGGGGCATTTGTTAAACTAGGAGAAATAATTGCAGCAAAAGATAAAACCGGTGTTTTGGGATTTAATAAAACAAGCGATATTGAACCTTCGCTAAATTATAAGTTTGCAAAGCAGGTAAGACCAGCCGATTTAGTTGAATTTGGGCTTATTCCTGAATTTGTTGGAAGATTGCCTATTGTTGTTGGGCTTGATGATTTAGATGAAAAAGCTTTGATTAATATTTTAACCACGCCAAAAAATTCTCTTGTAGCACAGTATCAAACAATTTTTAAAATGGACGGAATAGATTTAAAATTCGAGCAAGATGCTTTGTGCGAAATTGCAAAACGCGCCAAAGAACTTAAAGTGGGCGCAAGGGGTTTAAGAACTGTTTTAGAAGAAGCAATGCTTGATATTATGTTTGAAGCCCCAAGTAAAAAATCTACAAATTCAATAGTATTAACTTCTAAAAATTTAAAGCCAATTTCAACTATAAATATAAAAAATAAAAATTATACTGACGAAAACAAAATTTCAATACCTAACTGATTTTGCACTAAAATATTAAAAAAACAGCACTAAATTGCATTTTTTTGCAATAAAACTGCTGTTTTTTGTTTTTAATAGGTTTTATTTTATTTTTGTGATTGGTTAAAAATAGTTATTTGCTGAACAACACTGTCAACTTCTTTAAAAACTTGTTCCTGTGTTTTATCTTTTGTAAATACCTTATAGTTTTGCATTTTATTAAAGCCAGCAGTTTCCATAGATTTAATTAAAATCTTAGGGTGTGGAATATACTCATCATTTCGTTGAATGCTTTTTTTCATAATATATTTGGCACTTTCATTTATATAATTACTTGGTGTTAAAAGTATAACATTTTCACTGCTGCACAGTTTAGTTTGTAATAATTTTATGCTATTGTAGGCAGTTCTGTCGATGCCAATAAAACTATCTCCGCCAATATCAATAACACAGTTTTTTTCGGTTTTAAGTAAGTGCATTATAATTTTCGCTTGAAAAGAGTTATTAAAGGCTAAAAGGTTATAAAGTTCTTGACTGAAATTAACAAATGATTTATCTTGAATTTTGGAATATAGCAATTCTTGCTTAGTTTCAAAATCGTTTTGATTTATATTAAGTAAAGAAAAATATGAATTTTTATCAATTTTATCCATATCAAAGTGATTTAACTTATATTTATCAGCAATCATTTTTGAAATTGTGGTTTTTCCAACTTTTGTTGGACCAATGACTACAATTGGTTGCATATTTGTTCCTTACTATGTTATTCTTAGTTTAAGTATAACATAATTAATTTATGTTTTCAATATCAAATCTTAACAAAGGGAAAGTTTTATGTTCTATACTTTTTATAATTCTCCCATAGGAAAGTTAATTATCTTGGGCGATGTTAATGGAATAGTTAAGATAGATTTTTTTAATTACAATATAAACAGTGATAAAATCAAATATAACAATAATTCTGAAATAAATCTATATAATAAAAAATATGGAATAATAAAAGAAAATAATGATTTACCTGAATTTAAAAACACAAAACAATGGTTGAACGATTATTTTAACGGTTTGCAACCGAAGCAGAAAATTAAACTTAATTTAATAGGTTCTAATTTTCAAAAAATTGTGTGGGAGCAACTTTTAAAAATACCTTATGGAAAAACTACAACCTATAAACAAATTGCTTTAAATGTTGCAAAAATATTAGGTAAAACAAAAATGTCTGCACAGGCAGTTGGTGGAGCAGTTGGTAAAAACCCTGTGTTAATAATTGTTCCTTGTCATCGAGTCGTTGGAACAAATGGGAATTTAACAGGCTTTGCTTGTGGGATTGATGTTAAAAAACAACTTCTTAACATAGAGGGTAATAATATGAATGATTTTCATATGCCTAAAAAACAATAAAAGATTATCACATACTTATTAAATTTATATTATCGGAAGTTTTGTCTGAATGCACACGAAGCAAAGCGAGTGTATATTCAAGCAAAACTGATGTTAAT
>CALWOV010000023.1 GCA_944383275.1 uncultured Clostridia bacterium
AACGGATTTGCGTTTAGCAAATTGGTTTGTGAACATCGTGAGCAAAACAACATCACATAGTTTATATTATCGGAAGTCGAACCAAGCACAACTTTAGTTGTATTTGAGTGAGACTGATGTTCATTCAAACTGTGATGGTGGACAAAGCACGCAAATTCGTTAGAATTTATTAAAATTTTATGTCAGTAAAATTTTAACATCACATAGTTTATATAAATTAATTTTAAATATTTAATAGAAAATAATTAGAAAATTTTACTTTATTATTAAAAATTTTGCAGTTTAATTTGCATTAATTTAACTATATATTTAACACAAAATAAAAAAGAAGACAACTGTCTTCTTAAACAAAATATTTAATTAACTCTGGTAATATTTCATCTCTGATTTTACAAGCCTCGTAGTTATATTTTTTAAAGTTATTATCTATTTCAATAGGTTCTTTTCTTGCCATTGTTAAAAGGTCTATTTTACATTTACTTAAATACATACTTGCAAAATTTGATGCCACATAATATATGCCCTCGCCTTCTTTAAGTTTATTTTTTACTATCATTTCTTCAACTATACCAGCATTTACAACATATTCATAAACAGGTTCTAGAAACAATCTCATTCTATCAACTGAAAGTTTACTTCCGTTAGATATCGCAATCATTCCCCATTCGTGTGCACGAGTTAAATTTATTGGTAGAAAATGGTCAACACCACGCTTATATATATAACATAAATAATCCATTGCTGCCACATTTCCGGTAACAGCCAGACTTAACAATTCAGTTAAATGAGAATAAAAAAGTTCCTGATAAGTTGCACCTGCAACTAAACCTGCATTTTCTTTTAAGTCAGCAAAATTTTCTTTAATTGCATTAAACAAAGCAGTTTGCTGGTCGTAGTCTAATTTGGTAAAGTCATCATAATCATATGCGGGTTCTGTTGTTTCGTTAATTTTAATAAGATGCTTTTTTAAAACAGGTTTCTTAATTTTTTTAAAATCAAATTTTTTAACTTTACTTTCTAAATCTTTTTTGTTAACCATAATTTTTCTCCTTTTTAAAGTCTAAATTCTTTTTGAATTGACCTTACTGTTCGTTTAAATCTAAACATAAACATAAAGCACACCAAACTTAAGCAAACAAAGAAAGTTACCAGAATAGGCCAAAAAGTTTCTGAAAAACCAAACAAAAAGCCCAATAATATTGCAGACATAACCGTCATAGTTAAGGTTGGTTTAAACATTTCAAAATTTACCCAGCCCTTTGCTATCATTAAAATTGCACTTGTTATTGTTAAAGCCAGCCATAAAAATGGAATTGCATAGCACATTCCCCAACCCCAAGATTGAGTATATAACTCTAAAAACAAAATTAAAAATGTAGTGTAAACTGCTATCCTAGTTATAACATTAGCAAATGATAGTTTTTTATAAACTGAATAGAAAACAACGAAATGCAAATATAAAAGCCCAAAAAGTGCATAAAGCGACCAACTTATCGTTTTATTAATAAACAAGTTAATTGCCATACAAACAATAATTCCCCAAATTGACAGTTTAGACAAAATTCTCCACACTGATTCAGAATTATCAATTAGTGTTGGAGCATATACGGGAAAACTTCTTTCTTCCTGATTTTCTTTTGCTTGTTCATCTACACATTTTCCACATAGTGGGCAATAATTACTATTTTTTATTTGTAAATTGCAATTTTTACAAACTTTCATAGTTAATTCCTTTTAAAAATTTGATTCAATTATTATGTCAATTCCTAAACTTGATAAAGTTGAAAAAAAGTCTTTCATTATTTGTGTGCTTTTAAGTCGATTAGAAAAACACATTTCCATTGTGTCTCCGTGACTTATTACTGCAAGATTAAATCTGTTTACTTTTGTTGCGCCAATACAAACATAATAAGACAAAAGTTGTTCTTCAATTTCATTGGGTAATTTTATCACACCTAAATTTGAAATAGTGCTTGTAAATAGAACTTCCCCAACAAAAGAATATACCAATTTTAAAACAAAGTCCTTAACAGCAAGTGGCATTATTCTTACAAAGAAATTAGTTTCGCTTTTAACATTTTTGCTTATAAATTTCAGTAAATATTCTGTATCTATTTGTTTGCTTTGTTGTTTCACAATTTCTATAATTTGCTCTAATGTTGAATTTTCTTTATCAACAGGTAATTCTAAATTAAATACGGCTGAGAAGTTTTTTAATGTTTTAGATAGGAAATATCGCCTTAAATTTACAGGAACAGATAATTTTATTGGATTGTTATTTCGCTTATACTTCTTTTTATTTTTAAGCATTGCAAGCATATAAACTGCAGATAAAAATTCATTAATTGTAGCATTATATTTTTTTGCAACTTCTTTAACTTTAGACACACTTGCTGTGCCTTTTATTATCTGCAAAACAGACATTGGATTAACAGGTTCTTTTACATCATATGCCTTTTTCTCTTTTCTCGAGCGAGACATTGTTTTATCTGCATATAAACGAAAAGCATCTTCTCCTTCTTCTTCATTAGCTTTATCATTTACGCTTAAAATATCAGTATTATCTGTAATTTTTATACCAATATTTTTTAAATAAGTTGCAATTAAACAATTAAAAAATTGTGAAGCACCAAAGCCATCGGTTAATGAATGAAATGTTTCAAAACATATTTTATTTTTAAAGTATAATACTCGAAATATTGGGTTGTTTTTATTAAAGACAAAAGGTCTGCAAGGATAAGCATATTCTTCTTCAATTTTAGGAAGTTGTGTTAAAGGTTGAAAATAATGCCAGAATAAGCCATTTGCCAGACTTACATTAAAAATTGGAAAACGTTTTATGGTTTGTTCTAGTGTTTGTTGTAAAACTTGTGGATTTATATTTTGTTTTAATTCAGCACTGATTCTAAATACTGAATTAAAATGCGAAGAACCAATGGCTGGATAAATCATTGCAGAATTATCTAGTTTATACCAATTTTCACGCAAGGCACGCATTTCTATATTATGAATTTTTGCAAGTTCTTTTTCTCGTTGTTTTGCCTGTTGTTTAAGTTGTTTTTTCAACTGCTGCGCTTCTTGCTTTTTCTTAATTTTTGACTCTTTTAAGTCGCTCCCCATAAAAACACTCCTTAAAAAATATTCTAGCATTAATATTAATTTTTGTCTATTATTTATCAATTAAAAAAGAAATCTTAAAGATTTCTTTTTAATTATTTACCATAGGACTTACCTTAAAGCCTTCATCTCCCCACTTAATTGTTATTTCACGCTCTAGGTAGCCTGTTATTAAGTCTTCACCTTTTTTGCAAACATAATATTCCACTCGGAATGTTGCATTTATTGTGGAAATTAATTCATAACTATCCACACTAGAATTTGGAGTATAAGCACTTACCCCATCTTTTAAATAAATTTGCTGTCCACTTACTGCAAAATATTTACTGCTTGTTTCATCTAGTGATAACGAAAGTCTTTGCGATAAAATATCTAACCTTTCTGATTCGCCACTTGCAGAAGTTTGTGCTCTTACGCTGTAACTTAATTGTATACTTACAGAGGTCGAACTTCCACCTTGCAGGGCAACATTATCTTCTGTTGGGCAAGCAGAATCTGGCATAATATTATCATAACCTTCATCACTTGGTTGAGATGTTCTGCTGTAAATTTCCATTTGAACCGAATCAAGATTTACAACAAAGTAATCTGGTTTTGCAATTACTTGGTCGGTTGGATTAAACTGATTATATGAGCCATTTGTTGTGTTATATACAACTACTAATGAAGTATTTGCTGGCAAATTTCCATTAAGTATGTATAATCTGCTTGTGTTTGTGTAATCTGTTTCAACTTCAGCATAGCCAGTTAAATAGTTTATCGTATCATCTTCTTCAAGAGCATCTTCACTGCCAGGCCATTTTAAAGTTCCATTCTTTATTTGTTGTAAATCTGCATTACTTACAACATAAGCATTTATGTTATAAGTTGGCGAACTAGGAGAAGTAAAACCATTTTGTTTATCTATTTCTCTTATTAATATTTCTGCCGTAGGTAATTCACTATATTCAAGACCATTCAAACTCCAATGAGAGAGCATTGAAACGCCTTCTTCGGTTAACGATTCAGTTAATTGAATTGATTTTTCACCACTTGTTTCATCTATTGTAAAATCATCATTAGTATTAATTTTAAGTTCAAATATAGGAACTTCTTTTGTTGTTAAATGAATTACAGCTAAATTATTAGTGCTATTTAATAATTTTATATTTAAAGTATCTTCTGCCTGATTCCCAACTGTTCCAATTACAATAAAATAAAATTCTGCAGAAATTAATTGCTCTGGATTTTCTGTATGATAACTTTTTAATATTGCTTCATTTTCAGTTCTTCCAACTTCATATGTTAAAATATTGTTATCATTTGATACTTGTTCTATACTAAAAGATGTCCAATTATTTAGCAAAGCATAAATAGAGTTTGCTCTAACATACAAAGTTTCAACATTTGTGTTACCAATTTCTATACCCGTTGCTGGAACTTGTTGTTTATCACCATTTGCTGTTTGATAGTAAACTGTAAGCCCTGTTAGGTTTTCATCTACTGTTACTGTAAAAGGCTCTAGAGTTGCTGCAACATAAACATATAAACCTGCACAACCTTCATAATCTCCATTTATTGCATCTACCGAAACTATATTGGTATCCAAGTTGGTTATTACATTGTAATTACAATCAATTGGTTGTCCTGCTGAATTTGTTCTTATAAGATATGCATTAACATAAACCGTTCCACTTCCCATCGCTTGAATTTGACTGCTGTAACTTGTGTTACCATCTTCATTTTGCATTATAATTTGTCCGTATTGCGAAATGTTTACAATGTTGCTGCCTGTAGCATTTTTCCAAGGTTGCTCAACAGTTTCTGGTGAAAGGAAATATACAAATTTTGTATAGGTTAAGTTGTGTTCAGAATTTTGATTATAGGTTAAAAAGTTATTAGATATATCTTTTAAGCCATTTGAATTATCGCTTATATATTCAGCGCCTGAACTGTTAGTTTGTTTTGTTATAGACAACTCAACATCATCGGTTGCTTGAATAGTTCCATATGTTGGTAAAGATTCTAGTATAGCACAATTTAATGTTCGAGTTTGTTCATAATTTTCAAGCGAAATACTTAAATTTAAAACTTCTTGAGTTTCTAGTGGTCTAGTTGCTGTTATTTCCCAAATTATATTTTTTTCATCTTCGTTTATAATTTCTGTTGAAATTTCTATTGGAGATGTAATATTTTCTCGTTTATTTTCAACATTTGCCGTTAATCTTAATGCTGTTAATAAGTTATAGAATGGGTCATCACCTTCGGTGTAGAAAACTGGTTCTAGAAAAATATTAAGATTAATAACATCTGGTTGTCCTGTTTCTCGGGCTGAAAATTTTAATTTTTCAGAATCACCAACGTAAATAGAAATGCTTTCTGATTCATCATCATAGTTTGTGTTCAAAATTTGAATTTCATTAAGTTCTACTCTGGAAGTTTCTATTACAATTGTTTGTGTTACCCAATTTTCTTCAACACTTTCATCTGCACCATAACTTTTTAATATTCGAGCCAAAATTGTTACTTCACCTGTTGTTGCTGCGTCATCTCCTACTACTGTTAAAAAGCCATTTGTTTCTAAAATTACAAAGTCTTCTCTGATGTCATCATTAGGGAAAATTGCAACTTTAGGTGCTAAGGTTTTTATTGGATTAATTGCTCGAGCTGGAACAGTTTCCACACTGAAAGTTAAAGTATCATCTTTTATAAACTTAATAGTTTTATCATTAATTGCTTGTGTTACATCTTGACCAATTTTGTTTTCAGCTTTTATTGTTATTGATTCAATTGGAACATCAACATTTATAGTTAAATTCTCTACTACAACCCACTTGCCGTCATTGCTGTTTGCTTCTACGATGCAAGTTCCACCAACTAAATAACCATCATCAGCAAGTTTAGGAATTATTTTTACAGGTTCATTTAATTTTACTTCATATTTTTCTAATTCAAGCACTTCGGGGTTTTTAATTTTTAAAGTTACTGTGATATCTTCATAGTCGCCATCTTGTTGCAAAATTTCATCACTTAATTCATTTGTTGCTGCTACAGTTAAATAAGCTTCTTCAAGATTAGAAGAATTTACTTGTATTGTTGATTCTTCAAATTTTAACCCTTCAACAGGAACGACTGGGTCTTTAAACCCTGTTATACAATATTGAATAAAAATTGCAATACAACTTACAGAAACTATAAAAATAATTGAATATGCAATTGTTGCTATGGCATTCATAAAAATATCTTTTTTAGAATTATCTTGTGCCATATTTCCCCCTTTTTACTTTTGTTAAACACAAGCAACAGTTATTTCTGTTGATGTTACTTGACTATATTTAGATATTAACTCGAATTTCACTTTCCCTAAATTTAGCGCAGTTATTGCAATATTAGTAGCGCCCTTTTTAATAATAAAATCATTTGTATTTGATATAATATTATCATTTGCATCTTTTAAAATAATATCTATATCAGTTAAATTTAATTCTTTACCATTTTCATCATAAACTTTATACTCGACAATAAAAACATCTCCGATTTCCATTACAGCATTGCTTGTTGTTGTTATATCAATTCTAGCAGGTGGCAAATTTACTATAATTTTATAACTTTTACTTATTTCCCCATTTAATGTAACCACCACATAACATTCACCATCTTGAATTGCTTTTAATTTAGTTCCATTAATCTCAACCGGCATATTTTGTGAACTTGAATAAACCGAAACGGTATGATAAGCATATGCTGGTTGTATATTTGTTACATCAAGATTAATTTCATCATAACCTTCCAAGCCATAGATTAATTCTATAGGTTCAGAATTATCTACAAAAGTATAACTTGTTGGTTCACAATATAAAAATTGAAAATTAACTTCACACTGCCAACCACTTCCATCATTGGCTACAAATAACATTTTTGTTATACCCTTATATCTTGGCTCTACAACAAGTGCTTGCCTTGAAATATCAAATGAATTATCAACAAGTTGCTCGTCTATATAAATACTAACTAAATTTCTGCTTATATTAGACAGATTTTTAAAAGTTAATGTTGCTTTATTATAAAAACCGTTTTGTCGTGCTAATACTTGTTGCTCTTCATCTCCACCCAATAAATAAAGTGTGTAAACACCATTAACTTTATTAAGATTTACCATATTGTCAGTATTTTCTTCACCATGATAAACCGCGACATTCTCTTCTATATCTTGCATAAATTGATAAACATTTATAAGCATAATTTTTGAACTGTAACTTTGAAAGTAATTCATAACAGAATCAATTAATCTATACTCTATTGCTTCAACACCTGCATCTCTTACCACGAATGGAAGACACACGGTTTTGCCATTATCAAAAATTTCGCTTGTTATTTGTAAATCTTCAACATCGGTAACAATTAGATTTTGATTTTGATTTATTAAATTATTATACTCTGATGCGGTTTGAATTAAGCAATTATAAATTGGTTTATCTGAACTTATTTTTATGTAGTAGTAATTAGGTTTATCGCTTCCAACTTTGGTACCATAATAAAGATTATAATAATCAACTTGTGTATCGCTGTTATATGGAACAACAGGTTCTAAATTTGCATCAACAATAGAAACTTCAAAATTTTTAATTACATTTTCAACAATTATTGTTGTTGTTTTTTCTATGTAAGTATATTGATTTGAAGTTTCATCAAACCCAGATACTGCCATTACAATTAAATTTGCGCTTCCTGTTGAAATTGGAAATATATCTCCATCGGCATTAACTGTAAAAATATCTTCATCATCTGATTTAAAAGTGAAACCTAAATTGTAATCGTTATTAACTTGCCCATTTACAACTACTTGTGGTTTTATAGGTGCAGTGTTGTGTTCATCTAAAAGTTTATAAACATATTCACTTTCTAGTTCTATATCTTGTGCATAAATTGTTTCAGTAACATTAATATTTAAAGTAGTTTGTTGTAAATTACCACTTTCATTATAGTAGGAAGCAATTAAATTGGTTGAACCTGTTGAAATTGCTGTTATTAAGCCTGTGTTTATATCATAATCGATTATTTCATTGTTCCACCCAAAATTAGGTGTTATATCGCCCAAAACTTCTAGTTTTGCAGTGGTAGATTTATTTTGCCCATTGACACTTAATTCAATATTATCGGAAGCATTGAAATAGCAAAGATTTTCATTGGCTATATCTGATTCTGTAGTTTTTCCACAGCCACAAAAAAACGCAAGACAAAAAAAGCAAGGTAATATTAATAAAAATATTTTTTTCATAACCTCTCCTTTTTTATTCCCGATAATATCATTAATTTAAGTATAGTTATTATATCTTAATAAGTCAAACAAAATACATAATTTTTAACAATTTTCGACACTTTAAAACTATAATAAAAAAGAAAATGTATTGCAAAACATTTTCTTTTTTTAAAATATTTCAAAACGATGAGTGACTTGTTTTTTATGATGCACTTTCTGTATCTGAAGTGCTTTCAGTTAAATAGTTTTCTTCCATAAGAACGCCCACAAAATGATTATAAACTTCGTTGTCTTCATTGAAAGAATTTAAGTCTATCATATGCAAGTAATATTCAGCGTGAACATCACCTTCTGCGTGTTCGTGAGTTTCATTAACTTCATAATTATTCAAATAGTAAATTCTATCTTCGTCAATACTGAAATAATTTTTAGCAGTTGCAAGAATTGTTCCACTAGTTAACGCTTCTGCTTCAGACATTTCAACATAATTAACTCTATATAACTGACTGTTTGCAATAAAATATAAGTAATTACCTTGAACAGAAACTAAAGTTGCCGAACCACTGTATAATAATTGAGCATCACTTGCAACTCCATTTAATTTATAGATTGCAGAATTTGTGCTGTCATAAACTATAATTTGATTTCCTAAATTAGCATCAACTGGCAAAACTGTTGTATATGCACTGTAAGAAAGTTGAATATCATTGTTTGTTGTAGAGAAATCTGAAATTGCAAAAAGTTCACCTTCTTGCATTGTTTCTATATTACTATTAGTTTTAGAAACTGTTACAAAATTTCCGTTTGTTGCAAGAACTGAATAAGTTGTTTGATTGTCTGCCCTTAAAACCTGTGTTGTAAAATCACTTAAATTTAATTTACAAAGAACATTGCCCTTTGTTAAGCCTTTATCACTATCTAATTCTGAATCAATGTTTCTAGTGTAATAAATAGATTGGTCAAGTTCAGTTACAATATCATCACTTGAAGTGTATGATGGAAGAGCAACTGAAGAAATATTATCTTCAATAACACGATAACCTTGACTTATTCCATTAACAATTTTGCAAGCAACAAGTTTAGCGTTGTCTTTTACCAATAAAACAACTTCGCAACTTTTATATTCATACATAGTGTAAGTTACATTTGAATTTTCACTTTCTGTTGTGTAAAGTTTTTCAATTCCACTGCTTCTATCAATTCTTGTTCTACAAAAATCTATTAAACTACTTTGAATATTAAGTTCTTTATCTTTTTCGTTATTTGGTGTTGCAAAATAAATATAGTCGCCAAAAATGTAAAGCCCCATACTTTCAAAACCAACTATCTTTTTACAAAGAATATCAACATTTTGAATTGCTTGTGTTTCATCAAAAATCTCATTGCCTTCGTCATCATATTCTTTTTCTGCTTCAACAACATGACCGTTTGCATCAAGTTTAACACGATATAATGAAGCATAATCACTTGTTCCAGAGCCATCATTTTTATTGCCAACATCTTCATAACTCATAAACCCATTGGCAAAATATAAATAATCTCCCTTTCTTACTGCAAGTGAACCATTGCCATAAACAACATCGTTTACTGCTGGATTATCTTTGAAAGTAGGCATTCCACTTCCACCACAACCTGCAAAACCAAAGAAAATTGCAAAACAGCAACACGCTATTAATGATAAATTTCTAATCCATTTAGCCATATAATTCAAAGTTTCTCCTTTATTAAAAAGTGCTTTTTGCACTTATTATTTGCATATCTCATATAATACCACCAAAAGAAAGTTAAGTCAATTATAATTAATTAAAAAAATTAAAAGGAAATAAAATAATGAAAAAAATTGAACCAACTATTCAAGCAAAAGTGTCTGAATCTAATTTTAACCAAAAAAGTAAAAAATTAGACCTAATTTCATTAATTCCACAAATAGTTCAAATTTTACCACAAGTTACTTCATTATTTAACACAAAAAACAAACCAACACCAGCTCAAAATGAAACTCCACAAATTAACAACGAGCAGTTAAAACCACCAGAATTTATACATAAAGAAAACCAAAAAGCAGCAATTTTAGCAATGGAGTATCACAAACAAATAGTGGAAAAAATTAAAAATCAAAATTAAAATTGTTAAAATATTTTAAAAATATTTAATTAAGCATAAATTTATATTAAATTTAAAAAATATTTCTTTAAAATAAAAAATAACTAATGAATAATATTAGTTATTGTTTAATACAATATTTTCCCCAGTGTTAGCATCTTGATACATAACCCAATAACCATTATTATCTGGGTTTTCTATATCTAGTGGCAACCATTGACAAAAAGCACGCAAATGTTCTTCAGGCAATTCAGAACTAGATTTTGCAGGAGTTCCATAGCACAAATGCGTTACCTTTCCATCGTCATAAATTTTACCTAAAACATAATTTTCTTGTTGGTTTGAAACTGATACCCATTCTGTGTCATCTACCAAATCTTCTAATTCTTGGCAATGTGGGAATTTTTTAAATAATTCGTCAAGTTGAGGTTTTATAAGTTCAAAAAAAGATGAATTTTCGTTATCAGCACTATTCTGGTTTACTTTTTGATTTAAAGATGCAGTATTAACTTCATTATCAATAAGGTTATCAAGTGCATCTTGCCTGTCAATTTCTTCATCTATCATTTGAGATAATTCTTGCAATTTTTCATCATTAGACCAATCGTCAAATAACGATGCAGGGTTCTGATTATCATTTTCACTATGCCCACTTGCAATTAAATTAACATCACCATTTTTTGCTGATGCAAGCACAGCACAAATAGGTGCATTGAGATTATGATATACCGTTTTAAATTCATAATTTTCTGGGTTTTGAACATCATCAAAAAACAGTTTTTGCTCACCTATTTTTAAACTTAAAACTAAATTTCCTTCAACTATATTAAACAATCTTAATCTTCCATAAAGACTGTTGTTTTGCTCTAAATTTAACACACCACAAGTTTGCCCATTTTCTTTGGACATTACTAAAACTTTTCTTATCATTAATTGCTCCTTTTGATAAGTTTTGTTAAATTATAATTATATATATACATTTTAACAAAATATGTTTACTTGTTATGATAAAATTTTAATAAAAAAACGCAATTTTTTATGTTTTTTTGCTATTTTTTGTGAGTTTTTAATTTTAATATAAATTTAAATATTGATATTTTTATAAACAAAAAAGCACAAATATTGTGCTTAATTTATTTTTAATAGTTTAGAAAAATTATTATAAAGTTTAACAAACTGTTCTGTTGATAAATTTTCTGCCCTTGCCAAAGGTTCTATTTCACTTAAAGCAAGAACTTGAACTATTTTATCTTTTTCTACTCCATAACTTTTAGATAAATTATTTTGCAAAGTTTTTCTTTTCATTACAAAACTGTTTTTTATAAAGTTTATGCATTTATCATCAACTTGCCATTTGTTTTTATCTACATCAATTCTTACAACAGCAGAATCTACTTTGGGTTGTGGTGTAAAAACAGTTCTTGGAACTTTTCGTATTAATTTAACATTTGAAATTAAATCTAATAAAACAGTTACAGCACCATATTGAGCAGAGTTTGGTTTTGCAACTAATCTTGTAGCAAGTTCATATTGAAGCATTATGGTTAAACTTTGAATATTAAAATTGTTTTCAAGTAGATAAAAAATTATAGGAGAAGATATATAATAAGGTAAATTGGCAACAACTTTAAAGGGCTCATTATTAAACCATTGTCTTAATTCGCTAGGTTTAAATTTTAGTATATCTCCAAATTTTATTTCAACATTTTTGCATTCACTTAAATTTTGTTTTAAAACAGGTTCAAGTGTTTTATCTATTTCAACTGTTATAACCTTTTTATCTGTTGCTTCGCTTAATTGCTTTGTTAATGTTCCCGCCCCCGTTCCGATTTCTAAAACATTATCTGTTCTTAAAACATTTGCATCTTTAACAATAGCGTTTAAAAGATTAATGTCGGTTATAAAATTCTGACCAAAACTGTGTTTAAATTTAAAACTGTTTTGTTTTAGTATTTGATTTATTTCTTCCATTTGTCCCCCATTTTAGTAAAAAAACTTAATGCGTTATTCGTTGTTTGTTCTTCAACTTCTTTATAATCTATATTTTTAAGTTCAGCAACTTTTTGACAAACAAGTTCTACATATTTAGGAACACAAATTTTACCACGATGTGGAACAGGTGCAAGATATGGGCTGTCGGTTTCAAGCATAATTCTGCTTAGTGGTATATATTTTACTGCATCTTGTGTTGAAATATTGTTTTTATAAGTTATAGAACCTGTTAGTGAAATCATAAAACCTAAATCAAGTGCTTGTTCTGCTTCTTTTACTCCACCAGAAAAACAATGAATAACTCCATTGCCTATTAAATTATTATTTCTTTTTAATATATTAAAAAAATCATCAAAGGCATCACGAACATGGAATATAACCGGCAGATTGTTTTTCTTTGCAATTTCCATTTGAATAAGCATAACTTCTTCTTGATTTTTTGGCCTTGCATTTTCATAATGATAATCAAGACCAATTTCGCCTATGGCAACTATTTTTGGATTATTTGCGTTTTTATTAATAAAATTTTTTATTTCATCGTTAAAACATCTTTCATCACTTGGGTGAATACCTAATGCACCAAAAACTTTTTCATTATTATCAACCAATTGTAATGTTGAAAGACAAGTTTGAACATCATAACTAGGACAAACTATTAAACCAACAGAATTTTCGTTTAAGTCGTTTAAAACTTCATCTCTTACGCTATCCATTTGTGGACAACTTATGTGTGCGTGTGTGTCTATTAGCATATCATTTCCCCTTTTAATAAACACTATTATAACTTAATTTATATTTTAAGTAAAGTTTTGCATAAAGATTTTAAAATAATAATACATTTAACTATGAGAAAAATTTGGTTTGTTATAGTTTTTGCAAGTTTAGTTATATTGTGTTTTACCGAACCAGAAAACGGATTAAACGCAATGTTAAACGCTGGCTCAACAGCAGTAAGTATGTCGATAAAATTGCTTGGAGTTTATGCTGTTTGGCTTGGTCTTTTAGGAATAGTTGAAGAAACCGGACTTAATAATAAAATTTCTGCTCTGCTTTCACCTGTTATAGATTTTTTATATGGAAAAAACATTCCGTCTTCAGCAAAAAATTATATTGCAATGAATATGTCGGCAAATATGCTGGGAATGGGAAACGCTTGCACACCAATGGGAATTAAGGCAATGCATGAACTTGATAAAGTTAACCCCACAACAACTGCAACTACTGCAATGATTATGCTTATGGTTATTAATGCAACTAGCATACAACTTTTACCAACAACAATTATGGGGCTTCGAGTTGCATATGGTTCAACAACAGCAAGCGACATAATTATACCAAGTTTACTTTCAACGATTATATCAACTGTTGCAGGAATTGCACTTGTTAAACTTTGCGCTAAAATTTTTGCAAAAAAAGGTATTAAGAAATGAGTATAAGTCAACTTGTTGTTCCTGTTCTTATTATCTTTCTTTTATTGTACGCATGGCGCAAAAAAGTAAACGCATTTGGTGCTTTTATTAATGGCTCGAAGGGTGCTGTTGATTTATGTTTATCTATTTTTCCATTTTTAGTTGCTATTTTTGTTGCAGTTGAGTTATTCAGAGTAAGTGGACTTGCTGTATGGCTTGCCGAATTTTTATCTCCTGTTTTTTCATTTATAGGTATTCCTGTTGAACTTGCCGAACTTGTGTTGTTAAGACCTTTTAGTGGAAGTGCAAGTTTAGCACTTATTGAAGATATTTTTAGAAACTATGGACCAGACAGTTACATTGCAAGGGCTGGCTCTGTTATTATGGGCAGTAGTGAAACAGTTTTTTATGTTGCAACTGTTTATTTTTCTCAAACAAAAACAAAAAGATTGCTTTATGCAATCCCTGTGGCACTTTTCGCTTGCCTTTTAAGTGCAATTTTTGCTTG
>CALWOV010000024.1 GCA_944383275.1 uncultured Clostridia bacterium
TAACATCAGTTTTGCTTGAATATACACTCGCTTTGCTTCGTATGCATTCAGACAAAACTTCCGATAATATAAATTATGTTTACTAAAATTTTAAATTTAAACTTTTAGAAAATTAAACAATTCACTCTAAAGCCATAATTTATCAACATAAATTAACTAGAAGTTACTTATGTATAGACAAAAGCAAACTTTTAATTTTATACGAACTTTTCTATATAACTTTGTTATATAAAATTTAAACTATTGCAACTTTGTGTAAAATTAAATTTTATTATCACGACTAAATATATATCAGTTTTAATTGTAAATGCCCGTTGGCACTTGCAAACAAAAATTCTGATTTTATAAACTATACCAAGTTTTAATTTGATGAATTGAAATGCCAAAATTATCTGGCAACATTTTGCTTAGTTTTTCAAGTTCTAAATTCATATATTCCTTGCCTTCTTCCATAAAACTTACATTATCGCCTTCATTACTTTTTGTTTCAACACCTAAAACAAGTGTTTTATTATTTGCCTTCGCATATTCAATTTCAGCACTTGAAACATTATAAATTTGTTCGGCTGTGTCTCGATAACTCATTAAAAACACACGATTTGCATTATTCATAATGTGTGCAAAGGCTGGCAAAGTTTGTTGGTTAAATTCAATTTCATCTTCTAGCCAAAATGGTAAATCGTAATCAAAACTAACGCTTGGGTAACTGCTTTTTAAATTATAGCTTAAATTTATTAAACTTAAAATCAATTTTTCTTTGGTTGTGTCAAAATTCGGGTCTTGGTGTGGTTCAATATCTAAATGCACGCCACTAAAATTTGCATTGGGGTAATTGCTTTGAAAATCTAGATAATCTTCCATCGTTTTATATAATGAAGATGCATCGGTTAACCATTGATATTCACCACATAAAAAATAAACTTCAATCTTATTTTCATTTGCTTTTTCTATAAACTGTGCGGTTTCATTGTTAAATCTGCTGTCGCAAAAATAAATTTCGTTTATACCGTTGTTTTTAGCAAAGGTTAAATAGGTATCAGTTTTTAAACTGTTATCCCACCACCAAACACCTTTTGTTTCTAACTGTAAAAAAGTTAGCGCATTTTTGTTATTATCTGCGCAACCTAAAAACAGTGGAACAAAAGTTATTAATAATAAAACACTTAACAAATATATTTTTTTCATATAGATATTATAAAATAAAATTAAAAAAAGTAAAAACATTTAGCAAAAATAAAAACTAGAAAATTTCTAGTTTTAAAATAAAATATAAATTTTTCTTAATTTCATTTTAACAAACAAGTTTATGTGATTACTTAATCGAACACAATTAAATATCTTTTTTGTTTTTTGTTTAATACATTTTATTATATTTAAAATCTATAACCAAATTTAAAATTAAACATATTAAAACTTAAAAATTGTTTTCAAGTTCAACTCTGCTTTGCAAGTTGATAACTTTTATCTATCAATTCAAACAATTTTTCATCAGGCATTGAATTATTTAACACAATGGTTATCCAATGTTTTTTGTTCATATGATAACCTTCATAAATAATTTTATTATCTATTAATTCGTTAATTTGTTCTTCACTTACTTTTATGTCAATAATTTCAACCATTTCGTTACTTTTAATTTTTAATTTATTTAACGGAATAGTTAATAGCGCAGCATACCATTTTTTATTATCTTTTCTTCTAAAAATTGCATTATTAGGAAACTTTTCCCACAAAAACTCTAATTCATCATTATATTTATTTTTTATATATTCAATAACAGCTTGCGCTTGCAAACTTTTAAAAATATTTTTCTCAAAACATTTTTCTTTTATATCTGTTAATATTTTTTCATACTCTTTTCTAACCGAGCCAACAAATTCCCCAGTAGAATCTTTTAGTAAATGTAAAATATACTCTTCATTAGAATTATTATCAATTATTTGGGTTGAAACATCGCCTTTAAAATCAACAGTTACTTTTAATAAAAACTGATTTTCTAAAATGTTTTTTGAATAGTTATATAAATTATTTACTTTACAAAAACCATACTTAATAAGTTTTTCAAAATTTACTTTTGTGTTTTTAAAAATTTCATTCATAGTTAAACCCTTAATTAAACTTGAATTTTATATTCTATTTATTAAGCAATTACTATAAAAACTAATAAGTTAATAAATGTTAAAAATTTTAAATTTTATTCATTAAAAAATTGACTAAATAATTAAAAACATTGTTCCTTTAAGCAATTAAAAAATTTATTTATAAATTTAATTTATTTTTAGCAATTCTTTTAAATATCTTAAATTTTCGGCAGATAAATTGTTTTTATTAACAATAAATGCATTAACTTTATTAATGTATATAAACAAATAGCAATCGCGTTCTATAACTTTATGAATATTATTATAGTAAATTTTTTATGTGCCAACAACTTCTCCATTCTTAGATGTAGCAACATTAAAATAATCTATGTCGAATTCGTAAGAATTTACAAAGTTATTATTTGTCATATTTTTTGTGCTTTTATTTAGCGTTATAAGAAAAACAAGCCCAAAACCAAAAGGAATACTGAAAAGTAATAAAAAATCTAAATACTGATTATCAAAAATTGTGCCTAAAATAAGGTAAACCAAAAGCCCGATACTTTCAACTACAAGACTTATAATGCTGTATATTTTTGTATATTTACTTAATGATTTTTGAGATGTTTCATCTATTTCTGTTGTGCATTTAATCATAAATTGCCCCAATATTAAAATTATTATTTTTAATTTATAAAAGCAAAGTTTTTATTAATGTTATATTAAATTATAAACTAATGTTTTATTTCTAAATTTACAATATTTGTTTTAATTCGTTTATTAGCAATTAATAGCATTTTTATTCCCATTGCAAACGAAACAACAGCAACAATACATAAAAGCACCCACATAGAAATTGTTAAAGCAATGCCAACATCACTAAACCGATATAAAATTTGAGCAAAAATAAACGCCCCCAATTTTGCAATAAAATCTATAAGTGCAAAAGGCTGTAAATTTATTTGCTCATCTTTAAATTTTTTAGACATAGTTTCTGTTGACAACACTAGCAAAATTAAAGGAATAAACACAAGCAGCACTTCAGCGTTGATAATACTTTCTTTACCCATAAGATAAATAACAGAAAGAACTAAAAGCAAATAATAAGCTGTGTTCCAATAAAACGACCTTACTGCTCGTCGTTTTTCTTCAGTGCTGGGTTTTTGATTTTTATTATTCATAAACATTAAGCCTTTACATAAAATTAATAAAGTCAAATTATTAAAAAATTTTATTTATATCAATTATTCAATATTTCGTTTTAAATTATTATACTATAAAAGTTTAACTTAACTTAATTACTTTTTTGTGTTTTATTAGTCTTTACTTTTTTAGCTGTTGTTTTGTTGCCTTTTTCTGTTTCAGTCTTTACATTTTCATCATTTGCTATTAAATTTGCGTTTTCATTTTCTTTAGTTTTAAGATTGTTATCTGATTTTTGTTTGCTGTTTTTTGCTTTAGAATTTTTAGACTTTTCAACATTTTCGTTTTCACTGCCTAAAACTTCTTTATTAATACTTTCATTATTTATATCGTTATTTAATATATTGTTTTTTGTTTCAAGTTTTTGATTGTTAATATCATTATTGTTTTTAATTTCATTTTCTTCTTTGTTTGTATTGGTTCGTTTTTCACGCCTAAAACTTATGGCACTTACCACAATGCCATAAGCACCAATAATTATAAAAGGAATAAGTGCATATCCAAAAGAATAAAGTTTTGGGTCAACAAATCTTACTTCTGCTGTATAATCTTCATTTGCATTAAATTCAATAATTTTTCCAGAACTTATATAAAAATTCTCAAAACTACCAGAATATATAGTTTTTGAGATTTTATTTGTATAACAATCAACAATTTTTCCACTGCTGTTTTTAACAACAATTCTAACATAACTATTTGTTAAATAAACATTTTCTTCGCTTATATTCCTAATGGTAAAACTAGTATTAAAAATATAATTATAATTTGATGAAGCTTGTGAAACACTTACTGAACTTATTTCTATTCGCTCATCTGCTTTTTTAAAATATCCACACAAAAGTAAAACAACCATTGCAACAACAAGCAGTGCTGTTATAATTGAACACAATGTTAAACTTAATATTTTTTTAGTTTGCATTTTCCACCTCACTTGCTGTTTTTATTTGCTTGCGTTTTAAACAAAGCATTGCAATTTTTACCCCACACAAAAGCACCACACTTGCAAGTAACTGCATCATTATTCCTAAATAAGATGAATAAACAGATGCGTATGTGTTCGAGTTTGGAATATATGTGAAATTGACATAAATAAACATAACAACAAATGCCACAATAGCACAAGCATACAAAATAATCTCTAAAACAATTAACTGCTTTTTAGCAAAAAAATTATAGATAACTATTCCTGTTATTGCCACACAAAATGCAAGTGCAATACAATTAAATGTTAAAAAGAAAACATAAAATATTGTATTAGTTTGTGTGTATAAAAGATTTGAAAGAACGGCAAACATTCCTGTAAACAATGTTACAAACGAAAGAATGTAAACTATGCCTAAAATTTTTTGTTTTGTATCAATATTTTCCATAACTTCTCCCCCTTAGTATTAGAATAGCATTAAATTTTGTCTTTGTAAAGATAATAAAAAATATAATTATTTATGTTTTAAAACAAGTTAGAAATTTACAGTGTTAAGATTTTACAGAAATTTTATTAAAAATGTAATAATAATTTTAAAAATATTGCTTTTTAAATTTATGTTGACTTGATTTATTTTTTAATGTTACAATGAAATAAAGAGGTTTAAAATGAAAAAAGTTATAATAGGAATTATATCAAAACATTTAGATGATAAATTAATAAGACCCAACACATATATACGCGATGAACTTAAAGATGCAATATATAGCAATGGCGCTATTCCGATAGGAATTTTGCCACCGAACCAAATAATAGACTATGTTAACCACGAAGACGAAAAAGAAAAATTTTTAAAGTTGGATAATTTGCTTTCAAAAAAAGAAGAACAAAACTTTAAAGATGCAATAAGTTTATGCGATGGAATTATTCTTGCTGGTGGCATATATGCTGATTCTTATGAAATGTGGGTGTCAAAGTTTTGTTATGAACACAATATTCCACTTTTGGCAATTTGTTTAGGACAAAATAATGTTGTTCGCAGTTTAGGTGGAACTACAAAACTTGTTCAAAATCAGGAAAAGCACTTGCAAAAATATGCAACTTATGTGCACGATATTGATATAAAGAAAAATTCATTATTTTATAAAATTGTTAAAACAACAAAAATGAAAGTAAATTCAAGGCATATCTACACCGTTGATAAATATGCTGATCTTGTGCCATCTGCTTATGATGATGACGGAAATGTTGAAGTTCTAGAAGCACCAAATAAAACTTTCTTTTTATCAGTTCGATTTCACCCTGAAACGCTTTGTAAAACAGACCAAAAACATAATACCATTTTTAAATATTTCATTAAAGTTTGTAAAAAATAAGTTATAGTTTTTTAGAACAAAAAATAATTTAAAGTGCTAATTAATGAATATAATTGTATACTTTAAAAGTTAATAATTAATGAATTCACATTAACTTAACAAAAAATTGTTATAACCCATATATAATAGATATGTTATTTAGCAGTCTAAACTTATATAATATCTATTAATTTTTAATATTATTAAAAAATGTTTGTTTTATTTTTATTAAGTGATATAATATATATATGATAAAAATAACTTGGTTCGGAACAGCAACAATATTAATTGATTTAAACGGGGAGAAATTATTATTCGACCCCTTTTTTAGAATGAATAAAAAACTTGAACAACCAGCATTACAAGAGTTCTGTAATGTTGATTTTATTTTGAACACTCACGCGCATTTTGACCATACTTTTAATTTCCCAACAATTCTAGAACATTCATCTGCAAAATTATATGCACCTTATGCAACATATGAAAAACTAAAAACATTGGGCGTTAATGTTGAAGATAAAGTTCAAGTTTTAAAACCAAACGAAATGCTAGAAACTAAAAACGGAACAATTAAAACTGTTTCAAGTAAGCATGTTCAAAGCAATCTTTTTCACGCAATGTTAGTTGCGTTAAAATCAATATTTATATTTAAAGCACGAAGGGCTTGTAAATTGCTTAAAACCCATAAAAACTATCCTATGGGCAATGAAATTTTTGCATATGAAATAGAATGCGAAAACAAAAAAATTATGGTTTTCGGCTCTGCTGGCATAGATGAAACAAAGGAATTACCTAAAAATATTGATATATTAATTTGGCCATTTCAAGGAAAAATGAATATGACTAAATATTCAATTCCTATTATAGAAAAAATAAAGCCTAAAATGATAATTTTAGACCATTTTGATAATGCCTACCCACCAATTACAAGCAATGTAAACACAAAAAAATTTGTTAAAATTTTAGGTAAAAAGCACCCAGAAATGAAGGTTATTGTTCCAAAATTCCATCAACCTATTGAAATTGATGATTAATTAATTTGTTTGAATAATTTAAAAAAATTTTATAAAATAATTATTAAAATTAAAATTTATTTTTAAATAAAACGATTAACAAAACTAATATTGAAATTTAAAAAACTTATATTATAAAATCTAATAAAAACGGTTTTTAATAAATATATTAAAAGTAGATAATTTCAAAAATATTAAAATAAATTTAAAAGTAGATACAAACAACTTAAAACTTTTGTATTTTAAAACTAGCAAAACAAAAAGAACAATATAATTCATTGTTTTTTATTCAATATTTTTAATCATAAGTTATTTTTTAAATTAAATGTAAACAAATTAAAGATAAAATATTAATCATTAAGATTCTTTTTTATTTCGTGATTCATTTGGTTCGTTTTATTATTCATAATTATTTCTTTAATTATGGTTGGTTTAATTTCTAATTTTTCTATTTCATCTTTTGTAAACCATCTAAATTCTAAAATATCTTTTTTATCTTTATCAAATTCTTCTTTAATCTGGTCTTTTATAATTTTTTGTTCATCTTTAGGTTTCAAAAGATAATAAAAGCACATTTCGTGAAACTTTTGATTTTTTACATTTAAATAAAAATTTTCGTGAAGTAAAAACAAATTTTTAATTTCAACAGGCATTTCCGTTTCTTCTTCAACCTCTCTTATAACAGCATTTTCAGAATTTTCAAACCATTCTAAATGCCCACCAGGAACGCACCAATAAGAACCTAGCCCCATTTTTACAAATAAATATTTATCATTAAATTCAATTAAACCACCAGCACGAACTTTATATGTTACATCATTTGCTTTTACTCTAATATCTTGTGAAGTGGTTTGAACATAATTTCTTTCATTTAATCGTTCAAGCAAAAACTCTGCCGCTTTAAAACAATATATTTTCAATTTTTCAAAATCTTCGTTTTGATTAATTTCTTTACGCAAAACCCTTTCAATATCAAAATCCAAATTTATTGAAGATAGTTCACTTAAAATTTTTAAGCATTGATTAATGTTTTGTGGGAATATATCTTTTATAATAAAATATTCTTTTACTGCATAATAAACTAAGTTCAATAATTTATATTGTTCATTTTCTTTGTCAGCCAAATTATCAAAATCGGAAACTAAGCTTATAATTTTAGATAATTTATTTAAACATAAATTCGATGATTTATTTTTTATCATATTTTCATCTATAAAATAAGTAAAACTAGGGTTATGATAAAGACTTTTAGTTATTCCTTTCTGCACAAGAAATAGCCCTTGCATTGCTTTATCATTTAAACAATTATAATTCATTGTTTCTTTTTTTGAAGTGAATGTTACATTAATTTTACAATCGTTAAAATTTCCCCTTATATACTTCATTATTTCTTGATTGCGTTCATAACTTATATTCTCAGTTATTATCAAAAATTCAATACTATCCTTTTTAGATATAATATCATTCTCTTCATTATTAATCAGTGATATAAATAAAACATAATCGTTATAAGTACTAATAACAAAATTAGTTATTTTTTCAATAATGTCATCTTTGCTCATTATCTTTCCCCTTTTAAATTTAGTTTTATTCGGATATTTACAAAAATTTAGAATTTACTAAAAATGGATTTATAATCTAATTATTTTATATTTTTATAATGCTTAAGTTTTTACCTTTTAAATTAACATTTTTAGAATAACAAAAAATAATATTAAAGTCAATATTAGCAAATTTATAATTAAATTAAAAATATTATAAAGGTTTACAATTATAGATTATCAAAAAATTATAAACAATTTTCTTTCATTAAAATCAATAAAAATAAAAAAATTGTGCAAAAAGCACAATTCCTTTAAAACCCGCATTGTTATGCGCTTTTCTGGCGGAGTGCTTAACTTTAGAACCGTACCGCACAAATGCAACAAAATATAATTAAATATACATCTATTATATATTATAAATAACATTTATGCAAGCATATTATTTTAGAATTACAGTTTACTATCCAGAACAAGACTTTTGTTTTATTATAGACTCAAACGGAATGTTTGAAAAACTATGGCAATTTAGTTCATACCTAATACAAAAAGGACTAAAGGTACTAGAAGTCAATAAACTAGGAAACACTATAGACATAAACATATAACCAGCAGAGGAAGATAACAACCACATTTTCTTACAAGCAACTGCTGATGGCAAACCTGAATACATAGACCAAACTATACATAAATCAATTAAGGCTGATGATAAGATTGACATACCAGATAGAAATAAAAATTGAAAAACACAGATTTAACTGTGTTTAATAACCTTTCGCCACTTTCATAATATTCCAATTTTAAACAACTGCGATATTGAATAAAATTAAAAAGATAAAGCACAATCCTAAAATTGACCATTAAATTGTAATGCTTTCCATTTTAGCTTTTCTTTCCTTATTACTTTTGCGTTTGCACTTCTTTACATTATTAACAATATCATTGTTTTCCATATTTTTATTTTAGCATAAATTTACAAAAAGATATAAATTTATAATGAATATAAAAAATAAGCCAGGAGTTTAAATCTCTTGGCTTATTTTGCCAATTTTATTTTAATGTAGGATTTTTATCTGCGTGTAAATTCCAAATAGAAGAATCCCAGTTGCTTTGAATAAATTCCCATATTGTTTGCATATTTGCTTTTATTTGATTTGCACTATAACCTTTTGTATTTATTACTTGGTTTTCATACTTATAAAAATTTTGTGCTTGCAAAGAGGACAGTCCTATTGAAATCATACTACCTGCAGATGCATAATTCCATTGATCTGTCTCGCAAATAGCTGTTAAATTTCCCACAGTGTAGCAACTATTAACATTAACAACAGAAGATAGATTTAAGTCTCCCATTAAACCTCCTACACTAACTGTTGAATAATATGAGTAAGCATATAAATTACCTGTTGTATAACAATTAGAAATAGATATAATGTGAACATGTCCTACCAAACCACCAATATCAATATCTCCCTCATTTGTAGTAACAGTCATATCTCCCGTTGTATAACAGTTATTTATTTCAATGCTCTTATAAGCATAACCGGCAATTCCACCAGCATAAACAGTAGATGCTTTGTTTATAGTTATATTTCCAAACGCAGAACATTTGTTAATTTCTATTCTTTTATCTGTTGTCCAAGCTTTACCAATAATACCACCAGCATTAATTTCATAACCCTCACAATCTTCTATATTGATATTAACATTGGTTGAACAGTTGATTGCTTTACAGATGGCATCTGATTTTGATATTAAACCACCAATATTAGCAACCATTGATTGTGATTGATTATTGCTTTTTATATATATATCTCCAGTTACAATACAATCTTTTATAATTGCTGTGTTTGCAAATATATTATTTCCTGTAGTAATAGCAATGCCAGCAATATTAATATTCATAGAGCCATAAACACTAATATACATTGAATCAATTTCTAAATTTTTAATAACACCAGCAAATTGACTAAATAATGCAAAATTGTAATTAGTGGATACTAATACTTCAGTAACATAAGACAAATTTTTGATTTTATGATTATTGCCATCTAAAACTCCTTCAAATACAATAGGAGTCCAAGATTCATTTGCAAAATCTAAATCGTTCATTAGTTTATATGATTTGTTATTTTGCATATTTTTAAATTGTTCAATTGTTGTAATTTCATTTACTGTACTGTCAGATAAATATGTTATTATAATAGGAGTTAAATTATAGTCTGCCTTTGCTGTTACTCCCTCAATTCCATAAGTAATAGCAGTTAATTCAAGTGTCAATGTACTTGCTAAACCCAAATTAAATGTTGATGCTTTAAAAGTTAAAACATTGTTACTTATTTCAAAATTGTCTGAAGTGATAATTTTTTCTGTTGAATTATATTTTATATGAATATCAAATATATTGTAATTTGTTGGGTTGTCTAATTCTATAACAATATTATCATCATTTGTTGTAAAATAATCTTTTTGACTTTCTCTTTCAAAAGATTTAACCTTTAAACTTCCTAATACTAATATAGAGGTTGAATAATCAGAACTAATATTTTGTGTAAGTAAATTACCATTTCTTAAATATGAAATTTTGGTTAATGATATTTGATATTCTCCACCTTCAAAATCAGGTATAAATTTTACAATTGCTGAAGATATTTTATTGCCTCCAACAACTTCTGAATTAATTCCATTTATATAGAAAGAATTAATTTCAATGTTAGATGGATTGTTAAATGCTATGCTTACATGAATTTCTTCGCCAACTTTTGGGTTGGTTTCATTTAAGGTAGAAATAGCTGTAACTGTTATTTCGCTTGCCATTGTATAGTATGAAGTCATTATGAAAGTTTCTTTAATTCCCATACCATCGTTTAAATCGTAACTATACCAAAGTTTTATTGTATATTCTGTATTTGAATTTAATTCATTAAAAGTTTTATTTGTTAAATCTGTTATCGTTTTTATTTTATTTGTTTCTTCGTAAATTTCCGCTTTTGTTACAGTGCAAATGTTATCATTATCAGTTAATTCATAATTAAAAGTAATCTCACTTTGTAATGAAGAAATATCTTTAAATACTACAACTGGAGCGCTTTTTGATAATGTATGAAATGATAATTCTTTAATTATTGTCTGTTCTCCAGAACCATCATTTACATCATAAGAATAAGAAACTTTAATCGTATAATCATTATCACTTAACAAATCAGAAATTGTTCTTACTTCATTATTTAAAATAATCGCACCATCATCATCGTGTAATAATTCAATTTTTTCAATTGAGCCAACATTATCTAAATCTTCAATATCAACTACAAATTCAAAATCAGTTTGTGTTAATGATTTTTGTGTTAAATTTATATTTGGAGTTTCTTTTGCAAAAGTTGTAAATGTGTATTGTATTGTTTCACTAATATTATTTAAGTTTTTATAGGTAGTAACAATTGTATATTCTCTATTGCTTAATAAATCTTGTATAACAGTTTGAGAAATGTCAATGTTTGAAATTTTTGTTTCATCTAAATATAATTCTTGAGATACAATTGTTTTATTTTCAACTTCATTATCCCAAAGATAATTGAAATTTATTGAAGTTTGATTTATAGATTCTACATTAAATGATAGAATTGCATTTGTACAAAAAGCATTTTTGTATAATGTATGCATTTTTGTTCCATCGCCACTTAAATCGTCATATGCAGAAATTATAGCAAATTGATAAACTGTGTTAGGGTTAAGTTTATCAAAAACTATATTATTTCGACCAACTGCTAAATCTTTATGGTCAATAATATTTACACCATCATAGAGAACAACTTTAGTGTTACCATTTGTTTTTTCTATAAGATTATAAATGTCTATCAAATTAATAGATAAATCAATTTTGTTAAGATAAACGCTTGAGTTTGTTACTTCAGAATAAGTGGAGTTACTTGCTCCAAGTCCAATTTTTATAGTTTTATCTCCGTCCATAACAACATCTTTAATTTCTGTTTTATCAACATATTTTATAGCATCTATCGTATATTCTTTTACTCCTACAATATTGCCAACATTTACTTTAAGGATTAAATTCTCCAAATCTGAACCATCTTCAAACATATATGAGGTATACTTAACTCCGTTTAAAGTAAATGACATTATTTCAAAACTATCCGGATTTGATAACTTTATTGTAATAAACACATCTTCATTAGAATCTGCATAATACATTTTTTCTGTTGAATCCAAGACAAACAAAGAACTTGCGTGGTCTTCAATATTTGCGGCATTATCACCAAATGGATTATCGGGATTAAAATGCATTGCCGACATCATCATTGGCTCATTTACTGCAGAAACAACCATTCCTTGATATACTGGTGCTTGTCTATTGTCTTTCCCAGAGTCGCACGCCGAAAATACAAAAATGCACGGACTAATAAATATTAATAATATGAACAATTTTAAAAACTTCTTCATATACGCCTCCATGAAAATATTATAACATATAATAAATATTTTGTCTCTATTTTATATAAAATTATAAAAGTTTATAATAAGTCATATTATATTCCTATAATATCAATCATCACACCCAATTATTTAGCTCTTTAAATAGTTGATTTTGTTCCATCTTGTAAGCATTAAATAAGGCAATAACCTTTGAAGAATTTTTAAACATATAGTCATTTGTTTCTGACATGCAAGTTTTTGTGTATTCTTCAGCTATATACCTTATTGTATCTGCTTTGCTTAAAAGTTTATGATATATTTTTTACATTCATCACTCCATAACTTAATAGACAACTTTGATTTAGAACAAGAAAAACAAAAATTATTAACTAAAGAAGTATTTCAAAAAAACAATAAAAAACGAAGTGGTATAATTAATTACCGATTTTTTATAAAAAAAATCTACCCATACCTTAATGGTACGGATGGACAAGTTCATGGCGGAGAGATTTCCTTTTTATACGAAACATAATCTTTTAATAAAGCAGGTTTTATCTGCTTGTTTACTTCCTCTTTAACCGCCTTAATCTCTTTTAACATTATATTACGATTTTTAACAGGAGTCAAATCGGTAAAGTTGTAGGTTATGATTATTCTATCATTATAAAGTATAATTTCACGAATAAATGTTTTGATTATATCTTTTCTTATTGTTTGATTTTCAATATCACCTGAAATTATTTTTGTAAGATAATCTTTAATTTTTTCAGGTGTTAAGAAAGTATATGCTTTTTGTTTTTCTTGCTCAATATCAAAATCAAGCTGAGATATTTGACATTCAAGTTCTTTTAGTCGTGTTTTCGTTTGTTCAGTTATAATTCCTTGCTCAATAGCAGAAATAAGATTTTCAGTTGCTTTTAATGCTGTGGTTCTTTTCGCTTCAAGAGATTTAATAAAAGTATCTTCTTTCATGGCTTTATTTTTAGTATTTATTTAACATAGAAATGTTACATTAGTTTTATATTTTTATATTATATTTTAAGTACACATAACTTTAAATTTAATATAAAAAATACTAATAAGTCAAGCATACA
>CALWOV010000025.1 GCA_944383275.1 uncultured Clostridia bacterium
ACTGCTTGTGTTTTTATTAACTGCTTGTGTTTTTATTAACTGCTTGTGTTTTTATTAACTGCTTGTGTTTTTATTAACTGCTTGTGTTTTTATTAATTTACGGGGGCAAAACTTCAAACTAAGTTTGAAAAGTGCAAAACTTTTTGCACTTTAAATTTTGCTTTTGCAAAATTTGTTTTGCCCAACGCTTATATATCAGATTGCTCTTTTGCAAAGGGCAACAATTCATTAATTGTAAATTGTAGAACTTCGTCTTTATTTGCACAAACAATAGTTGCTCGATTTGAAAATTCTTTAATTAATTGCCTTTCCTTACCAGAAGGCAATGGCATAACTTCTTCACTGTAAATAGCAAGTGCCGTAATGTTTGTGCAACCTTCACTTACTGCCTTTTGCAGTGCAACTTCAACAGCACCAGAACAACATTCAAACGCAACATTTTCAATATTGCACCCACCAAACAGCATACCATTTTGCGTTAAAACGCAAGCACCTATAGGAACTGATGAATATGGGCAATAAGCATTTTGCGAGCAATCTTTTGCCTTTTCAAGCAATTTACTAACAACCATTTCGTCCATAAACACCTCATACCACAAATTTATTCATATCTTCACAAACCAAAAGTTCTTTTTCTTTCATTTTTTCTCGGTCTTCTTCTTTTTCGTGGTCATAACCAAGCAAATGCAACATACCGTGTGCAAACAATTCGGCTACTTCTCGATTAACTGAATGTTGCCATTGTTCTGCTTGCTGTTTTGCAACAGAAGCACAAATAAATATTTCACCGATGTAGATAAAGTTAGAGCCATAGTCCCACTCGGTTGGAAAGTTCTTTTTACTTAAAGTTAAGTTACTTAAATTATCAACCATTCTAAAAGATATAACATCTGTTGGTTTATCTTTTGCTCTATATTCCTTATTGATTTGCTGAATTTTTTCTTCATCTACATAAAAAACAGTTAAGCCAATTTTTGCTTTTTTTTGATTGCATACTTTAAGAACACTTTTAGCAATTTTTTTTAAAATATTTTTATCAACCAAAGGTTCATTAATTTCATTTATCAACTGAATTGTTACTTTCAACTTATTTTTTCCTTTATTTGTATTGTATAAGTTACAAACCAAATATCTGCAACAAAATTTGTAGCCACGCTTTCATCTATAATTTCAGCATCTTCTTTACATTTTTCTAAAGCAAGTAATCTTGTTTGGTCTATAACACTTTGTTTTTGTTCTTCAAAATTCTGCTCAACTTCAATGCCTTCCGTTTCATATACAATTATTGTTTGCATTTTAAGTGGAATTATATTAGATATACAACTGATTGAACTTTCTTCTTCATAGTGTTCAAAATTATGTGTTGAAATATTTTCGGAAATTAAAGTGTCTCCTAAATATAACCTATTGCTAACAACAAAATTATCTGTTCTAACATATTCAAGTTTAGTTAATGGGAATTGCGTTGTTGCACTTTTAAAAACATATGCTGTAACTAACCCACCGGCAACACAATCTACCTTGTTACCTTCGGCATCAAGTTTATAACCTGCAATAAGAACTTGACCTTTTGTTACAACATCTCCAATTTTAACTTGTGGTGTTCCACTTGACACAACAATATTTGCAACAATACCATCTTGTTTAGCAACAATGTTTTTTGCATCGAAGTCATTTTCAAGTTCACTTTCTGAAGTTTTTAATGTATAATCAACAATTAAAGTTCCACCACGCAAAGAAACGGAAACTAAACTTAAGTTCTCAAAATTTTCAAGCAAAACCATTTCTGCTTTATTGCAATCATATGCTAGTAAAAAAGCACCTTTGCCTAGTCCGTTCTGTTTTAAAACTTTGCATATGCTGTTATATAATTTAGAACTATCATTTTGAATGTTAACATTCCACACAAAAAAGGTAGATATCACACACAAAATTATACCCAAAAAACACCCAACCAAAAGTCCCCAACGAATTAAAATGTTATTTACAAAATTATACTCGGTAGAATGCTTTTCTTGCACAATATTATAGCATTTTTGTTTTAGTATAGCAACTATACGCGAAAGATATTTATTTTTAAAATAAAGTTGTGTTTTGGTTGTATCTATTTTTGTTGCTTTTATTATTTCAATGTTTTGTTTGTTAAATTCGTTAAGTAAAACAGCAATATTAACACCTTCAATAATAAGTTCAGTTTTACCAAACTTTTTAAAACTAAACAATACTCACCTCCACCGAACTTGTGCAAATAATTGTTCCCGTTATTCCTATTTCAGTTTTGGTTAAGTTTTTAAGTTTAAGGTTGTTGCCATATATGAATAAATTACTTTTGCCCAAATTTAAAACAATTTTAGTTGAACTGAATTGTGTTATCTTAATTTTACCCTGAACAGATATTCCACTGTTTGCATAATTAACACAAAAAAAAGAACTTGTTGCTTCTTCAACACCCAACTTTTTGCCAAGTTCGTTTAAAAACATAACTGCCCCCTTGCAAAAAGTTTATGTTTAAATTAAATAAACTAGAACAAAAAAGCCCTTAAATTAAAGGACTTTTTAAACAGGTTTATTCTTCTTTTGCAAGCCTAACATCCACAGATTTTTCATCAGCGTTTTGATATTCAATATTCAAAACATTTCCAACAGCCATTATATCTTTTTCGTTTTCTTTAACAAAATCTGAATAACCTTTTATAATTAAAGATTCAACAGCATTTTTAAGTGAAACATTGTTCTTAGATTTTTCACCACGAATAGCAGACACAACTTCAACAACCTCTTCTCCACCTAAAATAAGTTTTTCATCAACTTCACCTTCAATAAAGTTATATTCAGTTAAGTGAATTGATTTTTCATTTTCTTCTGCTAAACCATTCATATAAATTTCTTCTGTTATATGAGGCATATAACAAGCAAATAACTTTAATATTTCTTTTAAAACAAACAAACTTGCATATTGCGCACTTTGTTTTGCTTCTATACCATAAATTTCTGGTTTATACAAACGATTTTTTGCTATTTCAATATAGTTATCACAGAAATTCCAGAATAATTTTTCAACTTCTTTAATTGCAAGTCCCATTTCATATTTGTTCATTAAAGATTTAAAATTCTGTTGGGTTTGCTTTAAACATTCTATTATCCACTTATCCATAGGAAGCAGTTTTGGTTGTGTTTTTAGTGCATCTTCCATAAACATAAATACAAATTTTGATGCGTTCCAAATTTTTTGAACTAATTTTGCACCACTGTTAAATTCTTCATAATTAAACACAGCATCTTTTCCAAGTGACATATTACAAGCCCAATATCTTGTTATATCAGCCGAACGGTTTGCAATAAGTTCGGTTGGCGTTTCCTTTGCATTGCCCTTGCTTTTACTTATTTTGTCACCTTTTTCATCAACAACAAAACCAGACACCATAACATTTTTCCAAGGCAATGTGTTAAAATGCAACAAAGATTTTGCAATGGTATAAAAATCCCAAACTCGTATATTATCGTGTGCATTTGGACGCAAATCCATAGGCAAATGCCCACCATCTAAACCTTTTCCTGTTTCAAGATTCATACAAATTTCAGGAGTTAGCGAACTTGTTGCCCAAGTATCCATTACATCAGTTTCAGGAACCCATTCAGTGCAACCACATTCACAAGCAACATCTGGGGTGCTGTGCAAAGGGTTAACAGGCAATTCACTTATATCTGCCCAATGAACTTTACCACAATTTTTACAATACCAAAGTGGAAAACTAACACCAAAAGGGTTTTGTCTTGAAATACACCAATCCCATTTTAGCCCTTCAACCCAATTTAAAAAGCGCTTTTTCATTGTTATTGGATACCAATTAACTTTGTTACCCATATCATAGATTTCTTGTTGGTGGTCAAGCAATTTTATAAACCATTGTGGCTTACTTAAAATCTCAATTTCGTGCCCACAACGCTCGTGTGTTGAAACAATGTGAACTGTGTCTTCTTGTTTATAACAAAGTTTTAACTCTTTAAGTTTTTCAATAATTTTTTCGCGTGCTTCTTTAACTTTTAAACCAGCAAACTCACCAGCAAGTTCACTCATTGTTCCATTAGGTAAAATAGCCTCTAAAACAGGTAAATTATATGTTTTTTGCCACTGCATATCAGCTTCATCTCCAAAAGTGCAGCACATAACAACACCAGTTCCTTTATCCATTAAAACATCTTCATTTGCCATAATTGGAACTTCTTTGTTATAATATGGAGAAATTGCAGTTTTACCAACAAGCCCATTAAATCTATCATCTTTTGGGTTAACAAACACACAAACGCATGCACACAAAAGTTCTGGACGTGTGGTCATAACCTCTAAATTTTTTCCTGTTTCTTTAACTTTAAAGTAAATATAATTCATTTTACTTTCAAGTTCTTCACTTTCCATTTCAGATAAAGCTATTGCTGTTTTGCATTCAGGACACCAAAGCGTAGCAGACTGCTTTCTATATATTTCGCCCTTATTATAAAGTTCAATAAAACTTTGTTGACTTATTTTTTGGCTGTTTTTATCTATACTTGAATAGTTATTTTTTAAATCACAACTAAAACCAAGAGATTTATATAAATTATGAAATTCAGGTTCCATTGCAGCAGTTTCTTGCAAGCATTTATCTATAAATTCATTTCTATCCATTCGGTCGGCTTTAATTTTATACTTCTTTTCCACATATCTTGCTGTTGGTAAACCATTATCATCAAACCCAAGTGGGAAAAAAACATTATAGCCACACATTCTTTTATATCTTGCAATAACTTCAATATGGGTATAACTAAAAACATGACCTATGTGCAATTTCCCACTTATTGTTGGGGGCGGTGTGTCGATTGTATAACTTGGTTTTCCACTGTTATGCTGAAATTTATATATATTGTCGCTTTCCCATTTGTTTTGCCATTTTGGTTCTTTTTCTTTATAATCGTATTTTTTGTCTAGCATAAAAACTCCTTAAAATAAAAAAATAAATGTTTCAACATTTTAAAATAATCTTTAAACAAAGTAATGATATTTTACCAAATTATAGCCTTTTTTGTCAATGTTTTATATAAAAATTATCTTACTAAATGGCACTTTTACCGACTTTTTAAATAGCATATTAATTTTGCATATTTGTTGACATTTTAATGATTTTGTGCTATAATAATAACAGAAATTTAGGAGTATATTATGGAAAATTTTAAAGAACTTTTCAACGCAAAAGAAGTTGGATATTTTAAAGAAAAATATAAAGATGCTAAAATGAATAAAGGCATTTCACTTGATGGTGTAGAGCCATTTGCACTACCAAAATTTTCTGATGAATATATTAAAACAAATTCTATAGAAGTTGAAAAAACCACAACTAAATCTAATGATTTTGAAATGAGTAAACAATAATTTAAAAACTTTAAAGTTGAATATTTTATTCAACTTTTTTATTTTTATTAATTATCACTTGATTTATTTATAAAAAACTGCTAGCATTATATTAACATGTTTATATAAAATATATAAAACTGATTAAAAAACTATTTGTTAATATGTGTTTTTAAAAACATTATTAAATTTAAAAGTGTTAAAAGGTTGGAAAAATTATGGCAACTTTAACTGAAATATTAAAATTAGATAAGTTTGGTGCTATTTTTAAAAACGAACTAAAACGCAACTATCTTTTTTATGATACAAATGAATATATAGGATTTCAGCCAAGCAAAGTAAATGAAAAGGGGGCAACACCACGAGAAATTTATAAACTTGGTTGTTGCTATTGGCTTGGGTATAATATAGAAGAAGATGAAGCACAAGCACTAAAATTTTGGAAAATTGCAGGTAATTTAGGTGAACCAAATGCATATTTAGAACTTTCGGCAGATTCCTTTACGCTTAACGACAACAAAGAAGGTTTTGACTATTTAACAAAAGCCGCAGAACAAGGTGTTAGAACAGCACAGTTTAGACTTGTTTATTGTTACCTTTTTGGAATAGGTGTTGAAAAAGACGAACAAAAAGCGTTTAATTTAATAACTCAACTTGCTAAACTTCAAAATGCCGATGCACTTTATTGGCTTGCGTCAATTTATATTCACGATAATGGCAATTTTGTTCAACAAAATATTGATTATGGATTGGAACTTTTAACAAGGTCAGCAAATAAAGGTTGTAAATTTGCTGAATTTGAGCAAGGCTTTTTGCTTTACTCTAGCAATATTAACAAACAAGACAAACAAAATGGGCTTGAAATGCTTAAAAAAGCAGCCGATAAAAGCGAGCCTAGAGCAATGTTTGTTTTAAGCAAACTTTTAAATGAAGGTATAGATGTTGAAAAGAACCAACAAAAAGCGCTTGAATTTCTATTAAAAAGTGCAAAAAGTGGCTATCAACCTGCAATTGATTACTTAAATGATAAATAACAAAAAAACTGACAATTAGTCAGTTTTTATTTTTTTGTTTTTATATTTTTTATACTGTCGTTTTTCAACCATAAAAGTTTCTGCTTCAATATTATCACCAACAGTTGTGCCTGCACCTATATAACAGTTATCTTTAATTTCAAGTGGAGCAACTAAATTTACATTTGCACCTATAAAATTATTTTTACCAACAACGGTTTTATTTTTATCTGTTCCATTATAGTTTGCAAAAACAACTCCACAGCCAATATTGCTATTACTCCCCACCTCTGCATCACCAATATATGCAAGGTGTGCCGATTTAACATTATCTTTTAATACAGAACTTTTAACTTCAACAAACGAACCTACCCTGCATTTATTTTCAACTACACTGTTATTTTTTATAATGCAAAAAGGTCCAACAGTGCAATCACTTCCAATTTTACTGTTTTCTATGTATGCAAAAATTAAACTTGTGTTATCTTTTATTTCGCAATTTTGCAAATAACAATTTTTAACTGTGCAATTCTTACCAACCTTTACATTTGTTAAAGTAGAGTTATCAACTACACAATTTTCCAAAACGCACGAACTTTTATTTATTTCGCAATTTTTTCCAATAACGCAAGTGCTATCTATCCAAACTGAATTATCAATTATACAACTTTGTGGAAGTAAAAATTTTGTTCCATTTTTTATAAACTTATTAATAATTTTCATATAAGTTATTTATGAAAAAAATAAAAAAGTTGACACCAACTTTTTTGTTATTTTATATAGTTTTTTAAACAGTAGTTTTATTATCAAATGGTTTTTCAGCATAAACTGCTCTTACAAAAACCGAATCTAAATCCCAACAAACTTCACCGTTATTATATTTTATAAGTCGTTCTTCAAATTTTTTTAAAAGCCAAACTTCTAACTCGTGAAATTCTGCACCAGAAAGTCCTTTTGAAAGTTTTTGGTAAAAATCAAGCACTGCCTTATCGCTATAATATTTTGCTCTTATAAGCACTTTTGCAAATTTTGATGGAAATCTGCTGTCATCTGGGTTATACCACAATATATTTTTATAAAAAACTCTAGGCTTAATAAATCCACAACGCTTAATGGCTTTCATTGTTTGTGGAACATCAAGCAAATGAAGTTTATATTCTTCTTTAATAACTGGTGATTTTGCAAGTTTTTCCCACAGCACTTCTTCTCTTTCATCTATTGCAGGAAAATCAAAACGCTTGCCCTTACCTTCTTCAATGGTAATGGCACAAAATTTGCCAGCACTTTTTAAAACCCTATATTGCTCAGCTAAAAAGAAGCCTGTTGGTATATTTTCTATAACCGACTGCGAAAAAACAACAGAAAATTCATTGTCTTTATAAGGAATGTGTTTCACATCGGCAACAATAAACTCAACATCAATGTTCATAGACTTTGCCATACTTTTTGCAAACTCTATTTTATCTTTGTCTATATCTAGACCAACCACTGTTGCATTCGGATAAAATTGTTTAATTCTTAAACAAAACGCCCCCGTTCCACAACCAACTTCCAAAACTTTATCTCCGTCTTTAATTCCCAGCATTTCAAGCCATTCACGCTTGTTAAAGTGATTTACTTTTGCAAGTTGCAATTCAAAAGGCTGTTTATATTGCTCAAAAACTTCTTTTTCCATAATTCTCCTACATTTGTGGTTCTAATTTTATATTACTATCACAATTGGTTTTGTTTTCTTCATTATTGCTACTATCTTCAGATTGACCATTATTTTTTGCTGTTTCTTTAGCGATTATTAATTCTAAATCTTTATTATTTTTCTCTCTAAATTCATCTTTACCACCAAATGGGTAATAATTAAAGTTTAATTCAACATCGTTCATTAAACCAAACTTGAACTCTTCTTTCTTGTGATTTTTATAATAACTTATTTCAAATGTTGGGTCACAATAATAATCATAGCCGTTCAAATTTATTTTTGATATTGCGTGTTTTGGCCAAAAATCTTTTGCATCAAATTCTAAATCTTTACCTTTTTCATTTTTATTTTTAGAAGTAACCAACTGTTTTTTTGCATCTATTCCCATAAGTGAACAAATATAATTAAATTCAACTGCAAAGCCTTCACACACGGCTTGATTTAAAAGTAATGAATTTTTTATTCCATTAGTGCCAGAAATTGCTCCTTGTGCAAATACAACTTTTTTTCCATTAATAGTTTCCTCAGTTATATGCTGTCTATTAGCTTTTTTTTGTCCATCAGGTTTTTCTATTGCATCAAGGTCATAGGTATGATTTTTTCTAATCCAATCTAGCAAATTATATATAGTTTCTATTTTATTATCAGTTTCACAAATGGTGGCAACATCTAATGCCTTGTTATGTATGGCAGACATTTCGGAACTTGTGTAATTAATTATAGTATTACCTGAACTAACCTGTTCTGACCAAAACATTTTATTTTCACATTCATCTTTAAATCTTTTATTTGTTTTTAATTCTTCAAAAGAAGATAAAAATTTATGATAATTGTCGATATCTAAACTTATTTTAATTATACCTTTTTCTCCATTATTAACTGAAGTTGTCATTTTATCTCTTATAAATGACTTAAATTGCCCAATCGCATCGCAATTATTACAACCAATGCAACTAAATTCAACTATATTACTATTTCCATCAACCCCCTTAACAGTTTCAAGATCAGCATTACCAATTAGTTCAAGTGAAACTAGGTTTTTCATTTTAGACACATCAAGTTTACTAAATCCGTTTTGATTTTGCACTTTCAAAGTTTCTAAATTTTCAAAATTTTTAAGCATATCAAAATATTCTTGTTTTGTATTTGATAAAATTGTATATATTTTAGAACCTAAAGTTTTTATCTCTAAATTTTTTAATGTTTTATCCATTCCCCAATATTGTAATGTAGCCAATTCTTCTGAATCTGTAATTCTTAAAGACTTTATAAGTTTTAAGTTATCTTTAGTAATAACACTGTTCCCTTCATCATCTCTGGTTTTAAGACCTTTCTTTTGTAATGCTTTCTCAATTTGTTCAAAAGTTGAATATTGAAACATTGGTATTTCATTATTTTGTTCTGTTTGAGTATTTTGGTCCATCTTTACCTCTTTTTAGTTTTCTAATATTATAAAAATGCGTATAAATTAGACTTACAATAACTTTTGTTTAAAAATATTTATATACCTAGTAATTCTAAAAAATCGCTTACCATATATTTTTTTACAATATAACTACTTATTTTTGCTATCTACCCACAATTTATTGCATAAATGTGTTGCCATTTTTTCGTTTTCTTTACCGTGAAAATCACTTCCACCACTTATAAGTAAATTGTGTGTATTACAAAAATTTTCTAAATATTTAATTTGTTCTTCTGTGTGTTTAGGGTGATAAACTTCCACACCATCAAGATTATATTTAAAAACAATTTGCAACAATTTTTCTACATCTAAATTTGCTTTATATCCATATGGGTGTGCCAAAATTGTTTTGCCACCATTTTTGCCTATAATTTTTTTAACTTCATCAACTGATGCCCATAAAAAACTCATATCTAAATATAGAATAAAATTTTTATTTGTGGTGCTGTTTCTATAAAAATCAGAACCGTCTTGGATATCTTTAAGTTTTAATTTATTTTCAGGATATCGTTCTAGATTTCTAAAAACATTAATATGTGCAAACTCTTGCTTACTGTTCCACTCAAAATTTTTATCATATTTTATTCCATTTTTATCACATAACTCAAACAATTTATTTCTTATAATAGTCTGTCGTTTTGTTGTTGTTCCAAACTTTTCATAAGCCCATTGTGCAACAGGAAATACATCGAAATCATAACCTAAAATTTCAAAAGCAATGCCATCTTCAACAACATCTATTTCAATACCACTAATAATTTTCCCGTTAAAGTATTTATCTTTATTAATTTGCTCTATAACCAAGTGTGCAAGCGCAGTGTTATGGTCTGTTATTGCAATGCCATCTACCCCACTTTTCTGTGCTATTTGTAAAATTTCTTCAACCGAATATACACCGTCTGTTGATAAGTTAGAATGAATATGTAAATCCATAAAAATTCTCCTTTTAATTTCAAAAAGCAGTGCAATATAGTAAAAGTTTGCAATTTTTTTATCTAACAAAATTTATATTTTGCTAAATTAAAGTTTTAAGGTTCTACACAATATATTTAACTTCCAAAGCCATATTTTTGCTTTTTAAAATACTGTATAATAAAAGTATAACATAATAAAAATTTATTTACAAGAAATTATTTTAAAAAATAAAACAGGACTAGCCTGCTTTTATATTTTTAAAATATTCTTTAACACCTTTTTTAATTTCGTCTAAGGTAAATTTATCAGTTATAAATCCACTTCTTTCTTTATGCCCACCACCACCGAATTTTTTAGCAAGTGCCGCAACATCTGTTCCATTGTTACTATACATTAAACAATAAATTGTGCCTTTCAGTTCAGTATAAAACACAAAATTATCTATGCCACTTATATCAACAATTTGTGGTAATATTTTCTTTTGAATTGTATATGGATCTAAGCCACTAAACGCACTATCATTATAATCTACTTCTACATAATGATATTCATCATATTGCAATAAATCAATCATTTTAGCCAAAGCTTTCATTTCTTGAATTGTTTTACTTTTTAAAGTTTTTCTTGCAATTTCTTCACTGTTAATTCCACACTCAACCAATTCAGCAACAACACGCAATGTTTTACCTGTGATTGCTTTAGTAAAACCGTTTGTATCCGTTATAATACCAGAATATAACAGACTTGCAATTTTTTTATCTAAAGGTTGATTATATAACTTAAATAAATCAAATAACATTTCACTTGTTGCGCTTCGGTTTGGTTCAGAAAGCACATAATCTGCTTCAAATGAGTTATCTTCGTGGTGGTCTATGTTAACAATAATTTTTGCATTATCAAAATATGATTTCATTTTACCCATTCTGCCCGAATTATTCATATCCATCATAAACAAAATATAATCTTTTTCCTTAAAAGAAGTTTGCACGAACTTGTTATCTTCAAATACTTCCAATTTAGGAAAATCAACTTCTTCAAGTAAAAATGTTGCATTTTTACCAATTTTATTTAAAAACAAAGTTAAAGAATAACCTGAACCTATAGAATCGAAGTCTGCCATTTCGTGCCCAATGACCAACACAGGCTTATTTGCATCAATATTATCTATAAAATTTTTTAAGTCAACATAACTAATGGTTTTCATAATTTCACCTTCTTAATTAATAAAAATTATTATAACAGCATTTAATTTATTTTTCAACTTTTAAAATAACAAAAAAATCCATTTATGAATAATATTTGATGAAATAAATTATTTGCCTTATATTAAAACGTTTATTAAATCAAAAATATTTAAACTTTTATATAATTTAAAAAATGCTTAAGTAATATTATTAAAAATATTAAGTAAAGTATACAAAAAATTTTATCTAGGAATATATTAAATCAAAATAATTTTTAATATAAAAGGAGTTAACAATGGTAGAAAATAACTCAACTGAAACTTCCGAAAATATTGTTGCTAGTTTTAAAGTAAGAAAAAACCAACCTGATTTTTGGTATGGAATTTTAAACGAACTTGAAGTTGGTGAAAAAAAGCCGAATCGCCCCAGTCTTAAAGAATTTTATAAATATAAAAAAGTTAATAAACTAAATAAAAAACAAGAAAGTATATCTAAGCAACCTAACAATCTTGATACTAACAGCAACAATTCAAATGAGCAACAGATGTAAAATTTTAATTTAACAAATAATTTAATAATTAAAAAGAACTCTATCTTAATTGATAAAGTTCTTTTAATTTGTTTTAAATAGTAAAAACTTTTTTAATATATATTAAAAATTAAAGTTTAAGAGTTTCATTATTTATCAAGTTTTCTTATAAAATTTGAAGCACAAAGCAACATTAACAAAACATTCCCAACCATACTTGCGTTTAAATGAAATGTTCCACTATCATTTTGAACTATGCCCGTATTAATTAAAAAATTCAAATGATGATAAAGTTTGCCTGTAGTTGAAAAACCACATTTTTCCATAAGTTCACTGCCTGTGCAACTCTTTTTAAGAAGTGCTTGTAAAATCTCTACCCTTTCACTTCCAGCAAAGGCATTAAACCATCTTTCCGACTCTATAGCATCGGTTAGTATAAGAGTATCTATGCCAGTGTGAAATTCTGAATTAGAACTTACATCTCCATTATCAAAAAAACTGTAACAACGCACACCTTGTTTTCCATCTAATTCTTTACTAACGCGTTCTCGTAGTTCTTTTGCTTTTTCGCCTTTAAGCCCACTATCAGATTTAGGAATACGCACGCCATTATTTTCTTTCATTTCTATAAGTTGTTGTAAACCCTTTTCTATTCCCGAAAGCCTTTGTTCCAAATCAGCAACTCTTTCTTCATAACCTTTTTCCATAACAACTACCCCTTTATGTTTTTATTGTAATTCCGTAATTACATAATTATAATAACACATAATTACATAGTTGTCAATATGTTTTTTGAAAAAATTTTTAGTTTTTT
>CALWOV010000026.1 GCA_944383275.1 uncultured Clostridia bacterium
AATTCTTATCAATGCTTATTTTATGCTTGGGGTTCAGAACATTTTATAATTAAAGATTCAGAATTTAAAACATCTGGTGGTCCTGCAATTATAGCAGATCACTGCAATATAGACGAAAATGCAGCAAAACCAGCCGAAACAGGTAATCCATCAAACATTGATATTATTGCATCAGAAATTGAATCAGTTGTAACAGCACAATCTCCTTGGTTTATAACTTATGGTGCAGATGCTATTATGAAAGGTATTCCATTAATCGATAAAATGCTAGATGGTTCAATGGGCTTGCCAGCAACAGATAGAACAATTCTTGCAGGTTCAGAAACAATTGATGGTCAACCTTATCAAAAATTAAATATCATTGCAGTTGCAAAATCAGGTGGTTCAACCAATCTAGATGTTGCTGCTGGTGGCTTTGATATTCGTGGATATATTCGTATTTTTAACACCGAAGACGACTATAACAAATATTACGGTCTAGGTGATTACGAAGGCAACCCAGACACTTCAGTTATCAACGGCTTAGATTTAGGTAATAACATTTATCAATCAGCAAAAGGAAATACTCACTATATTCAAGACAGTGTAACAGGTGGTTATATTAATCAAAATATTTTACAAAACAAAGACGGAACATTATTTAAGTTATCAGTTATGAAAACTGTTGTTAACGCAGTGTTAGATGGAGCAAAAGAACAATTTCCAAAAATGGCTACAATGATTGATGCTCTTAAAATTAATGATGCAAACTTTAATGCTGCAGGCCTAAATGAAAAACGCACAATGTTAAAAACTGTTTTACAAACTATGGCTAGTGTAGATACATATGGCGAAACTTTAATTGATAAAGTGTATGGCGCATTACTTACTAATGGTCAAATATTTGGCGCAATTTCTAATTGGAATGAATTAACGGGCAATGTTGCAGGAAAAGTTTCAGCATTGAACGACGAAATAGATAAATATACCGACACCGTTCCTAGCAATTCAACTTCATTAAATATTTATACAAATATTGGTATTGGTGCAATTATAGGCTTATACAAAAGAACTTCAACAACCACTGAATAATAAACAAATAAAAAAACTCTTAAGTTAAACTTAAGGGTTTTTGTTTTATTATTAATGAACTTTTTATTAATTTTATTCTATTGGTTGATTTATTATTAAATTAAAAATTTAATAAAGGACTTAATCTTATAAACTTTACAAAATATAAAATTTATTAATTTAACAGATTTTATTAAATATTAATAACTTTTAAAATAATAACTTATTATAAAAACCTAAATTTCTATTTATTCTTTTATATAATACAATAAGGTAATATACTATATATTAATTTGTTTTTATAATTAATAAAAAATTACTGTATTATAAAAATTTTTTTAAATTAATTAAATTTTTTAACTAAATGTTAATTTTAAACTTTAAACAAAAAACTCAACTAAAACACAAAAAAATGTAACAAAGCTACTTATTTTTGCAAGTAAACAGCAGTTTTTTAACAAAATTAATGATAAAAAAATAAAAAAGCATATTAAATTATGCTTTTATCTTATAAAATTTGTTTGTTCACCTTTTTCAATTTCTGGAATATTGATGCCATTTTGTTTGCCTAATTCAATACATTTTAAAATCCAAGCCATATTTTTTGCAATGTTATGCATTGTTTGCAAACCTTCTTTATCCTGCAAAACATCTTCTGGCTTTTTGCCGTGAACCATATTCCAATAGGTAGAAGACACAAGTGGCATTTGTGCAATAGTTATATATTTATTAAGCACATCAAGGCTTGCTGTTGTTCCAGCACGCCTAGCCGAAACAATACTTGCAGCAGGTTTGTGTTCAAAACAACTTTTATTAGCATAAAACATACGGTCTAAAACAGATAAAATTCTTCCACTTGGGTGTGCATAATAAACAGGCGAGCCAAAAACAAAGCCATCTGCTTGCTCGGCTTTTTCTAGCCACTTGTTTGCAACATCGTCATCAAACACACAACGATTTTTATTCACGCAACCACCACAAGCAATGCAATCTCGAATAGGTTTGTTTCCAATTTGCAAAATTTCGGTTTCAATACCTTCATCATTTAAAATTTTTGCAATTTCTTGTAGCGCCATATTAGTGCAGCCATTAGGATTAAAACTTCCATTAAATAATAAAACTTTCATATAAAACCTCCCCATAAATACTAAATTAACAAAACTATAGTTTTTTATTTAATTTATATTTTGTTTTATTAATAAGCTTAACTTATAATTAAAAGCTTAATTTATTGATTAGTTTAGAATTAAAACTAGTATAAAAGAGCAAATTAATTATTTTTAACAAACAATTTAAACTTAAAAAATTGTTTATTAATTAATAACAACTTATTTAGTTGATATCAGCATTATATAATATAAAAAGTTTAAGTATTTGTCAAATTTATAATAATTTATTTATATTAATTTTTATGTTTTATAATTTATGCCTAAATATGAAAGTATAATAATTTTATTTGATTATTTTATTATAAAAAATAATTACTTTGCTAATATTTTTACAAATAATTTTTATCAGTTTAAATGTTTGTTATTAATAAAAATTTTTGTTATAATTTTTACAATAAATTAAGGAGAGTATTTATGTCTTTTTGTAAAAATTGTGGCAAGGAAATTGATTCGCCATTTTGTCCATATTGTGGAACTAAAGTAGATGAAGAAGTTAAACAAGTAGAAAATAATTTTCAAAATAATTTAATTAATAATATGTTTAATATGATTAATCAATTTAATGAACTTGCCAAAGCTGGCGAAAAGATGCAGGAAGAAGGCAGGCAATTTATGACTGACGATGAAATGGACATTGTAAAAAACCTGTATCAAAATTCTGCAAACATTATGAAACAAAATGAGGAAAGTGATAAACAAATTAAAGAATATAAATTAAAACTAAGAGAAGCAAGGCGAGCAATAGCAAGTGGACATTGTCCAGAATGTGGTGCAAAAATTAATAAAAATGATGATTTTTGCCCCAATTGTGGTGCTGATTGTTTAATGGAAGCATATTCTGATTTATAGTTTTAAGAAAAATAGATTTTATTTAAACATTAATTAGGTTTTATAAAATTAAATTATAAAAAGCAACTTAAATTGCTTTTTTATTTTAATAAGTTAGATATAATTGTAAGTTTTTATAAACATTTTATTATAAAATTTTTAAAATATAAGTAAAATATAACAGCGTATCAATATATATTTTTTATTTTAAATTTACACTTAAATACTAGAAAAAACTTTATTTTATATGCTATAATGAAGAAAATAATTAAGGAAAAAATTATGCGAAAAATAACATTATTGTGTGTGGGTAATTTAAAAGAAAAATATTTAAAAGATGCATTTTCAGAATATCAAAAACGAATAAGTAAATTTTTCGATTTTAGTGTTATAGAAATTGCCGAAGTTAAATTAAACAAAAATAATGAAGCTGAAATTCAATCGGTTATTGAAAAAGAAAGTTTAAAACTTCTTGAAAAAGTTAAAGGTCAAAAAGTTATTGTTTTAGATGTAAATGGCGAAAGTGTAACAAGCCCACAATTTGCAAAACTTATTGAAGCAGAAAGTAATTTTAATGAACTTCTTTTCATAATAGGTGGCAGTTATGGTTTTAACGAAAAAATTAAAAAACTTGGTAAAAACATAAGTTTTAGTAAAATGACTTTTCCACATCAACTTATGCGTGTGATATTTTCCGAACAACTTTATAGGGCTGGCACTATTTTAAACAACATAGAATATCATAAATAATTTTTTTAATAAAATTCAAGAAAAGTATATAAATTTAAAGTTTTTTTGTGTTTTTTATAATTTTTAATTTAGATATGAATTTTACTTTATTATAAATTAGTTTTAAACTTAACAAAATTAAAATATTTGTGCTATACTTGATTTTGTTAAATTACAATTTAGGAGGTTTATTTATGAGAAAAAATATAAAAACAACCGAGGCAATTTTCCCAATGCCTGTTCTTATGATAGCAACATATAACGAAGACGGAACCGTTAATGTAATGAACGCTGCTTGGGGAACAATGCTAGAGCGCGACCAAGTTATATTAAATTTAACAGAAACACATAAAACAGTTAAAAACATAAAACAACACAAAGCATTTACAGTTAGCATTGCAGATGCAAAGCATGTTGTAGAAGCAGATTATTTTGGTGTTGTTTCAGGAAATAATGTTCCAAATAAACTTGAAAATAGTGGGCTTACTTTTACTAAATCAGAAAATGTTGATGCACCTATAATTAATGAATTTCCAATATGTATGGAATGTGAATTTATTGAATATCAAAACGGGCAATATGGTTGTGGAGTTATTGCAAAAGTTGTAAATGTAACAGCAGATGAAAGTGTTATGAAAGGTGATAATGTAGATATTTCATTAGTGAATGCCATAGCCTTCGACCCATACACTCACGGTTATTATAAAATTGGCGAAAGAGTGGGTAATGCCTTTAACGATGGCTTAAAATTAAAGAAATAAAATGATATAAGAATTTCTTTTAGAACTAATAAATGGATAGAATAGTGCTATCCTTTTATTATTTTATTGACTCTTAGGTTTACAAATTTTAGTTAATATTTTTTTAGATTAATTAAAGATAATGCTGACAAAAAAGAATAATTTTTTAATAGTTTCAAAAATTATAAATTTTTACTGCCTTTTGATAAAATACTATAAAAAAGTTTAAATTTTAAAAAGTATTAATATTGCTATTCTTCTATACAAAATGTCTACATTGTGTTAAAATAAAAGGGAAAGGCAAGACCTTTCCCCCAAATGCTTCAAGCATTATCCGTTAAAAAACGGTGTAGAGTTTATATTTATTTTAACTCTATCATGTAATTCAGAGTGTTTCCACTCTTATTAAAATACTAACATAAATGTTTAAAGGAGTCAAGTATGTTAACAAAAGAAAATAAATTTCAAGGAGATTACTGTTTAGGGCTTGATATAGGTGTTGAATCAGTTGGTTGGGCAGTTGTTGATGAACAAATGAATTTGGTTAAACGAAAAGGAAGGCATCTATGGGGAAGTCGATTATTTGAAAGAGCAATTAACTCTAAGTCAAGAAGGGAAAAACGAAGTTTACGCCGTCGATTATTAAGAAGGCGAGTAAGATTATTAGAATTAAGAAATATATTTTCAGAGTTTGTTAATGATGAAAGTTTTTTTCAACGCTTAAATGAAAGTTTTTTACAAAAAGTTGATAGAAGTCAAAACAATAGTGATATTTTATTTTATAAAGATAATATTACTATTCTAAATTTTTCCAACAACAGTAAAATAAATATAAGCAGTGATAAAGACTACTTTAAACATTTTCCAACTATATTTCATTTAAAACAAAAATTAATAGAAGACAAAGAGTCTCAATTTGACCCTAAATTAATCTATTTAGCAGTTCACAATATTTTAAAATATCGTGGCAATTTTTTATATGAAAATCTAGATGCAAATGATAAAACTGTTTTATTAGATTTTTTTGATAGTATAGCTTTGGAATATAATTATCTTAACAATGCTGATGAAAATGAAAATAATTTTATAAAAAATTTAGACAAAACATTTATTATAAATACTTTAATTGATAATACTAAAACCTCAAAAGAGCAACATACGATATTAACTAAAGGTATAAAAAATAATTTAGATAAAAAACAAATAACTGCTTTTGTTAATATGTTGCTTGGTTATAAATTTAATTATTTAGATTTTTTTGAAAGCGCTGATTCAAACTTGCAAAATAAAAACAAAGAAAGTGCAAAAATTTCGTTTAATGACCAAAATATTGATGAAAGCATTGTAAACACTGGCGAATACAGTGAATTTCTTACTTTATGCAGAAATTTATATTCAACTATTTTATATCAAAAAATAATGAATGGTGAAAGATATGTTTCTAATATTATGGTTAAACGCTTTGAAGAATATAAAAAACAACTTGTTATCTTAAAAGAAATTTTTAAAAAATGCTTAAGTAAGCAAGAATATAATGATTTCTTTAAAAATTTAAAAAGTAATAATAATTATGCTAAATACACAGAAGGTGAAATAAATTGTTCGCTTGAAAATTTATATAAAGAAATAAAAGCAAAACTTGCTAAAATAGATTTAAATAAGTTAGATAACGCATTAATAGAAAAAATTAATTATATTAATTTTTGTTTAAATAATGGAACATTATTGATTAAGCCAAGAAATAGAAATAATGGAGTTTTTCCAAGACAAGCAAACAGAATTGAATTAGAAACTATTTTAAATAATCAAAGTGTATTTTATCCAAAATTAAAAGATATGAAAGAAAAAATATTGCAATTATTTGATTTTAAAATAGATTATTATGTTGGACCATTAGCAATAAACAATAAAAACAAAAACAACTTCGGTTGGCTTGTTAGAAATAAAGGTTATGAAAGCGCAACAATAACTGCTTTTAATTATAAAAACGCAATTAATTTTGAGCAAACACAATTAAATTTTATAGAAAAAATGACAGGGACTTGTTCATATATTTTGGGAGAAAAAGCCCTGCCTAAAAACTCTATTTATTATTGTTGGTTTAATGTTATAAATGAAGTTAGTAATCTTTCAGTTTCAATAAATGGTGGGCCCTATCAACCTATAAGAAAGTTTGAAATTGCAGGGAAACCGGTTGTTGAATATATATTTTCTAGATTGTGTGAGACCAATGTTTATAAGAAAGTTGATTTAATTAATTTATTGAGCAAGGAATATCCTAAAGTTGATGTTCGTGGTTTTTCTAATGATGTTTCTTTAATATCTAATTTAAAGCCATATCGCGATTTTATGCGAATTTTTGGAAAAGTAGATAATTCTAATATAGATTTAATTGAAAACATAATAAAAGATGTTACCATTTTTGGCGAAAATAAAAAAGGCTTAAAACAAAAGTTAACAAATAGTTACACTATATTAAATGAAGAAGAAATTAAAAATATTTGCAATTTAGGCTATAAAGGTTGGGGTAATTTAAGTAAAAAACTTATTTATGGATTAAAGTCTGTTAATGATGGTAAAACAATATTGCAAATAATGGGTGAAAATATTAAAAATTTCAGTTCAGTATTTAATGATACAAAATATCAGTTTAAAGAACAAGTGGAAAAGTTATGGGCAGAATCTAATTTTACAACTAAAGAGCAAATAAAAGAACTTGCTTGTTCGTCTGAAATTAAGCGTGGAATTTCTCAAGCATTTTTAATTATAAAAGAACTTGAAAAAGTTATGGGTAAACCACCATTAAACATATTTATAGAGTTTGCAAGAGAAGAAGGTAGAAAAGGATTAACTCAATCTAGACAAAATAGACTTTTAAACATCTATAATTCTATTTTAAAAGATTATAAAGAAACATATAATGATATTAACAGCAGAATTGATTTAGGAAAATTGTCTGATAAAAATTATAGCAAAGAATTTGATAAAGAAAAATTTTATTTATACTATATTCAAGGTGGAAAATGTATGTATACAGGAAGCCAACTTGATATAAATAAATTAGAACAATATGATGTTGATCATATAATTCCACAAAGCATAATTAAAGACGATAGTTTAGATAATAAAGTACTAGTTTTAAAAGAAGCAAACGCCCAAAAATTAGATAGTTATGTTGTGCCCGAGGAATTTAGAAACAAAATGCAATCATATTGGAGGCAATTAAAAGATGTTGGGCTTATTTCAATTGAAAAATATACAAGATTAACTAAAAAAGAATTATTAGATTCAGATATTAATAGATTTATAAATAGGCAATTAGTTGAAACCAGACAAATAACTAAAAATACTGCTATGATTTTAAGTGAATATTTTAAACAAAAAGGCGTTTGCGTTGGAATTTATCCTGTTAAGGCAGAAATTAACACTCTATTTAGAAAACGATTTGGTTATCCAAAGGGCGAAGGAGCACGTGTTTTAAATGATTTGCACCACGCTAAAGATGCTTATATAACAGTTTTTATGGGTAGTTTCTTGAAAAATAATTTTAATTTAGATATCATTGAAAATCGTCATACAACCTTTAATTATAGTTATCTTGTTGGAAAAGATAATGAGTCTGAAAATAATAAATATAAAAAATATGGCTTAATTTTCTATTATATGAACAAAGAGAATTCAAATTTTACTCATTCAAACACAAATTCAATTAGCACAAAACAAGCATTACAAAACTTTGATAAAAATTATTATAAAGTAGATTGTTTTGTAAGTAAAAAAACTGAAATTACAAACAAAGGTCAGTTATTTAAAGAAACTTTATATAAAAATAAAATAAATGCTGAAAAATTTGGCGAAGAACAGAAAACATTAATTTCTATAGGTAAAAAATTTAACAAAAATTATTTGAATGCAGATAATTACGGTGGTTACACTACAATGCAATTTTCAAAATTTGCCGTTGTATCCTATGAAAATAAAAAAGGTAAATTAAATTTTAAGTTAGTAGGAATTCCAAGATTATACACTATTCCAACCACAGATTTTAATTTAACAGAATATTTTAATGCAAATAACCTGTTTAATGCAAAAATATTATGTTATATACCAAAATTTCAACTTATAAAAGACCCAATATTAAGAAATGTCTATATTACAGGTCTTGATGCAAAACAGCCAGCAAATCAATTTATAATAAATAAAGAAAATAAAATTTTAAATACTTTTATTTATTTTGTTTATAAATATGATATTGATATAGAAAAGTGGGGTAGTGATAGAGATTATTCAATATTAGAAGATGATATTGATAATAATAAAGAAAGTATTGAAAACAGCATACATAAACTCTTTAAACAGTTTTCTGAATATTACTTAAATCATTTAGCAAAATATTATCCTCAAGATTCTTCATTTGGTAAATTAAAACTCTTACTTACGCAGGCTAATGATGATACCGGCAGATTTAGTGTTCAAGATAAAATAAAATTAACAAAAGAGTTACTAAAAATAACTGCAAATAATTCACAAACTGGAAACTTGGCTAATTATAAAATATTAGATGAAAAGGGTAATAAAATTATAAGAACTTTTGATTGTTATGACGAAAATGGAGAAAAAGTAAAATTAGCTGAAAATTTTGGACAAATAAGCAGTCAACTTCAATTTGATAATGCTTATCTTATCTATAATTCCATAACAGGAATTCATACGAAAAAGAAAAAAATTTTAAATTAGGTTAATATGAGTTTTAGAACAGTTTTAATTACTCAAAAAGCAAAATTAAGTTATAAAGATAATTTTATGGTGATTTCTGGTGAGGAAATGAAAATGATTCATCTATCAGAAATTAATATAATTATTATAGAAAGCAATATGGTTCAAATTTCAGCTTATCTTTTAAATCAAATAATTAAAAACAAAATAAAACTAATTATTTGCGATGAGAAGCATAACCCAATTGCTGAAATGGTGGCATATTTTTCTAACTTTAATACATCTAAAAAAGCAATTGGACAGGCAAATTGGGAAGAAGATATGAAACAAACCGTTTGGACTGCTATAGTTGCAAATAAAATTAAAAATCAGGCAAATCTATTAAAAAGTATTGGTAATGAACGATTTATGTTATTGCTTAATTATTTACAAGAAATTGAATTAAATGATGTAACCAATCGAGAAGGTCACTCTGCAAAAGTTTATTTTAACAGTTTGTTTGGAACTGATTTTAACAGAGATAAAATATGTGATATCAATATGGCTCTAGATTATGGTTATACAATATTATTGTCTACTTTCAATAGAGCAATTTCAAGTTTAGGTTATATTAATCAATTAGGACTAAACCATAAAAATGAATATAATTTTTTCAATCTCGGTTGTGATTTAATGGAACCCTTCAGGGTAGTTATAGATGAGTTTGTTTATAATAATCAAGATAGAGTATTTGATTCAGAGTATAAAAAAGATTTAGTTCAATTACTTAATAAAAACATTAATTATTGTAACAAAAATATGCTTTTAATAAATGCAATAAATATATTTGTTTTAAATGCTTTGCGTGCAGTAGATGAAAATAATATATCGGAATATAAACAATATGAATACGAGATATAGATTTATGAGATTAATAGTGTTTTTTGATTTACCAACATATACAAAAAAAGATTTACAAAATTATAATTTATTTAGGCGTTTTTTGGTAAAAGAAGGTTTCGTAATGATGCAAGAATCTGTTTATACAAAAATTTTATTAAACGGAACAATGGCGAACTTGCTTAAAAACAGAATAAAAAGAAATGCGCCAGAAAAAGGTCTTGTTCAAATGCTTTTAGTTACAGAAAAACAGTTTGCAGGTATTGAATATGTTGTTGGGGAATCTAAAAGTATAATTGAAAATTCAGATAAAAGGTTAATTATATTTTAATGATAATAAAAATTAGGGGAATAGAAACACCCGTTGAATTTAGACAAGAATTAATTAGTGTATTAGAAATAGAAAATAAAACATTATTTAAAAATTTAATTTTAGATTTAGTTAAAAATGTTCAAAGTATATCAACACCCGTTAATTTAATTAAAGATAGCAATGTAATTTCAATAGATAACTATGAAATAATTACAGATGTTTTCAATTTAAACGAAAATTATATTAACAGTAAAATAATTAAGTTTCTAAACAGCGAATTTGATAAATCTGAATATAATAAAATTATATTTAATAATATTGAACAATTAAAACAGAATTTTTTACTTTATTTAGATGATTTTCCTTTAGAGTTGTGTTATAATGATAATATAACTTTTCTAGATTTGTTAAAAGATTTTTCTCCTAAAATAAATTATGAAACAAGTAATAATTATGTAAATTTATTGAATAATTATTTAAAAGCAATTAAAACTCTAAAATTAGCAGATTTAATAATTTTTGTGGATATAAAAAGATTTTTAACAAATAAAGAAATAATGCAGTTTTATGAAAATGCTTTTATATTAGATTTATCAATATTATTAATTGAATCGCGACCATCAGATTTAATACAAGGACACGAATGGAAATTAAATATTGATGAAGATTTGTATGAGTCTGTATTAACACCTTATAAAATGAAAAATCTATCAAAAGATACTAAAATCACATGAATTTGAGGTTTTAGTATCATGTAATTCTATAAGGTAATATAACATATTTCCGAAGCAAGTTACACAACAAAAGGTTTTAGTATCATGTAATTCTATAAGGTAATATAACACAACGACGCCTACCAGTATCTACCCATAGGTTTTAGTATCATGTAATTCTATAAGGTAATATAACATAAATACTTAATATATACAGTGTCCTCTAGTTTTAGTATCATGTAATTCTATAAGGTAATATAACCTAAAACATACGCGCCTGTTTTTATTTGTGGTTTTAGTATCATGTAATTCTATAAGGTAATATAACTAAAATATTTTTTATTATTAATATATATGTGTTTTAGTATCATGTAATTCTATAAGGTAATATAACTCCAGTTTGAACGATGAAAAGCCTCAAAGTGTTTTAGTATCATGTAATTCTATAAGGTAATATAACCCATCACAGCGCCTGTATCATCTAACTGTTGTTTTAGTATCATGTAATTCTATAAGGTAATATAACCCTAGCGATGGTGGGTTTTCGTAATCATCTGTTTTAGTATCATGTAATTCTATAAGGTAATATAACTTCAAAACTTGAAAATAAATTCTTTGACTTTGTTTTAGTATCATGTAATTCTATAAGATTTAAGAACATCAATTCTAATTACTGATTTTTGGGCTTCTATTACAATTT
>CALWOV010000027.1 GCA_944383275.1 uncultured Clostridia bacterium
TTGTCCCAACGGCATCACTGTTTGAATTAACATCAGTTTTGCTTGAATATACACTCGCTTTGCTTCGTGTGCATTCACACAAAACTTCCGATAATATAAACAAAAAAAGAAAGAGATTATTCTCTTTCTTTTTTACTATATAACGCTATTTTTGGATATATAGTGTTTAAAAACTACATTATAATTGTAATTTTAATGCACTATACCACATTTTTCTATAAAGCATTATTAAAAGCACTTTCCATAGTTCCATTCATAATTGCACTTAAATTTGAATTAATTAAACTTTCATTATTTAACGAACTTGTAAGCGACATATCGTTTGTTGAAAGTTGAATCATATCAGAACCTGGGTCTCCCATAATTCCCATAAATGCTTTAACATTAGTAAGTTCAATTACACCATTAACTGAACCTGTTGTTAAAGTTAAATCAATATTATTAATGTTTTGGTTAGCAAGCAGATATTTGCCGTCAAGAGATAATACATATTGATTACCATTTACGCTAAATGTGTTAAGATATTTTTCATATGTTGCATATGCTGGTGGTGTTGCATCTTCTATCCCACTTTCTATTGCTGAATGTATCATACTACTCCAACCAATCATTTTTTGCAAATATGAAAGCATTGTTAAGGTATCTTTTCCTAATTCTGAAAGTGCAACTTTGCCTTGTTTTTGAACAACATCTTCGTGCCATTTATATTGTATAGATGAAAATAATGGCAACCACCTTTCTTGCATATCAACAGTTCGTTTTGCATACAAATAGCCATTATAAACATAAATTTGAACTTTGTGGTCTCCTTTCACACTAAAAGTTGAAGTCCAATGCTGTTTCTCAGTTGGGTCGCTTGCTGTTTCCATAAAAATATTAGTAGTTTTTGGGTCAGGCAATTTTGAAATTACAGCACCTATTGCAAACTCACCATTTTCAAAACGCTTTAAAATAACTTCAAGTTCTATATTCGAGAAGGAATTAAGCGAAATTTCAATTCCAATATCAAATTTAATCGAGAATGTGCCTTTTATTCGGTATTCCGTGCTGTTGTCAATAGTGTTTTTAACAACAGTTGCACAATCTGCAAGTTGACTTATATCTAAATAATTCACATCTTGTTTTGCAACAACAGGATAGGTTTTTGTAAAGTCTGACACAATTAAAACATTCATACCCTGCAAGTTAACATTGCTGATAGTAAGTGATTTTAATTCGTCTTTAGAACTTACTAACACAACTTTTTGCCCACCACTTACTGTTATGTCAAGTATTCCATCTTGAGTTAATGAAATATTCTTAATTATATCAAGGAAAAGCACATCTTTTGCCCCATTTTCTGGCAACATATCTTTAATTTGGTCTTCATTCAACTCGCCTGTATCAATGTTAACCAAATCTAGAATAGCGCTTAAATCTACATTAATAAATGATTTTAAAGTTTCAATTAAATTACCGATACTGCTTAATTTCATTGAAATATATTTATCATTTACTTTTACATAAATCATTTGATTTTCAAGCAAAAATTCTATGTTATAGGTTGCTTTAATATCATTACCGTTTTCATCTTTAACAAGTTGTGGAACTGTTAAACTTGCAACAACTGAAGCCTTTAATTGACCACTTGATAAATCAACAGCAACTTGCGCAGTATAAGTGTCATTTCCACTGCTTAAAGTTAAATCAAGCCCAAAATTCTTAGTTTGATATTTATTCCAAACATTTTCAAACATATCAAGCAGAACTGCATGCTCTACAAATGCTTTTTCTGGAACTTTTATATCAGCATTTTGTTGTGCTTCTGCATTTAAATTTATTTCTAATATATCATAACTAAGATAAACATTTCCTAAATGTTCAGTTTCAAGATTAATTTCACATCTTAAACCATTACTTAATGATAAAATCAACATATTATTAGCAACTTCCAAACTAGAAATTAAATCTAAACTTAAATCTAAATTAAATAATTCATCTGTGTTAAAATCAGAAGATTGTAAATCTAATATTCTATAAACTTCGGAAATAATGCTGTCTATATCGTTAATATCAAAATGCAAGTTAAGATTATCTGCCATAAAGTAAACATCTGTGCCAATTAAGATTATGTTTAAGTGTTGCCCAATAATTTTATCAGTGGTATGAATACTTGCCTTAATTTCGTTTCCACTTAAATCTAAAACATAATCAAAATTAATGGTTTGATTTGAAACAACTAAACTTGCACTTCCCCCAAAAATCTTGCTTTTGTAAATTTCTGCAACATAATTTGCAAGTGGGCTTAATTGTGAAACATCAATACAACCTGTTAGTGCATTAATGCTTTCAAACTTAACAATATCAACACTAACATTAATTGCATTACCTTCTTCGTTTCCGTTTGTTAATTTAACCGAAACATTTAAAATTTTGTCATTTTCAAAAATAATATCTGCACTTATTCCGTTTATGATTATATTTAAACTATTTTTATTTAAAGCAATTTTTTCAATATTAAGTTCGGTTGCAGACATATCTAAATCATTGCTTAATAAATTCTTAATTTCTGTTTGCCAATCAGATACAAATGCAATAACAGTGTTTAAAATCTCTTTAATGTATTCAGCATCAAACTCAACAAACTCAGCCACAACATCAACAAGTTCTGCCGATTTTTCAAGTTCTGCACTTACATTAATTTTGTTGTCAACTGAAATGTAAATTATGCTATCTTTAAGCGCAACATTAAATTGCATATTATTAAATACAAAATCAACATTAAATTCAATATCATCAGATAAATCAATGTTAAGGTTTGCATTTATGTTTGTGTTGCCCAAAGTAAAGTCAACATTCATTCCAAATTGCAATGCTTTAATTTGTTCATAAACACCATTAACAACACTAATTAAATCAGAAATTAAAGTGTATTCATTTTCATTTACAGTATTAAAACTTGCCGATGTTGAAATATTACTTAATTTTAGTTTAACATTTTCAATTTCTGGTATATTTGCACTTACAGTTACTAAACCTACTGTGTTGCTTTCAAAATATACCCTTAATTCTATATTGCATACAATTGCAACAAGTTCACTTTCTGTCCAAGTTAACATTTGTATATTGTTAAAAATATTTTCAAAATCTGTTAAATTTGTATAAACATTCTTTGCCCATTCTATTACAGTGTTAATTGTTTGCTCAAGTTCGGAAGTTTGACTATCTGCACTGCTTTCGCCACTTGTTTCTTGGTTGTTGATTAATTGTTCAAGATTAAGTTTTTCTATTAATTCATTTACTTTTTCAAGCCAAGTTTGGTCTTTTAAGTCTACAACTATTTTTGTTTGGTCTAGTGTTACATAAAGCAAGTTGTTACAAAGTATAATTTCAAGGTCTAAACCTAAAATTGTTGTGTTTGCCTGCAATTTAAGTTCGTTTTCAAAAGATACATTAAAGTCTATATTTAATGTTTGTGAAATTGCTGAAAATTCCAAACTTCCGGATAATTGCTTTTTGCTTAATATATCATTTGCAAAATCTAATACAGGTTTTAAGTTTGAAATATTGCTATATTTATTTTTATTAATTTCAATTTCAAAGTCATTGCTTAACATCTGAATACTAGCGTTAAATTTTGAAGTTGAAATTGCAACATTTTCAATACCATTTAATAGAGTAACAGATATTGAAAAATCATCAAAAACAACATTTATAAGTTCTGGTGTTATTTGTAATTTTGTTATTTTTGTGTTCATAACACCTGCAATTAAATTGCTATCAATAGCCGGCATTTCTACAAATTGCATTGCAAAACCAATAAAGTTTCCATTTAAAACAGCATTTTCAAATTGCGATTTAATATCTATAACTTGCGCTATAATTGGTTTAATGCTTTCAAGATTTACACCAAACTTTTCTATTTCTGAAAGTAAATTTTCTATGTCATTAATGTTGGCAGTTAATTTAACTTTATTATCAAGCGAAATATAAATATCATCTTCAATAATTGTTAAATTTATATTTATATCATAGATATTTGTTTGAACATTAATATTAAAGCCATTTGTTAAATCTAGTTTAACATTTGCTGTAATATCAAAGTTATCTAACACAAAACCAACATTAAATGCAAACTTTTTGCTGTATATCTGTTCTACAATTTCATCTATTGAAGTAATTAATTCGTCTAAACTGCAATACTCTTCTGCATTAATTTCATTAAATTTTGCCGATGTTGTAAGACTGCCTAGTTTTAACTTAACATTTTCAATTTCTGGTATATTTGCGCTAACGGTTACTAAACCTACTGTGTTGCTTTCAAAATATACCCTTAATTCTATATTGCATACAATTGCAACAAGTTCACTTTCTGTCCAAGTTAACATTTGTATATTGTTAAAAATATTTTCAAAATCTGTTAAATTTGTATAAACATTCTTTGCCCATTCTATTACAGTGTTAATTGTTTGCTCAAGTTCGGAAGTTTGACTATCTGCACTGCTTTCGCCACTTGTTTCTTGGTTGTTGATTAATTGTTCAAGATTAAGTTTTTCTATTAATTCATTTACTTTTTCAAGCCAAGTTTGGTCTTTTAAGTCTACAACTATTTTTGTTTGGTCTAGTGTTACATAAAGCAAGTTGTTACAAAGTATAATTTCAAGGTCTAAACCTAAAATTGTTGTGTTTGCCTGCAATTTAAGTTCGTTTTCAAAAGATACATTAAAGTCTATATTTAATGTTTGTGAAATTGCTGAAAATTCCAAACTTCCGGATAATTGCTTTTTGCTTAATATATCATTTGCAAAATCAACTATTGGTAAAAGATTTATAATATTGTTAAATTGTTTTTCATTAAATTCAATCTCAAAATCTTCATCAATAACTGCAACATCTATGCTAAATTTTTGCTCATTAACATTTCCAGCAAGTGCTAATTTGTTTTGTTTTAAATCAAACACAAAGTTAACACCATTTTTAAGTTTTAAAGATATAACTTCGGTATTTATTGTAAAGTTTTCTATATAGTCTTTAACATTAAGGTCTAAAATGCTCCAAATATCAAAACTATCTTTATTGTTTTCAATAATATTTTTAACGAACTCTAAAACACCCTGTTCTTTAATTTCGTTCAATATATTAATTAACTGTTTAACTTCTGGATATTTATATGTTAAATCATTTAATTTCGATTTTATATCAACAAAATTGTTAACTTTATCTAAAACAATATCAAAGTCATTCAAACAAAAACTTGCCTTAATATCTTCATAACTAATGTAAACAGTGTTGTTAGCAAAATAAATTTCAAGGTCTGAATTTAAAATATCTGTGCTTATTTGTGCTTTTTTATTTTCAATGTCTAATAAAATATTTGCAACATATAAACTGTTATTAAAGTTAAAGTCAACTTTAAAACTAAATTTAGTTCTGTTAAATTCATCAATTTTTTGCGTAAATGTATCAACTAAATCTTCAATAACTACGGCATTTTGTGGAATAATTACCTGTTTATCACTTTCGTTTATTAAACCATTAAATTCAAAGTTTTTATATTTAGCAGTTAAATTAATTGCATCATTACATTCAACGCTTAAATCAAGCCCGAAAATTTCAAGATTAATTGTGTTATCACAAATGCAGAATTTATCAAAACCATTAAAGTTTGAAACTAATTTTAATATGTCGTTTATATTAATTTCTTCTAAATTAATGTTTTCTAATTTTTCTTTTATTTCATCAATTTTATTAAGCAAATCTTCAGGTAAAATCTTAGATATATCAATGTTTTCATTTATTCCAAATTTTGCAAATAAATTTTTAATAGATGCTGAAAGATTGCTGTAATCTGTTACAAAACTGTTATTGAACCATTGAACAAATGCCTGATTTTTGTTTAAAATTAAAGTTAAATCTTCCCCAAATATGTTTGTATTTATTTGTATTGCATAAGATTTTAAATCAATTAAAATCTGTGCAGATATTACATTGCTATCAACTTTAAACTTGGCATCTAATTCTATTGCATTTGCTTTTATTAATTCATTAATTTTTTGTATATAGTTTTCAATTTGAATTATATCACAGAAATGATTTTGTGGTTCTTCTATAACAAACTCTTCATCATTAAAACTTAAATTTGCATTAACGCCAAAACCGTTAAACACAATGTTGCCCAAAGTTGAATTTTGGTTGCTTTCAAACAATATTTCAAAATCATCAAACTTAATTAAAACGCCCGAATCTGTGTTTTCAATAGATTTAATAAAACTTAAATCTATTAAATTAATGTCAAAATTATCAAATAAGTTTGAACCTAAAACTTCATCTTCATTGCCCTTAACTAGCAAACCTGTTTCTTCTATAACATCTAGATTTATGCCACTTAATGACTGCACTTGTTCAATAAAAGTTTTTATATCATCGAAAGAAGATTTTATGTTAAGCCCCATTGTGCTTGCATAAATATTTTCTTTATCAAACCAAATATTAATTTGTTTGTTTAATGCAGAAATTTCTGCTTGCCCTTTCATTTGTTCGATATCAAGTTTCAAAGAGCCCAACACTTCTTGTTCTGCATAATTTACATTAAAGTTTACATTAAATTGTTTATCATTTATTCTTCCAAGCAAAAGATTTACAAGTGTTGCACTTGCAGATATATCAAGTGCCTCTTCCTGTTTTTCACTTAAACTTATTTCTTCAACTTCTGTTACAAAATCGGTGCTTGCATTAAAATTAACTTCTGTTCCGTTTAAGTTAAAGTTTTCAATTTTAAAAAGCTTTGGTGCATAATTGTTGTCTGTTTGAATTAACACACTTATCATTCCTGCAACATCAAGATTAACTTGATAGCCACTGCCATCACTTAACGCATTTTCTTGAATGTTGAACATTGACATTATGCTGTTTAAATCAAGCGAGCCTAAATCTAATTCTCCCAAACCCAATTCGTTTAAAATTGGCTTAATGGTATCCATTATTTGACTAATATCACTTAAAGAATTTGGTATTTTGAATTTTACATTTAAGTTAGCAAAATTAATATAAACAGTTTGGTCTTTTAATAAAATATTAATTTTATATTCGTTTTCATTAATTAAAGCATTTAACACAAAATTAAAATCAAAACCGTCGTCTGTTAATTTTATAGTTATATCACCATTGGCATTAACATTAAGATTTTCATTTTCAACAAAAAGTTCAAACACAGCATTAGCATTTCTAGTTTCCATAATCTTTGCAAAAGTATTATCGAAAATTGGGGTAGCATCGGTATCTATCCCAGGGTCAATAATAAGTGAGCTGTTTGGCTTAAATGTTAGAATAGTATAACCAGCACTGCCAAACATAACAAGCAAAAATACACACAGGTATTGCCAGAACCTTCTCATTAAAAACTCCTTTAAAAATCAGAATGTTTTAAGTTTGTAACTATTGTTTGTTTATCTTTTTGTTGAATAATTTAAAATGTTATAAATAAAATTTAAAAGTTTAATTATATGTGAAATTTAAGTCAAGTGTTCCTTCACAAGCCACAGAAATACCAACACGCATTGTATACTTCTCGTAACTTGAAATGCTGATAAAATTATAATCTTTATCTAGAATAAAGGTAAGTTGAATTTCCTCAAACACAGGTGCAGATGATAATCCACTTATCTGTTTCATTTGTTTAACATACAAAATAACTGAACTTTCTTTATGCAAACTTATTGTTGCTTTATAGTTATCGCCAACTCTTTCCCACTCGGTTTGCGAAAGAACTGTTTTTGATGAAACAATATAGGCAGAAACTTTGTCAGGGGCAACACCACAATCATTTCTATAATCGTCAACCAAACGCTCGGTATAACCATATTTATTTTCATCTGAAGCATTATTCCAAACAACAGATTCAACCGTTTCATCTTTTGGTGTTCCACTTGCAACATTAACCGAACTATTTCCTACAACATATTCAGTTCTGCTTGCCACATTTTTAAAACCTAGACTTATAGAATTTTGAATTATAGTTGTGCCATCAAAACTTGCACTTCCACTTACTGTTTGATTTGCAAATGTGTTTTTAATATCACCTTTTTTAGTTAGCGACCAATTTTTATCACTGTTTGTTAACTGCGATTCAGCCACCACATAGGCTTGTGTTGGTGTTAACATATCTGGCGTTTTGTTTTGCCAATAAATTTTGCTAACATCATCTCTTAAACTGCTTTCACTATAACTATCATAGGCAGGAGTGCTTAAAAAGTTCATAATATACATATTTCCAAACCAACTTCCACAAAGCCCAGCACCAACCACCACCATAAGCATAGTTACTGCCAAAGTTTTTTTGCTTACTTCTTTAATTTTTCCCTTCTTGGTAACAACTTGTTTTTTGTGTTGTTTTTTAACTTTATCCGGCAAAACTTCGGCTTTCCTTAAAACAAGTTGAATTCTTGCGCTATGCTCGTTTGCAACATTTTCGGAAAAATTATCAAAAGCAAAAGCAATATCAAGTTCATTCTTATTTGCAATTTGCCTTAATTTTTTCAAACTATAAATTTTAAGTTTTTGTTTAAAACTTACGGTCTGCTTATCATCTTTATATACATTCAGCACAACTGCTTTTCTGCTTTTACCCCTGTATTTTAACAAAGTAAGTTCTCGATTATCTTCAATTTGCCCATATGTTTTTAAGTTCTTTGGTTTTAAAAAATCAATAATAATAATTCCGTCATTATTTAAGTGCTTTTTAAGATTTGCAAAGCACCTGTCTAATTCAAGATAATTAGACAATCGTTCAATCTCAAAATTCATTATTGATATAACATCATATTTGTTCTTATTTTTTATGTTGCACAATGTGCCTTTTTCTTGCTTAATTGAGTTTGCTATATCCTGTTTTATTGCTTTAGAGGCAATAGTTGAAACTTCAAACCCCTTTTCGCTTAACATATTTAAAAACAAAGGATTGTTTGAATTTATATCTAAAACTTGCTTTCTGTTTTCGCATTGTTTAACATAAAAATCTAGCACGCGTTTTGCTTGCTTTTTTTGCCAAAGCGAATTAATAAATTCTAGATTATTTTTCAAGTGCAATCCTCCTAAAAATTTTAATTTTATTATAACATAAAATATTACAAAAAACAATTAGAAACGCTAAAAAGTTTATATATGTTATATAATATATAATTTTATAACATTTATTGTCAAAAAACCACAAAAATACAACCGTTTTATTTGACTTTAAGGGCGATTAAATTATACAATTATGCTATGCAATTATTTTGCGTTTTGTTTTTATTTAATAATTTTTAAATTTAAAAACAGGTTGCTACTTTTATATGGCGCGTGGTGCATATGGCGTTTTAAAAACGCCACAAGGCGTGCTTTAAAACAAAGCACAGCCTTTGCAAATTTTGCACATCAAAATTTGCAATGCACCACGCCCCCAAATTTACAATTTAATCTTTAAAAAACGCATAAAACTTAAACGGGAACAAAAACTAATAAAAATCAGGGGGAAAAAATGTCTTTTTCTTGTTTAAAAACAAAAAATATATTATTTATTTTCTTTATGGCACTTATGCTTTGCCTAACTTTTGGCATAGGTTTTCAAAGCCCAAATTCAGTTAATGCAGCAGGTGTTGTAAGCGTTAACCTTTCTGTTAACCAAACTAATATAACAAGTGTTAAAGTTGGCGATGTCGACCTTGCAACCAACGCAAGTTATCAATTAAATACTGATGCTGATTTTACTTTTGTGGTAACACCCAATGTAAACTATAACGAATTTGCACCAACTGTTAGTTATCAAATAGATACAGGTGAAACTAAAACCTTAACAAGCCCAACGCCAAATGGTAGCAGTGCATATTCCTACACCATTCCACAAACTGAAATTGCAAATTTGGTTGAAGGAAAAAGTGTAGCCCTTAATATATCAGCACATAAGGCTAAAGTTAATTTGATAGTGCAAACCGAAAATGCAACCAGCA
>CALWOV010000028.1 GCA_944383275.1 uncultured Clostridia bacterium
GAATTAACATCAGTTTTGCTTGAATATACACTCGCTTTGCTTCGTATGCATTCAGACAAAACTTCCGATAATATAAAATTTAACTTTATTTATAGTTTTGCTTTTTAATTTAAAAAGAGTTTAATATTTGATAATAATTTTAAATATTTATTAATTTTAACCACTGATAATTAAAAAACTTATAGATTTTTTGAATAATTTTTGGTGAAATATAGTTATGGAAATAAAAAGTTTTTTTCAAGAATTAAAAAAAGATAAAACAAAAAGAATAAAATTTATAACATTTTTAACAATGATATATAATTTTATTTGGTCAGTTGCCAAAATTATTTTTGGTGTTTTTTCAACTATGTTTTTCTTTTGTTTAAGTGGTGTGATAACATTATTAATTGGCTTTATTAAAAAAATTTTTTATAACAATATTGAACACGATAGCTTTAAGATAAAGTATAAGAAAAGTCAAATAATTAATATACTTTTAATAATAATTGGCATATTGTTTATAGTTTATATGTTAAAACTTATATTTTTCCCAGAATCAAGCAGTTACAGTTTAATTGCTTCAATAACGATTGCTGCATTTTCTTTTGGTGAACTTGGTGTTTCAATTTATAATATTGTTCAGGCGAAAAAAAGTAAGGATATATTGTTAACAAATTTAAGGAATTGCAATTTTGCTTCAGCATTGTTTGCAATAGTTTTAACCCAAACTGCCATTTTATCTGCACAAGGGGTAGATGCATCTTTATATAATGTTATAACCGGAAGTATTGCGGGTTTTATTGTTGTGGTAATTGCTGTGATAAACTTGATATTGTTAAAAATAAACAAGCAAAAAATTGAACAGCAAACTGAAAATAAAATTGAAATATAAAAGCGTTAGTATAACTAATGCTTTTTTATTTTATAAAAATAAAAGACAAACATTGCGTTTGCCTTTTGTTTTGGTGACCCCAGCGGGACTCGAACCCGCGTTACCACCGTGAAAGGGTGATGTCTTAACCGCTTGACCATGGGGCCTAAATTAGTTTTTTATATTTAAAGTGAAATGTTTGTTTTAAAAACAAATGGTAGCGGCGGAAAGATTCGAACTTTCGACCTATCGGGTATGAACCGATCGCTATAACCAACTAAGCTACGCCGCCAAATAGATTAGACTATATTATTTTACACTAACGCAAAGTTTTTGTCAATGATTTTTTGCAAAAATTTGAAAATAATTGTCAATCTGTAAAGTATAAGCAAAATTAAATTAAGATTTTGTTTTTTATTTTTTTATACTCGGTTATTTCTTTTAAAGCAAAGTTTAATAACTCTTTGTTTTTTGCAAAAATGCAAAATTCATTATTAACTTCATAACAAATGCCAGCATTTTTACATATATGTAAACCTGGAAGCAAGTCCCAACTTTTCATTTGTCTATAAAAAATAACGCCATCTAGTTTATTAGAAGCCATTAAAGCAAGTGGAACAGAAGAACAACCGATGCTTCTAACGGCAAGAACTTTTGTTGATAATAAATTTGCAATCTTCCATTTGTTATAATTGCCTTCTACAACCCAAACAGAGTGGGGAATATCTTTTTTTGTTTTTATTTTAGTTTTAACATTGTTAACAAATGTTCCATTATTATTTGTTGATGATACCATAAGGTTAAGTTCGGGTATATCAACAACACTTGCAAGTGTTTCGTTGTTTTCGGTATATGTGATTTGAAAACCATAAAGCATTAAGCCACAAGCAAAGTTTTTTGTTCCATCTATTGGGTCTATGTAAAAAGTGCAATTTTGTGGTGTTGTGTTTGTATTAAATTCTTCACTTATTATAGACGCGTTAGGAAATTTCTTTTTTATTTCTTTTATGCAGTGCTTTTCAATAAGTAAATCAAGGCTGGTTACAATGTCATTTGTGCCTTTATCTAAAGTTTTATATTTATTGTGCTTTTTTATTAAATTTCTTGCATCAAAAGCAAGTTGTTTAAAAAGATTTTCAATATCTACTGAATTATTCATATTTATCCTTGTTTTCTATTATTTGTTGAATTAGATTATAAAATTCTTTTTTGCTGTTTTTGTCATAATGGTTAATAAAAGTAAAATCAAAAAAATGGTTCTTTTCCAAGTTTTCTAAAATTAAATTTTCTCCAGTTATTGTTTGCAGTCGCGTTAAAATTTCTTTTTCTTTTGCTCCACGGTTTTGCACACCTTTTATTGCAAGTTGAATATCGTAAGGCTTAACATATATAACGGCACAATGTTTGTGAAACTTTTTAAAATCTGAAATGTTTTCGTAATAAATTTCACAAATATAGTTTTTACCATTAGTAAAACATTCTGAAAAGAAACCATAGTTATTGCCAAACACTTTTTGTGTGAAACTTAACTTTTGCTTTTGCATAAGCTCAATAAACTGGTTGCTTGTAACAAAAAATTTGTCTTTTTTATGTTTTTCGCTTTTGCGTTTTGGTCGGTCAGTTACTGAAAGCATATGTTGTAAGTTTTTTGCTTTACACGCAAAATTTTTAAGTGTTGTTTTACCAGCGCCAGAAACGCCTACTAAAATTATTATAAATGAACTCATTTTTAAAGAATATCAAAATTAAAATATAAAATCAATCTTTTGTTAATTATTAAGATTAATTTAGCAAATAGTTTTTTAAAATTGGGTATAGACAAATAAGTTAAAATGTGATAAAATATATAAAGAAAAATATTGATATAAAAATAACTAACACCTGAAAATCTATAAATTAAAATAAAAGATTATAAATGTATAAAGTAAATATAAAGATAGATATAGAAGTTTTATTTAAAAAGTTTTTATTTAAATTATTTAATTTATTTTTAAAATAAAAGGTGCAATATGAACGAAAGAAATCAATATGGAATTTATGAATTTGGCTGGTTTGATAAATATCTTACACAACTTGTAGAAGCACAACTTTTAGGAGAAAAGGTGCAGATTAAAGCAAGAACTAGTTGGCAAGCCCAAAAACTTGAAGTTTTATCAGATTATTTTTTTAAACTGCAACAAAACTGCAAGGATAAAGATTTTTTAAAACTATGCAATGATGTTGAAGTATGTGAAATGTTGTTAAATAAAGATGACATTCGTTTTTCAAGTGTTGCTGATAGTTACTCAGAGCAAACCGTTACTATAGCAAGATATTTAATTGAAAATAATTCCAAGCTTTTAATTACAGATTCTAGAGATTTTTTAAAAGAAAAAGTTAAAGATTGCATTGAATATTCAAGATGTAATTTTAAAGAAGCAGTTGAAGAATTGGTTGATATCTATTTACAAGCAAGATTTTCATCAGTAAAGAATATAAATACAGGGAAATCAAATGATGCAACTGATATTGCTCAATATATAGCATCTCTACAGTTATTATATCCTAGAAACAAGCATAATTTTGATGATGTTATATATATTTCAGATAAAATTAGTGAAATTATGGCTTTAGATACAGAAGAAATGGTGAAGTTTTATAATAAGAAAAATAAAATACTTGACAAAGTTGCTGGATATTATGCTTATTTGCAGTTAGATGAAAAATTAAAAAACAATATTGAAAGTTATCCACAAATAATTTCACTTAAGGGTAATGAGAAAATGTGTGAAGAATTAGAAGAAAAAATTATTGAACGCGCAAAACAAATTTATCTTGAGCATCAAAATGGAGGATATCATATTGAAGGTCCACTTGATGAGATTGAAAAGCAAGCACTTAAACTTGCTTTTAGTAAAGATTTTTGCGATGAACAACGAGAAAATGGTTTTGCAAAAAGAACATATATTAAAAAGAAATATCAAAATGATGAGTGTGTTAAGAAATATGACCTTTATTATGGTCATATTGCTAAATTGGAAGATAGACCAAGATTAGAGCCTGCAACTTTAGATTCTAGTTTTGAAGAAATGAAAGAAATATATAGAAAGCGTAATGAGGAGTATCATATAAAAACATTCCAACGCAATAGCAATAAAAACAAACAAATGTAAATTTCTTATTAAATATATTAGTTTTTAAATTGAAGTTATTTTTAATAGTATATTTAAAATAAAAAATAATAAAAGTAATTTTGTATTGTAATTAGAATTGCTAGGTTTTTGCTGATATTTTAAATTATAGAATAGATGGTAGATTTATTTTAAAAACTGTTTTGTGGTTAACAAAACAGTTTTTTGTTAAATTTTATATATAAAGTTTATTTTTATGGTGATTTTATTAAAATAGTTTATAAAATTTATTAATTTATTTTAAATTAAGTTTAAATTTAAAGTTGATTATAAGAATATTAATCAAATATAAATTATATATTGAAAAATTATAATTTTAAATTTATAGCAAATTCAACAAATATGCTTTAATATGCACTTAAAATTAACAATTTAATGATATATTTTAATTGTGTGTTTTTAATGTCAACGCAAAAGTAAACTTTTGTGTTTATATAAGTTACATAATATTTATATTTTATAAAAAATGATTTTCTAGTTTTTAATAAACACTTGTAATTTATAAAAAATTTTGATATTATATTAAATACTAAAAGTTTTGAACTTTTTTATTTTTTTATTAACAAAAGGGGTAAATATGAATAGAACATATATAATGTTAAAGCCAGACGCTGTTCGTCGTGGACTTATGGGAGAGATTATTGCCAGAATTGAAAAGAAAGGCTTTAAGATAACAAATATGAAAATGATAACCTTAAATGAAGAAATTCTTCGTGAACATTATGCACATATCGTTGACCGTCCGTTTTTTCCAGAAGTTGTTGCTTATATGACAAGTGGACCTGTGGTTGCAATGATTGTTGAAGGTGAAAATGTTATCAAAGGAATGCGCAACATTATTGGTGCAACTAAATATCTTGATGCTGCTGCTGGAACTATAAGAGGCGATTTAAGTTGTAATGACCGTGAAAACTTAATTCACGGTTCTGATGCAGAAGA
>CALWOV010000029.1 GCA_944383275.1 uncultured Clostridia bacterium
TTTATATTTTTATATTATATTTTAAGTACACATAACTTTAAATTTAATATAAAAAATACTAATAAGTCAAGCATACATATATTTTATGATTTTATTTAAAACTAACTACAAACAAAAAACCCACAGCCTTTATTATACTAAAAACTATGAGTTTTATATTTTTTGCAAATTAGAATTAAATTTAACATTATATAACCTATTATACTTTTATTTTCAAATTTTATTTATTGTTTACATTATTATTTATAAAAATTTCACTAATCGGTTTTTTTATATGTGCTTTCATTACATTTGGATTGTAACCCAAACTTATTCCAGATACTAAATTATAATCTATGTTTAATAATTTTTTAAAAAATGATTTATCAATTGCCAACATATCACAATTCCACAAACTTTGAATACCTAATTCTGTCGCTTGCAATAAACAATTTTCAATTGCAGCACCTATGGACAAAATGTAAGAATTATGAAAAAATTCATCATCAATAGTAGCAAATACCAATATTAAAACAGGTGCTTGATTAATTGCTTCCGCTGTCGCAAGCAAAAATGAACGAGGTTGAAAATCTAATTTATTTGCCTCTTTAATAAGCTCTTTTACACACGCAGTTTTTTGCTCATCATTTAACTCAACAAATAGCCAAGGTTGTGTATTTTTAGCACTTGGCGCACCACCCCCCGCTGAAATTATTTTATTAATTAATTTTTGTGCAACCTTTTTTTTAAGAAAGTTCCTAGAACTAGTCCTTTTTTCTATTGCTTTACTTGTTTTCATTTCTTACATCCCCTTTCCCCTTATTTAATAATATACTTCCTTTATATAATAAAGTATATAGATAAACCTCATCATCTAATTTTTCGCGCTTTGTATAACCATCCCTTAATTTTATGCTTGGCACATTAGGAAATCTATCACTAATTGTAGATGTTATAGCACACTTTGAATATGGTACTTTTATATCAGGGATATGTGGCAAACTGCCATCACCTAAATAACACATAGCATCTAATTCATTTACCGTTGGTAATTTTGCTTTATGCAATACATAATTTAATACACTTGTAGATGATTGATACCTTGCGTTTATTTCCATAAAATAAACTTTATTATCAGCTATTAAAAAATCAATACCTCCCACACCGCGGTAGCCTTGTTTTTTTAAATTCTCCAATAAAATCATAGCATCACGCTTAACTTTTGAATGCATATTCCCAACCACATCATAATAAGCGGCATAATCACAGCCAAAATATTCCAACATTTCATTAGAAGTATCTATAATTTGTAATGATGGGGGCAACAACAAAATATCTTTATCCGAAATCACAAAATGAACATTAACTGAAATATTATTTTCTTTGTATTGCGATATTGAATATTCTTCGTTAGGAGATAATAAATTTAAAACTTTATTTTCATTAGTTTTAGTTAAAAGATATGTACCTATACCTCCTAGGGATTCTCTTGCCTGTATAACAAATCTACCCTCGCTCTTAAAAACCTTAGAACAGTAATTATAATTAATTTTTTCGCCTTTGGCATAAAAATAATCAAGTGTACCCACCATTTTAGATGCCCATTTATGTGCTGAATGTTTATCATTCAAAAATATCAATAAATCAGTTTTAGACTGAAAAACTATATATTTTTTTAATTCGTCAGGCAAATAATTATATCCAAATTTATTATAATAGCAAAACTTTGCATTAGGATTATTTGATACTTCTTTTTTTATACAATTAACAAAATAATTTGTAAATATGTCATTATTTTTAATCAAATTATTATGATTATAACGGCAATTAAGTAATTTATTCAACGCAACATTCCCATGTTTCCCAGAACCAAAGAAAGTGTAACTTTTTTTATACCCACACCATAAACAATCAGATTCTCTAGTACCTAAATAAATTATATTTTCTAACATAATTTCTCCTATAACGTATTGTGCTTACATTTAGAACAAAGTGGAGCAAGCGGTATATTGTATTTTGCCAAAATCTCGTCCGTCTTTTCTTTTGCTTTTAACAAAAAATCAACTGTTGGAAATTTTCCTATATTATTATAAGGTATATAAGGAGAAAGCATAGGCATACAACCAGTTTGGCAAATTAATTCAACTGCTTGCAGAGTATCTTTTAATGGTTCTAGCCCAACAATTAACCCAGACCTAACGCATAAAGTGCCAAAGATTTCACTAGCACATTCTAAAAAGTATAAATAATTGCTATTACCTATATTAAATTTTTCTGGACAATATTTAGCACATAATTTTTTATTAAATAATTCAATATTTATTGATAACCCTTTAATACCCACATCTTTTAAATATTGTATATAATCACGGTATTGAGTCCTATCAGTATAACTAGTAAAACCACGAGGAGCACACATCGCATCAAAATCATAATTTTTAAACTTTTTAGGAAAATGCTCGTAAATTTTAGTCAAAAAAGGCAAATCACTTTCTTTAGGACTACCGCCAGAAATCAAAACATGAGTTACTCTTTCATCTAATAAAGCATTTGTTAGAGCTTTATCCATGGGTGAAATTTCATTTAAATTATAGTTATAACTATTTACAGAACAAAACGCACAACTAAACGAACAACCACTTATAGGATTAATTCTTGCTCTATCAAAGTGAGAATTTACATATTTAAAATATTCGCCATTATTGTTTAGATTCGCTTGTGTCATATAGGGAGATGGCTCCCAGATTTTTATAGTTGTATCTATTTTTTCCTTCGCTTTACGATTATAGAATGAAATTTCATCATTTTCTAAATCTAATACATACTTTGATTTATTATTTAAATGTGCCGTAACATAAGTGTCGTGATTGTTACCTATCTCCAACATTACACCTGTTGTTGTAACATAATCATCATTATAAAATTTACCAATCTTTTCTAGTAAATATTTTTTTAACTTATCAGTTAAACAAATACCATTAACTATTAATTCTAATTTTTGTTTATATTCAATCATTTATATATCTCCTTTTTTAATTTTAATACGCATTCGTTTATGCGTTGTTCTTTCGTTGTACAATTCTCACTCGCTAATTCATTATTGTACTGTTTTGTACAAGCACAATCGATTTTTAGTGGTAAAGTTTGTTTTAATTTAATTCTTTCTGCTAAATTAGATTTGCCAAATTTTTTCAAAAAATCTACAATTTTCCCATTACACTTTTCGCAAGTATAAGGCACTGCCTTTATATACTTGTAAGAACTTTCATAATCACTAAACCACAAAAAATTCACTCTATTCAATTTATCATCAGGAATTTTAGTAAGTATATCAATTAAGCCATATAAATAGGCAGGCTTTGCAAAACCTAAATCATAAATTTTAGCAAGTAGTGTATTATTTTTTATAATCATAGGAAAAATACAAATAAAATCAACATTATTCTCAAAACACCATTTTATTGAGTTTGCTAAATCGGCATTTTGCTCTTTAAGCGAACAAAAAGGAGCACCATACATTAAATTTACTACACAATTCATACCATATTTATGAATCAATGCTATTTTTTCTTTAAAAATTTCATTATCTATAAATTTTAAATAGCAATTTTCTCTAATAAAATTGTTCGCAGATTCAAAACCTAATTCTATATCAACTTTAATTTTGATTAGTTTCTTTTTAATTTTTGCTAATTTTTCTTCAGTTACGGTACTATAAAAAGTTTCAAAACAAACTGTATCAATATTATATTTAGCTATATAATCTAGCAAATAATCAAAGCAATCTTCCGAAAATTCGTTAGTATCAAGTATAGACCCATTACACCCAAATACTTTATAATTTATTGGTTGTTCATAAGAACAATCTTTAAACATATCATCTAATGCGATTTTTACTTGCTCTAAACTTAATTTTTTTCTACCACAACCATAGTTGCACATAATGCAATATCCACGCTTTGACAGTTCACAACCACCACTATTAAAGCAAATCTGCTTACCATTTTGTAGAGATGTATAAGTATCATCCGTCTTTAAAATATTAGTCTTATACTTTTTATTGAATTCTATTAGATATTTGGTATTTTCTTGCATATATAACCTTTTCTTTATATAAAATATTATAAATATTATAATAATCAAAAATAAACCTGTCAAATAATATAAAATATATTTTAATATTTTTTATTAGCATTTTTGTTAACCTCCTTATATGAATTTGCCTTTTGGCAGTGACTAAGTAGCAAATTTGGGGAAGTATTCTTACACTTTGAAATTTTGTATGTATGAAGTCAACGAAACAGAAGAAAATATTGTATTGAAATTCTTTAACTAAAAATAAAAAAGACCAAGTTAAAAAACCTAGTCTTAACTACATATTTAATTTATTATTTTACACAATATTTACTTCCGTTGACTTCATGCAAGAATTTTGCTACAAAAGACTTAAACATTAGCAAAGAATATAAGGAGTATTTATTAAAGATAATATAGCATAAAAAATGCCCAAAATATTGTTGGGCTATATTATTCAAATTTACTTTTTATTTTTGCGGAAACGACCTAAATCATCTCTATCAAGATTTTTCCTATTTTCACTTGGCTCAATATCAGGTTTACTGTAAGGCATCACAAGTCCAAAACTATCTTGTAAAAAGAAAAATACGCATCCCAACTGTTTATTGTTAGGGTGCGTATAATTCGCTCTTGGCGGAGAGCATTCCTTTTTATACGAAACAGAACCTTTTAATAAAGCAGGTTCTAACTGCTTGTTTACTTCCTCT
>CALWOV010000030.1 GCA_944383275.1 uncultured Clostridia bacterium
GGAAATGCTACAATTGTGCCTAGGAGGATGCTCATCCAAACACATGGCGAAGAAATTATTGGCATAGCATTTAGTGAAAAAATATTAGACAAATGCGTTCGCAGAGTTAAAAATAAAATATTAGTGCGAGATTTGAAATTTTCAAAAGACACTCAACCAATAATGAAAGAAGAAAATGCACAAAAAACAGAAACTGAACAAGATAGACAAATGTAATAAAATACTCAACACTAAGTTACTTTTTTATGATGAAATAATTTAGTGTTTTTTTTGTGCGATTATCAAACTGCCTTTGAATTCGTTTGTAGTGTTTAAAACTTTATGGCAATATCTAATGCAATCTTCATAAATTTTAGATTTTGTATAAAGATTTTCATCATCAATTTCGCCAAATCCTACTGTTCTGTTAGAACCTTTTTTAGTAAACTTTGTTAGACTAAACTTTACTTTTTTTCTTTCTTTTTCATTCATTTTTAACACCTCCTTATATGAATTTGCCTTTTGGCAGTGGCAAAGTAGCAAATTTGGGGAAACAGTCTTACACTTTGAAATCTTCTATGTATGAAGTCAACGAAACAGAAGAAAATATTGTATTGAGATTTTTCATTTATAACAAAAAAAGACCAAGTTGAAAAATCTAGTCTTAACTACAAAATATTTAATTTATTATTTTACGCAATATTTACTTCCGTTGACTTCATACGAGAAATTTGCTACAAAAGACACAACAAAAGCAAAGAATATAAGGAGTAATTTATTAAAGAAATATAGCATAAAAAATGCCCAACAATATGTTGGGCTATATTATTAAAATTTATTTGTCATTTTTGCGGAAACGACCTAAATCATCTCTGTTCAAATTTTTCCAATTTTCACTTGGCATAATAGGAGTCCTTTCGTAAGATTTTACTATTCCAAAGTAATCACGGCTAAAAAATACGAACCCCAGCAAATTCCCAGAGTTCGTATTATTCACTAATGGCGGAAGGGAAGGGATTTGAACCCTCGGTTCTTTAAGGAACGCCACCTTTCCAAGATGGTACATTAGACCACTCTGACACCCTTCCAAAGTGTTTTAATTTTAACACATAATATTTTATTTTGCAAGTTATTGTAATTTTAATTTTTAAATAAGTTTTATATTTTTAATTTTTATATTTGTCATTTCTAATATGAATTAATTTTTAAATTTGTTTTAAGATTTAAAAGTCTTATTACTCATTTTTAAGTTGAATTTTAGAAACAGTAAAAATATCTTTGTATAAGATGTTTTTGTTTAAATTTTTACAAAAACGCGCAAAATAACGGTTTTTTATTAATAAAATTTTCAATTTTTTAACTTTTTTAAAAATTTTATTTAAGTAATTATCTTAATAATATTTTTTATTATTTGACTTAAATAGAATAATTGTGTTATATTTTAGTTAAAAGAAAAAATAATTATTAATTTATTTTACTAATTTATATAAAGATATATTAGGAGAACTATGAAGCAAGAAATTGTAAGTAAAAGTTTGGTTGTTAATTCTGATAAACTTGAACAGTTATTAGGGGAGTTTCCTGATTTTAAAAATTGGGTATTAAATGGAGTTAAGTTTGAAAATGATATTCTGTGTATTTATTTTCAAACGCAACTAGAAAATAAAATTGAAAACAAAGATTCTGTTAGGGTAGAACTTGCTCTTTATAACGCGTCTATAAATTTTTTAAATTTAAATTGCAATAATCTTGTTTCTAAAATTAATGAAATAGATAAAGTTTTAATATATAAAAATCAAAACAATTTTTTAATAGAAATAATTTCCAAAATGGAAGGTTGTGTTTTAAAAGCAGAATTTTCTAATGCTGAGTTTACTCATATGGGATTGTTTAATCAAGATGTAAGAATCCCATTGATTTATGATTTTCTAAAATTAATTGCAAAATAAATTTTGATATTTTTTGAAATATATTTATTATAAAGCAATAATAAAATAAATAATATTTAATTATTTTAATTTTTATTTTTCAGCAAGATTAATCATTTGTTTGTCAATTGAAAAATAATTTTTTTATAAATTTTTTAATTGAGTTTAAAATTATATATTAATATTAAAATAACAATAAAAATCATATTTACAAATAATATATAGCTTAAAATCAATATTGACATTTTATAGAATTTTTGATATTATAATTATATGCCAATTTATGTTCCTATTTTTATATTAATAGTTGTATATTTCTTATTGCAAAAATAATATTAAATTTTTATAAATAATTAATTGTTTAAATTAATTATTGTTTTGTTTTAACTTGTTTGCGAAAATTGTTAACTTTAATTTATTTAAATTAAACTTAAATTAATAATGCTTTGAAGAACAAACACGATAATACAGGATTTTAAAAGTTAAACTTGAACAATATTAAATTTAATAAAAAAATAAATAAGTTTTTACTAAAAATTAAATATAAATTATAATATTAATATTAAAAATAAAAAGCACCTAAGGGTATTAACTTTTGAAACTAGCAAAAAACGAACTTATGTAAACATAGGTTCGTTTTTTGCAGGTGTACCATAAAGAAACTAAATTGAACCTAGAAAACTTAGTTTTAATTTTTTTATTTTAATATACTTAAAATTAATTGACTTTTAGTCTGTTTTTTTATAGAATAAGTAAGACAGGTAAGAATTGTAAGAAAGGAGTAATATTATGAATAAAGAGCAAGATAAATTTATATGGACAACGAAATTAACTAGCAAGGGTCAGATTGTTCTTCCAAAACAAGCACGAGAGGTTTTTGGGTTTAAAGAAGGTGACACTTTGATTTTGCTTGGAGATTTACAAAGAGGTATAGCAATTGCAAAATATGATGACTATTTGAAGTTTGCAGAAGAAATTTTTAAGGCAAAAAATGGAGTAAATAATGATTGAAATTAAAAACATCACAAAAAGGTATTCCAAACTAATTGCAGTTGATGATGTGTCCTTTTCAATTAAAGATAAGGAATGCTTTGCTCTACTTGGGCTTAATGGTGCAGGCAAAACCACTTTAATAAATATTCTCACAACAGGGATGTTGCCTACTTCTGGAACTGCGACTATAAACAATTACGACTTGATAAGAGAAAAAGAAAAGATTAGAAAAATAATCAACATATCCCCACAAGAAAGTGCTGTTGCCAAAAACTTAACTATAAAAGAAAATTTAGAGTTTGTAGCATCATTATATGACATTCAAAATAGAAAGAATAAAATTGATGATATAATTTCTAAATTTGGGCTTAAAGAAAAAGAAAATGTTAAATGTAAAAAACTTAGCGGAGGACAACTTCGTAGAGTTAGTATTGCCCTTGCAATGATTACAGAACCACAAATACTCTTTCTTGATGAGCCTACGCTTGGGCTTGATGTGAAATCTCGTAAAATATTATGGGGTATTATTAAAGAATTAAAGAACAAATTGACTATATTGCTTACAACTCATTACTTGGAAGAAGTTGAGTTTTTAGCCGATAGAATTGGCATTATAAGTCGTGGGCAAATGAAAGCGATTGGCACGCGTGATGAAATTGTAAAACTTACAAAAACAAATAGTCTTGAAAATGCCTTTTTAATGTTGTCGGAGGAAGAATAATGAAAAAATGTTTTATTCTAGCACAAAGGAATATTAAAGAAATGCTTAGAGAACCTTTAAGTTTAGTTTTTTGCTTAGGTTTTCCACTTATAATGCTACTAGTTATGCAAATTATATTTACTAATATGGAGTTTGTCCCTGCCAATTTTAAAATAAAAAGTTATGCAAATGGGATTTGTGTTTTTGGATACACTTTTACAAGTTTATTTGTTGCTATGCAAATCTCGTCAGATAAAAACACTTCATTTATTAAGCGAATCAATATCTCGCCAATAAACAAATTTAGTTATTATTTTAGTTTTTTTATCTCTGCCTTGCCAATGGTTTTCATTCAAACTATTCTTTTCTTTTTGGTGGCTCTAATTTTTAAATTCCCATTTGGTGTCTATTTTCTTTTGAATATTTTATATTTATTGCCTTCTGCAATTTTTTATATTTGCATAGGGATTTTAATAGGTTGTATTTGCAAAAATGAAAAGCAAACTGGACCTATAACTTCTATATTTATTTCGCTAACAGGAATCTTTGGTGGAGTATTTATGCCTATAAGTGCATTTAGCGGTGGGTTTGCAACTTTTATAAATTTATTACCTTTTAGCCATTCTGTTTTAATAGGTAGTGAACTTCAATCTATCGGTGCAAAATGTATTTACCCACATATTCTTTATTTGTTATTTTATATTGTTATAATAATAGCGGTTATTACAATTATTGAAAAAATTAGAGGTTTAAAAAAATAAATTAACCCATTTGGCACTTAAGCGTGTGCTTGTCTTGATACAAGTGCTGTCGCTTCGCTCCAGCAGACAAGCACACGCAAATAATCTAATTGTGTTGCA
>CALWOV010000031.1 GCA_944383275.1 uncultured Clostridia bacterium
GCAAACCCGTTGTTCCAACGGCATCACTGTTTGAATTAACATCAGTTTTGCTTGAATATACACTCGCTTTGCTTCGTGTGCATTCAGACAAAACTTCCGATAATATAAGTTATACATTTTCAATATAACAAAAGAAAACATTAAAATCAAACATTATAATCTACATTTTTTAAAAACAATCCACAGGCTTGTGCTGTTCGACCTGCATTTTTTCTGTTTTTAGATAAAATAATTTTGTTTATACTTTCTGGACTAATTTTGCCATATCCAACTTCAATTATTGTGCCTGCAATTATTCTTACCATATTATACAAAAAACCATTACCTGTAACAGATAAACAAAATAAATTATTTCCAAAATTTTGTAATGATATTTTATATATTTCTCGTTCCATATTTTCGGTTTGCGAATTTGCACTGCAAAATGCAGAAAAATCGTGCTTGCCTAAAAAATACTTACACGCCAAAAGTGCTTTATCAAAATCAAAATCTGTTCTTATCTTTGCACTCCAATCTTTAAATAAAGGAAGTTCAATTTCAGAACAATAGAAATAATAATTATATGTTTTTTGTTTAGCAGAAAAACGAGCATTAAAATTATTATCAACTTCTTCACTGCTTAAAATTTTTATATCGGTTGGCAAAAACTTATTTATAACAGCATATAATTTTGTTGCTGAAATTCTAGTGTTTGTATCGAAATGAAAAACTTGAGCCATTGCATGCACACCAGCATCAGTTCGCCCACTTCCAACTATTTCAACTTTTTCATTTAGTGCAAGAAAAATTGCATTTTCAATTTCTGCTTGAATTGAATTTGCGTTTTTTTGTTTTTGCCAACCCGAATAATTAGTTCCCTTATATTGCACAACTGCTTTAATTCGTTTCATTTTTCCTCGCTACATAAAAAATACAATTACTTGAAAAATCTTGAACTGCTTGATTTTCAACCACTATTTCATTCCTTGCTTTGTTATAGATTATTGCAAAACCGTTATTTGATAATAAATTATAAACTTCTATATTGCTTGGAATATGTATGAAAAATGTATAACCATTTTTATCATTTTGTTTTATTCGGTCTCCAAAATCTATAAGACTATCATCTTGAACGCCTATATTCCACTTTTCCTGTTCTTCTTTCCAATAATCTAGAAATTGCTCATCTTCCCTGCTGTGCGTTGTAAAAATAAACAAGCCATTAGGTTTTAAAATTTTATAAACATTTTTAACTGCATTTATTCTGTTTTCTTCACCCGGAATACACATTAAACCATTAAAAGAAAAAAACACAACATCAAAACTATGCTCTGGAAAATTCAACTTTGTTGCATCTTCTGTTTGAAAATTTATATTAAAATTATTGTTTTTTGCATAATTTTTAGCAAATTTTATAAAATCTTCACACAAATCAACACCAACAATGTTTTTATAACCAAGTTTATATAACCCAAACGTTGTGCGCCCTGCACCACAACCAACATCTAAAATTTTCTTATCTCTGCCAACAAATTCTTCAAAAACAATCTTTTCAGAACCCCATAAACCAACCTTATTAACAGCGTCTTTATATTGTTTTTGCGCTTGTTCATTTTCATAATATTTTGCACCATTATAAATTTTCATAGCAATACTCCAACAAAAATAAGTTTAAATTCATTATAGCACTTTAAATTAAGTTTGTCATTGAAATTAAACATTAATTTATTTAGTTTTTTAATTTTATTTGACTTAAAAACAATACAAATATATAATAAAATTTGATAACTAATTTTTTCATTTTATAGTTATTTTAGTTAAAAAATTTACAAACAAAAAGAGGTGTTTATTTTGAAAAAGATGACAATAGATGGCAACACAGCCGCTGCATTAAGTGCATATGCAACAAATGAAGTTGCAATTATTTATCCTATTACCCCAAGTTCTCCAATGGCAGAAGCATGTGATGAATGGAGCGCAAAAGGAAAGGAAAATATTTTTGGTCAAAAAATGAAAATTGTTGAAATGCAAAGTGAAGGTGGCGCTGCTGGTGCATTACACGGTTCATTGCTTGCTGGCAGTTTAACAACAACTTTTACAGCAAGTCAAGGACTATTGCTTATGATTCCAAACATGTATAAAATTGCTGGTGAACTTTTGCCTTGCGTTTTTAATGTTTCAGCACGAGCCTTAGCAACTCACGCTTTATCAATATTTGGAGACCATAGTGATGTTATGGCGTGCAGGCAAACGGGTTTTGCTATGCTTTGTAGCAACAATGTTCAAGAAGCGCACGATTTTGCAACTATTGCTATGATGTCAACACTTAACAGCAAAGTTCCATTTTTGCATTTTTTTGACGGTTTTAGAACATCTCACGAAATTGCAAAAATAGATGTTTTAGAAAACAAAGAAATTAACAGGCTTATTCCACATAAAGCAATTTTAGAATTTAGAAAACGAGCATTAGACCCTAAAAACCCACATCAACAAGGAACAGCACAAAACCCTGATGTTTTCTTTCAAAACAGAGAAGCCGCAAATAAATATTATAACGAATGTGGCAATATTGTTTTAAAAGCAATGCAAGACTATGAAAAAATAAGTGGTAGAAAATATAGTTTGTATCAATATTATGGAGATAAAAACGCAACAAAAGTTATCGTTGCTATGGGAAGTGCCTGCGACACTATTGAAGAAACTATTGACCACTTAAATAAAAAAGGTGAAAAACTTGGGCTTTTAAAAGTTAGATTATACAGACCATTTTATGCAAGCGAATTTGTAAAAGCATTACCTAAAACCACACAGTTCATTTCCGTTCTTGACAGAACAAAAGAAAGTGGAAGTTTGGGCGAACCTTTATATCTTGATGTTGTTGCTGCATTAAACGAAAATAAGAAAAATAACACTAAAGTTCTAGGTGGAAGATATGGGCTTGGCAGTAAAGAGTTTACACCTGCTATGGCAAAAGCCGTTTTTGATAATTGTAAGGCTAATGGGAAAAATCACTTTACTGTTGGAATTAATGACGATTTAACCTACACTTCCCTACACATTCCAAATTTTGAAATAGAATATGATGGAACACAATGTTTATTCTATGGACTTGGAAGTGATGGAACTGTTAGTGCTAATAAAAACAGCATTAAAATTATTGGAGAAAACACAAAACTTTATGCACAAGGTTATTTTGTGTATGATAGTAAAAAAAGTGGTAGTGTAACCATTTCTCATTTAAGATTTGGTAAAACACCAATTAAAGCACCTTTTGTTGTTGACAGTGCCGATTTTATTGCTTGTCATAATGCTAGATATGTTGGCAAATATGATTTTCTATCTAAACTTAAAAAAGGTGGAACTTTGCTTTTAAACTGTGATTGGAAACCAGAAGAATTAGAAGAAAAATTGCCTTGTGAATTTAAGCAAAAAATTGCAAAGAACAATATTGAATTTTATATAATTGACGCACAAAAAATTGCAGATGAAATTGGGCTTCGTGGAAAAATAAACACCATAATGCAAAGCGCATTTTTCTATCTTACAAAAATAATACCTTATGAAAACGCAAAAGTTCAAATGAAAAAAATGGCTCAAAAATCTTATGCAAAAGCTGGAGAAGAAGTTGTTCAGAAAAACTTTAAAGCCATTGATTTAGGTAAAGAAGGGGTTATTAAAGTTAACATTCCTAGTTCTTGGAAAAATGCTAAAAATAAATTGGTAACACAATATAATATAACAACTAATGACTTTGCAGAAAAAATTATTAAACCTGTTGAAGAGCAAAAAGGAGATAGTTTACCTTGTAGTGCATTTACACCAGACGGAGTTGTGCCAACAGACACAACCAAGTTTGAAAAGCGTGGAATTGCCCCATCTATACCTTGTTGGTTAAGCGAAAATTGTATTCAATGTAATATGTGTAGTATGGTTTGCCCACACGGTGCTATAAAAGCAGTTTTGGTTGATGAAAACACAAAAACTTCGGAAAAATTTGAATGTAAAACTGCATTAGGAACAACAAATAAAAAATTCAGAATTCAAGTTAGCCCACTAGATTGCACAGGTTGTGGAAGTTGTGCAAAGATATGCCCTGCTAAAAACAAAGCATTAGTAATGAGCGATGCTGAAAAGCAAATTGAAGAGCAACGCGAAAATTGGATAGAAGCAAGCAAGCTTCAAAATGACACAACAGTTTTCCCTTCTACCACAATTAAAGGAAGTCAGTTTAAAGACTGTCATTTCCAATTCTCGGGGGCGTGTGCTGGTTG
>CALWOV010000032.1 GCA_944383275.1 uncultured Clostridia bacterium
AAAAAAACGGCTGATTTGCCGTTTTTTATTAGCCCCCCATAAATGCGTTCCAAGTTCCTGGGAAGAATTGGAAAATAACAACAAGCGCAATGAGTGCATAGATTATAATTTGAATAATTATGTTGCGTTTTATTGCAAATTCTACACAAACCAATGCTGCAATAATTAGTGGACCATAATACATTATAAAGTTTATAATTCCCATAATTACATCATTGTGAATGAAGTCTAAGTTTGCGTTAAATGCAAAAAGCACATAAGTTACAAGCAATACAATTGCACATACCTTATTTATAACATCAAAAACCTTTGACATTGCATCTCTAAAATCGCCCATAACAACCCCCTTGATTTTAATAATATTATTTTATTAAATATTAAAAATTTTGTCAATTAATAAACATATAAAAAGAAATATATCTTTAAAATGATTTATTTCTAAATAAAAGGCAATAAAAATTAATAAATGCTTTTATTAGTTAATATTAATGTTTTTTATATTAAAATAACAATTTTAATACAATTTAAGTTTAAAAGTAATTTAATCTTAAAATTAACTAAAAGCAAAAATCTAGCTTCGGGGGTGTTTAAAATGGTTTTAAAAAAACCATTATTGTGTGGCAAAAGCCACACAAAGTTGCAACCAATTGTTGCAACAAAACACCCCCCACCATATAAAAAGCACTATGCTATTTACAACATAAAATTTTTTTATTTAAACATTTTAAATTAAACTATATAAATAAAATATCAAAACTAAATATTATTAAATATTTCTATTTAACCTTATAATAAAAAAAGCAAAGATAATCACTTTGCTTTTAAAATTAACAAAAACTATATTATTTAAAATTAAAATATACTAGAAATCTATTAAAAATAAGTATTTTATAATAAAAATCTTCAATTTTTGTGTTTTTATATTAAATAACATCAATTTTTTAAAATGACATTTAATAATCTAAATAATTATAATATTATTTTTTATACAACAGGCGTTGCTTCATCTTTATCTGCCTGTTTAATAGACAAACTTATGCGTTGTTTTTCAAGGTTTAAACCAATAATTTTAACCTTAACAACATCTCCAACCTTAAGTTCTTCACTTGGGTGTTTAATATAACGGTCGCATATTTCAGAAATATGAACAAGCCCATCTTGATGCACACCAATATCCACAAACGCACCAAAATCAATAACATTTCTAACTGTTCCGGTTAAGGTCATACCTTCTTTTAAGTCTTCTATCGATAATAAATCACTTCTTAAAATTGGTTTTGGCAAACTATCACGAATATCTCTTCCAGGTTTTAAAAGTTCTTCAACAATATCTTTAAGTGTTGGAACACCAACACCACAAATATCTGCAACTTTTTGCTCGCCTTCACTTTCAATCGCAGTTGGTAAAACCGAAATTCTACCATCTTTTATTGCAGTTTCATCAAGCCCAAAATGAGCCAATAATTTTTTAACAGCACCATAACTTTCTGGGTGAACAGCAGTGTTATCTAAAATGTTAGAACTGTCTGGAATACGCAAGAAACCAGCACATTGCTCAAAAGCCTTTGCACCAAGTTTAGGAACATCGTTTAACTCATCTCTGCTAACAAAACCTTTCTTTTTAGCCCTGTATTCAGCAATACTTTTTGCAGTTGCCGAATTAAGTCCACTAACGCGCGATAAAAGTGGAACAGATGCAGTATTTAAATCTACACCAACACTGTTAACACTTTCTTCCACAACACCATCTAGAACTTCGGAAAGTCTTTTTTGTGGCATATCGTGTTGATACTGACCAACGCCAATAGATTTTGGGTCAATTTTAATAAGTTCTGCCAATGGGTCTTGCAAACGCCTTGCAATAGAAACAGCACTTCTTAAACTTACATCAAATTGTGGAAATTCTTGCGCCCCTAACTTACTTGCACTATAAACACTTGCGCCTGCCTCATTAACCATTGCATATTGAACAGGTCTGTCTAGTTTTTTAATAAGACCTGCAACAAAAATTTCTGCTTCCTTACTTGCCGTTCCATTTCCTATTGCAATAGTGTTAACACCATTTTTATAAATCATTGCAGATAAAATTTGTTCGCTTTCTTCAATTTTGCTTTGTGGTGGTGTTGGATAAACAACGCCGGTGTCAAGAACATCTCCATTAGGGTCAACAACAGCAATTTTACAACCTGTTCTGTATGCAGGGTCAACAGCCATAACTGTTTTTCCTTTAAGGGGTGGTTGCATAAGCAAAGGTTTTAAATTGCTTTCGAACATTTTAATTGCTTGCTCATCTGCATTATCAGTAAGCATATTTCTTAATTCGCGTTCCAAACTTGGAAAAAGCAATCTATCATACCCATCTATTACTGCAAGTGTAACAATTTTTCTTGCACCCATTTCGCTTAATGGTTCAACTTCTTTTTTCGTTTTGGTTTTGCTTTTTAAAGCACTTTCCTGCTCTTTTTGTTCACTTTCAGCACCGTTTTCAGCACTATCCTGTTGTTTTTCTGGTTTTTCCAAAACGGTTGCTGCCGTCTTTTCTTCTTCTGGTATTTCTTCAACACCCTTTGCAAATTGCTTGCACAAAAGGTTTAAAACTTCTAACCTAGTTTGTGCATCAAGCACCATTGCAACCTTTAAGGCGTCTTCTTTTTCGCCCCTGTTAATTGCAAGTATTCTGTGGCTTGGCATTGTTTTAATAAGTTCAGAATATTCTTTATAAGTTTCATAAACTTTGCGTTCGTCTTTGTCGGCTTTCCATTCGGTTTTAATTTTTGCCTTATTCCAAAACAACTCTCTAAGTGCTTTTCTTGCATTTGGTTCATCAGCAACAATTTCAGCAATAATATCACTTGCACCTTGTAATGCTTGCTCAACCGTTTCAATACCTTTTTCTTTATCAATATATTTTTCTGCTTCTGTCTTAACATCTAAATTTTTATCTTGCCAAAGCAAAGCATCTGCCAAAGGTTGCAACCCTGCCGCAATAGCAACTGACGCCCTAGTTTTTCTTTTTGGTCTAAATGGACGATAAATATCTTCAACTTCGGTAACTGTTGTTGCATCATCTATTTGTTTTTGCAATTCTTCAGTTAAATTGCCTTGTTCAGTTAAGAGTTTAATAACTTCTTCTTTGCGTTTATCTAAATTTCTTAACTGATTTAAAGCATCAGCAAAAGACCTTATGGTTTGGTCATCACAACTTCCGTGCATTTCCTTTCTATATCTTGCAATAAAAGGCACCGTGCAACCTTCATCAAGCAAATTAATAAGATTTTCACAATAACTTTCTTTAATTCCAAATTTTTGCGATAAAACTGTTGGTATATTCATAATTTCTTCCTTTTTTGGTATAAATTAATGTTTTTGTCAACAATTATATTATCCTTGGAAAGTCTGTTAAAATAAAAGTTTTGTTGTAAAAACATTAACAAAACTAGCACTTCCAATTAAAACTGCTAAAATTTGATTTAAAATTTAAAATCACACTTTACAGATTAATTAACATTTTTGTTATATTAAATTAAAAATGTTAAAACTTTAACAAAAACTTAAATAAAGTTTAGCAAAAATCACAAAAAAATGCAACTAAAACAAGGCTTTAAGCCACTTTTTAAGCGAAATTATACTTGACTTTTTTATTAATTAAATGCAATAATTATTATATTATCGGAAGTTTTGTCTGAATGCACACAAAGCAAAGCGAGTGTATATTCAAGCAAAACTGATGTTAATTCAAACTGTGATGCCGTTGGGACAACGGATTTGCGTTTAGCAAATTGGTTTGCGAACATCGTGAGCAAAACAACATCACATAGT
>CALWOV010000033.1 GCA_944383275.1 uncultured Clostridia bacterium
CATAACTACTAAATTTTCACTTAAGTTTTTCAGTTTATCTAAACTTTTTTGCATTTCAGTAAAATTTCCTGTTGGTAAATCGCAACGCCCTATATTGCCACCTTCAAATATAAAATCACCAGAAAAAAGTTTGTTTTCTATTAAAAAGGCTAGTTCACAATTTGTATGACCATCAAACTTATAAACTTTAACCGAAATATTTTTTAGCGATATAATATCTTCATCATCAACATATCTTATTAAATCATTTGGAATTTCCAATGAAATTGGTGTATAAAAAAATGCACTTCCATTTAATTGTGAATTTGAAAGTTTACTTACTGCATTTTGATGTAAATAAACAGGTTTATTAAAAGTTAACCAATCGTTCAATTTTTCAAAATGGTCATAATGACCGTGAGTTATAAAAATGCCTAATAAATTTTTATCTTTTATATATTTTTCCACATCTTTGCTGCTAGAACTAACACAAGGGTCTATGACAATATAGTTTTTATCTTCTGATACAATATACATATTGCCTTGGCTTTCACCTTCAAAAACTCTTATTTCCATAATTATTCCTTTATTAATTTTTTAGTAATTTTATTATAGCATTTTATAAAAATTTTGTCCTTGTTTTAATAGACATTTTAAGCAAAATAAGGTTATAATTAAAGTTATAAACAAACTATTGGGGGAAAATATGAAATTAGATAAAATTTTAAAGCCAAAATCAGTGGCAGTTGTAGGTGCTAGCGCAAAAGAAGGCACAGTTGGAAATGAACTTTTAAAAAGGCTTATTGAACTTAATTTTAATGGAAAAATTTATCCAATAAACCTTAAAGAAAGTGAAATTTTGGGTTTAAAAGCATATCCAACAGTTAATGATATAAACGCAAGTGTTGACCTTGCTATTATCGCTGTTCCTGCAAAAGTGGTATTAAGCGTTGTTGACCAATGTAACAAGGCTAATATAAAAGATATTGTTGTAATTTCAAGTGGTTTTAAGGAAATTGGTGGCGAAGGTAAACTTTTAGAAGAACAACTTGCAAATAAAGTTAAAGAATATAATATGAACCTTGTTGGTCCAAACAGTTTAGGGGTATTTAATACAGCAGATAACATAAGGCTAGATGCGTGCTTTGCGCCAATCGTCCCTAAAAAAGGAACTATTGGTTTTGCTTCACAATCTGGTGCATTGGTGTCTGGAACTATTAACATTTTACCAAGTCTTAACATAGGTTTTGGTCAAATGGTATCACTTGGAAACCAAGCAGATATCACTGCCCTAGATGTTATGGAGCAATGGGAAAACGACAAAAAAATTTCTCAAATTCTTTTATATATAGAAAGCATAACTAACCCACAAGAGTTTAGAAAAATTGCATACCGAGTTTCGCACAAAAAACCAATTATTGCAATAAAATCTGGAAGAAGTGAAAAAGGTGCAAAAGCAACAGCATCTCACACAGGTTCTCTTGCTGGTAACGATATTTCTGCTGATAGTTTACTTGCAAGCAGTGGGGTTATAAGAACAAAGGGTCTAAACGAAATGTTCGACCTTGCAAAAGTGTTTGAATACTGCCCTATTCCTAATGGTAACAGACTTGGAATTGTTACCAATGCTGGTGGTCCGGGAATTTTAGCAACAGATGCAGCATCTGAAAACGGTCTTGTTATACCTACACTTTCTAATAAACTTAAAGAAAAAATTTCAAAGGTTGTTCTTCCACAAGCAAGTTTAAATAACCCTGTTGATGTTATTGCAAGTGCAAGTTGTGAAAGTTATGTTAAAACTTGTGAGCTTATGCTTGCAAGTGGTGAAATAGATATGTTGCATGTTATTTATCTTTATATAACAGGCAAAAATGATATTGAACTTTATAAAAATTTAGAAATTTTGAAACAAAAATATCCTAATATACCAATTATTTGCACATATATGACAACAGAAGACTTTGAAAAAGAAAAAGAAGAAAAAACAAATTCAACAATACCTACATTTAAGTTTGTTGATGATGCGATTAGTGGTTTTAAGGCTTTATTAGATAGAAAACAATTTTTAGAAGAAAGTTCTGCAAAAACTCCTGTGTTTAAAGTTAATAAAGCAAAAGTTAAAAAAATAATTGAAGATGCTAACAAAGAAAATCTTAAAAAACTTTCAACCCTGCAAAGTTTGGAAATTTTTGAAAGTTATGGCTTGCCTATTCCTGCTTACGCTTCTGCAAACAATCTTGAAGAAGCGAAAGCTATTGCAAGTAAAATAGGTTACCCTGTTGTGCTGAAAATAAGCAGTAAAACAGTATCACATAAAACCGATGTTGGTGGTGTTGTTGTAGGAATTAAAAACGAACAAGACCTTGAAATGCAATGGAATGCATTAATAGAAAGGCTTAAAAAAGCAAATTTATTAGATGGGCTTGACGGCATTGTTGTGATGCAACAAGTTAAAGGCAAACGAGAACTAGTTGCAGGTGCTGTATATCAAGGCGATTATGGTTATCAAATAATGTTTGGTATGGGTGGAATTTATATAGAAGTTTTAAAAGAAGTTGCATTCAGACCTTGCCCATTATCATTGCGTGATGTTAATCATTTAATTTATTCAACCAAAGCATCTAAAATAATTGGAGATGTCCGAGGTGATAAGGCTGCTAATGTTGAATATGTTAAAGAAACATTATTAAGGTTAAGTCAACTTGTTTGCGACTTTAATGAAATTTTAGAAGTTGATGCAAACCCTATTATGCTTGATGAAGATGGAAACTTGTTTACTGTTGATGCAAGGGTTAACTTAAAATAAACAACGAAAAAATATATTAACACATAAAATAATTAATTAAAAAAGCATTTTATTATATAGATAAATGCTTTTTTATTTTTATATATTAATTTTTTTATAAACTTTAAAATAAATTATAAATTTTATAAAAAACTAGTAAAATAACAAAGAAGTGCTTTTATTTGTGCTATGCTTTTTTAGTTTAAAAAAATAACTAAAATAGTCTTGTGAAGTTTAAAACTTGTAGAATAACTATTATATAATTTTACTACCCCTTTTATATTAGTTTTTAAATTTTTAATTAATATTTACTTTTTTATTAAAAATAAAATAAAGTTGCAATTTTTTTAATTTATTTGTTATACTAAAATTGTTATAAACTTACATTAAAAACACATTTTTTATAATAAAATTAATATTTATTAAAATTAAAAAATTGAAATTTGGGCATCAAATAATTTATATTATCGGAAGTTTTGTCTGAATGCATACGAAGCAAAGCGAGTGTATATTCAAGCAAAACTGATGTTAATTCAAACAGTGATGCCGTTGGGACAACGGATTTGCGTTTAGCAAATTGGTTTGTGAACATCGTGAGCAAAACAACATCACATAGTTTATATTA
>CALWOV010000034.1 GCA_944383275.1 uncultured Clostridia bacterium
TAAAATTTTTTTAAAATTATTAAATTTTTTTGTATAAAATCATTGACATATATGCATAATTTTGTTAAAATAATTTTACACTTGAATTTAATCTTAAATTTAAGTGTAACTTATTCCTCAATAGCTCAGTTGGTAGAGCACTCGGCTGTTAACCGATAGGTCGCAGGTTCAAGTCCTGCTTGAGGAGCCATATTAGGTTTATACCTGTTGTTTATTTACGACCATATATGGTCGTATTTTTTATATGCAGGGGTGTTTTTAAGCATAATAATTTAATAATTAAAGATATAATCTTAAATTTTTTAAGTAAATAGTTATTATTTACTATTGAGTTATAAAGTAAAACCCAAAGAAAGTTGTAGTATAGTTATTAAGCAAACAATTTGAAATGAGGTAATTAAAAAGTGTTAAATTTTAATGAGTAATTATGTTAATTTAAAATTTAGTTTTAAAATAAAAAAATTTATTTTAAATTCAAAAAGTTTATTGGGTTGGCAAATTGATATTGTATTAATGAAATTAATTTTGAGATTTATAAAAAAGCAGGTAGAAGTTTTAAATATAATTATATTCTAAAAAAAAATGAAATAAAAAGATTTATCTATATTAATTAATTATAAATAATGTCACTAACTATTGTTTTTATCTAATTTATATAGTAAACTTTAAATATAAAAAGGTTGAAGAAATATAATTATTTCTTCAACTTTTGCTTTTTAAAAGGAAATTTGATATATTATGAGTGTATTTGAAAATTTAATTAAAATTGGAAAAAATGGCGAGATTATTTTTAATCAATGGATAGAATGGGATCATTTTTTTATTCCCAATAAACCTGAATGGTATAGAGAGATTTTGCGAAACATAATGGCTATATTGGGTCATTGTATGAATTGCTCTGCTCTTGATGGTTGTTATTTTATTGCAAGAAATATGCCAAAGCAACCTTTACATGAAAAATGTCATTGCAATAAAAAAGATATTCAATATAATATAGTAAAAAAATCTGCAAATGCAAAATGTGATATACGAAAATTTACTGAATATGTTTTTAAAAATACAGAAGATTCTAAAGGTAAAAATCAAATATTTTACAATTTGGGTTTTGATATTGATGATTCGTATTATTTACAAAATGAATTTTGTAAACAAGCAATAGGGCAATACTTACTTGGTAATTATGTTTTAAAGAATTTGGATAGAAGGGGACAAAGGTTAGCCATACCCATTCACTTAAATGGGATAAAATTTTATAGTGGCTGGATGCTTTGTCCAGAGGGAGAAATTAAAAATACTACGCCTTTTGGAGGGTGGATAAAATGAAAAAATTAGAAATAGTAAGGTTAATTGACGATAAACTGTATCAGAAGAATAATTTAAAAAAAGATATGCGTGGTATAGTGATAGAAGAAAAAATGGGAAGTTTTTCTGTTTTGTTTTTTAATCCACAAAATATTGGCAATTATGCTATAGTAAATATATTTGCAAAAGATATTGTTTTGGAAAAAGAAAAATTACCAGATGAAATACAAAAGGAAATTTGGGTTAAATTAGGTAATGTATTATCAAAAGCCCCCAATTATTTAGAGCCTGTTCAAATAAAAAATTATGATATAGTTGAACTTATTGTTGAAGACTTAAAATATACCCGGTTTGGCATTCATAAAGGCGATAAAGGGTGTGTAATGGATGCAAAAGCAGTGCAAAATTACATAGAAGTTGATTTTTCTGGAATTAATGACAATAGAGAGTTTTATGGAGATTGTATTTCGGTTAAGATAGAAGATTTGAAAGTTGTTATTAAGTAATAGTGAATATTTTGATTTCTTAATTTAAGATATTATTTAAATTAAAACTATTAGAAAATCAAATGCAAATGAAATATATGATGTTTATAGAATTTATAAAATAATATTAACGCTTGAACCACCTGCATTTTGCAAGGTGGTTTTTGCTTTTTTATAACTTGCATTAATTTTGAAAATTTAGATATGGCAGGCTGAAAAAAGTTTGAAGCCCAACAGGAAAAACCTGTTGGGTTGTTTTTATAATTGGTTATTTTTTATTAGGTTTTGTTAATTTTAAATGATTAAAAGCCTGTATGCAAAAAATTGTGAATAATAGATTTTTATAAATTTTAAAAATGGTTTAATTTTAACGGTTATTTAGAATTTTTTAGTTTTTTAAATTCTGCCTGTAATTTTTTATACAAGTCTTTTACATAAGTATCATAATTATCTATTAAACTGTTAATTTCATTTAAAATTTCAGTTTGTTTTCTTAGTTCAAAATAATAATTATATAAATTATCTTTTAATGCCTGTTGGCAACTTGGAAAATAATATTCGCATAAATTGTCTATATTAAACTTCATTGTGTTAACATCACCAATCATATAAATTCCAAGACAATAATTCATAAGCCTTAATGTTCGTTTTGATTTTTCTTCTACGGTCATAATAAACTCCTTAAAAAATTTTTACAGGCGATGCCTGTATATTAATTTTTTATAAAAATGGTTTTGTATAATTAAATTAGGGGTGTGAAGTGATTAGTATAGAAGATATAAGAAAAAATTTGATAAAAGCAATTAAAACAAGCAAAATAACACAAATAGAATTAGCAAGTAAATTGAACATAAAACAGCCTAATATTGCTAAATACCTTTCTGGTGAAAATATGCCAAGTTTAAAAATTTTTGCTAATATATGTAAAATTTTAAATCTTGATGCTAACGAAATTTT